>JAITPF010000007.1 GCA_031289585.1 Endomicrobium sp. | reverse complement strand
TGCAGGAGAAGATTGTTCTTATGATGATAGTAATCAAAAGTTGCTTGAAGAGTTAGAAGGAGTTCCAGAGGAAAAAAGAACAGCAAAACTCAGAACTGTAGTTGCAATTTCAAGTCCTGGATGGAAAATATCATTGTTCGATGGAGAAATATCTGGTATAATAAAAGATAATGGAGCTGGTGATAATGGATTTGCACATGATTCTTTATTTTACATTCCAGAATATAGAAAGACTTTAGCAGAACTTAGTTTTGAAGAAAAAAACTCTATAAGCCCTAGAGCAAGGGCATTACAAAAATTAAAAGAACATATAAAAGTTATTGAATTTAGATGGGAAGAAGTGTAATTGGCTTGTGGGTTCAAGACTTGCCTTCCCGATATGTTTCTCCGACTCGTTTTTTCCTAAAATTTACATATTTAAAAAAAGGACAAAGTCAGTCATTACCTTAGTTTTTTCATCAAAGCCCAGAGGCTTATATGCCCAATTAAGCACACAAGTTTCGTCTGAAAGCGCCTACCAGTAGTTTTATATCTATCATTTGTTGGCTACCCAAAGAATATGGTGTTGGCACCCATACGCAAAAAGCGCATATTTTCTTATTTCTATTCTATAATTTTACACAATTTGTCGGAAAAATTTTGCTTGAGGTCTGTTTTTTCTACGGGCTAACGTCCGGATGGGCAAGTAGTTTTTATGATTTATCTTTTCATAACCATATACCTTATGGAAACTACGTGCGTAAGCCCGTAGAAGAAAAAGCCCCCCTCCCCCAAGTATTTTTTTCCGAGAGGGAATGATAAAATAAATGATATGTAAAATATCAGGAAAAAGAAGACTTGGGGCAAGCAGAGCTTGCAAAGCTAATTCCAAGCTACGGGCGTAAGTCCATAGTGGTTGGCTTTTTCAATCACTTTCTTCTTTCGTCCTTTTCCAAAACTGTCAAAGTCGGGATTTATCGCTTTCTTTTTACTGCTAATTTTTAGAATGTATGGCATAAAATTTTACTACGAACTATGTTTTCTTCGCTTATATCCAAGTTCTTTAAGTATAGGCGATTATAACTTCCCTAACGAGGTCTTCCTTAAAATCATCGTCAGGAGCCGACCTGCAAAAATCAATACCGCTAAACAATTTTTTCTTTTATAATTCCCATTCTTGCAATGCATCAAAATCTTTATCTTCTATTTCCAAATATACCATCTTTGTCGTCTTTTATCGCACTCCTCGTAGGCCGCGCGAACTGAAATCAATCCTTTTTTCTAAAATCAGCTATCTCGTCAAAAAGAGGTTTAACGTTGCATTGCTTCCTTTGCTTGTTTTTGAAAATTAGGCGGAATCAAGCTGCAAATGCAGCTTGATTCCGCCTTTTACACTCCCACATAATATTCTGACACACTACTTTGCTATAATCAGAATTTCTCTTGAATCTTTACAACTCAAAACATATTTATAATCTAATTGCTTTACATCTATGCTTTTTTTATATTTAGCCAATAATTCGATTAATTTACTTATAGACGGAATACCATCATTTCTATATGAAACAACAAGAATAGAGTTTTTATATTTTTTAAATAAATTATCAAATGCTTTTTCTATTTTGTCTTTATCATTCCAAACATTTGGCATTGAATTTATTTTTTTGTGTTTTGAATTGATATTAATTTTTTGTTGCCACGAATTATACTCTGTAAGCCCCTCTAAAAAATGATAAAAATCTAAATAATTCACCCCAATTCCCTTTTGAGAAATATAAGGGGAGTCTATATAAATTAAATCTGCATTAGCATCTAACTCAAAAATATCTTTATTTTCAGACTTATTCATACAACCATTTGAGAACACAGCTTTGTTTGCCTCATTTACAAATTTTCTAAAATAAAAATCAAATGATGTATCCCAAGAGACTTTATTTCCAAAACTCCTTTTAACATCTGCGTTTCTGATATATAAATTTTTACGGTGAAATAAGTTGTATGGGCGCTTGATTATACAAGATTGAAATAATGCATAATAAGCTAGAGCCTGTTTATATTTATCTTTTATAAGACTTATATTTGTAATTACAAAATCCAACCATTTATTTTCATCATCTGTAAAATAAATTTCTTTAAATGTATCGGCAACAAATGAAGGATAGTTTATGTTTTTTTGTTTTGTTAAAACAAAATCAATATCATTATCATCCAATAAAATTTCAGAATTTTCTATTAAGGCAAGACCAATATAATAGTTAAATTTTAATAAATCATTATATATAATACACTTATTGTTATTCTTAAACATATGTGCAACACAACCAGTTCCTCCAAACGCATCTATAACTGTTTTAAAATTCAAACTTTTTGTGTGATATTCTATCCATTTGACAAGCTTGCTTTTACTTCCTTGATATCTTGTAGTAGGAAATATACCCTTTGTATTTGTTACAAAGTTATCAAATAATTCATATGAATTATCTTGTATTGCAAGATTATTATACATTAGTTATATTCCTATAACTCAAATATTGTTTAATATTGGAATATGGCGGTTTTAACAATTCAGCGCTTTCTGCCATTTCTTTTGTCCATATAATTTCCCCAATAATCATCAAAAATTTTTACTCCTAATTTAGCAAATATACCATTCCCTTCTTTTAGGTACTTAATTTTATAACAAGAGCCTATGTTTTTAGTATTGCCGCTACCAGGATGGTCAGAAGCTATTTTATATTTTTCTTGGACAATGAAATCAAAATCTTTTATTACTGATTGTATTGTGCTTAAGTTAATCAATTGATACATTTTTCTTTCATCAATCTTCTTTATACTTTTTGAATATATTACCCCAAGAATATAATGCCTGCTATAACTCTGATATGGATAAGTTATATTTTTATTTGATTCTCTATCTCTAAAATAACCTGTAAATGCCCCTAATGTGAACCCTGATACTTCAGCATCTTTTGTTCTGTAAGTGCTTTTTAAATCAAGTGCTATCTTTTCTTTATCCTTTGTTATAAAAGTTACATCAGGATAATGATTTTGTTCTTTGCTAAATTCCATAATAAAATTATTATCATTTGCAAAGGATACAAGAGCAGGGAATATCATAAGTTCAACTATTTTAGATATAACTTTTGTATCTATCGATATTGTGTAAATATTTTTAGAAACATCAATGAAGCCCTTCACTGTCCAATTACCGTCTTTTGTTTCCAAGACAGAACGGAACTGTTCAATACATTGCAATAGTTGTTCTTGAAAAACATCAACCCTTGTATTTGACATCATTTATAGAATTCTCTTTTTTTATTAAATGCATCCTTATATATTTCCCATTGTCTTTGCAGTATTGTTCAAAGTGAAGACACAAAAAATCAGCAACACTTTATTCAGCAATATCAATCATATTTGTATTTCTACAAACAAGAGAAGGTTTTAACCTTCCATTAAATAAGTATCCATATTAAATTTTAATCAGCGTATAAAAAACGCTTCTTTTACTTCACAATTCCTTAAATTATTACTGTGCCAATAATTGTATCAAAATGGCATTGCCGTATCAAACAATTGTATTGGTTACTACAATCGACACTTTATTACCTTGAGCCATAATCTGCAAAATGTGGTGAATTTAACTAACTAACTAACTAACTAACTAACTAATATAACTTATTAACACTCTAAATCTTAAAATTCTAAAACCAAATTAAACAGAGGTTTTTAACTTTTGTAGTTTAAATTAAAAAGGAGGAAGTTATGAAAAAGACAATCAGCGTAATGAGTACGTTGTTTTTGTTATTGAGTCTAAGCGTTAATGCGATGGCATAGCCAAACGAGTTCTACAGAGCGGGATGTGTTGCTGGTTGTGGCGGTGGTTGTGCCTGGACATTTTGTAGAAGATATTGAGAATCTTACTGTTGTTTGGTTAAAAAAGTACGTTCTAGAACAAATTTTGGCGGGGTTTTTCTATCTTGATTCTGTTTCATATTAGTAGAGTTTTTGTTTGCTTTTCAAGTTTGGCTTTGTTGTAAAATGCTTAAGAGTTTAGCGTAAGTGTTACAAATTTATCCCTTATCATGTCTGTTTCTGTTTTGTATTTTTTGAGCAATTCAATCTCTACTGCTCTATCAAAATTTTGTTTCAGTTTTGTTTCTAGTCTTTTATGCCTTTTTTGTCATTTCTCGGAATTCAATCGGAGTTCGTTTATTATAGGGAATCAATCTTTCAGAATTCGTTTTTTACCGTATAGTGTCTTTATTTATTTTTTCTCAACTTAATAGAATATTGCTGTTGATACTACCTACTCTGCCAAGTTCTTTTTACAGCGTCGGGTAATTTTAAAAGTCAATTATTTTTCTCTTTATTATCTCTTAAATACATCCTGTCTGTTTTTTCTACGGGTTAACGTCCGGATGGGCAAGCAGAGCTTGCAAGCTGATTCCAAGCTACAGGCTTACGCACATAGCAGTTGACTATAATGGACAAAGACTGTAAATATACGCATACACGTATAATAGTTGTAGTTTTTATAAAATTGTGATATTCTATAGAAAATTAAAATATCAAAAAGTTTGTCAGTATAAATATTATGTGTCTGTTTAAAATAACCAAAAAAAATAACATTATATTACATTACAATATTTGAATTTAAAAAAAATTGTGATTTGAGTATTTCCACAGATTAATTACAAAACAACTTAATAATTGCTTCATTGATAGGGTTCATGCTTTGCGGGGATATAGTTATTATAGCGACAAGATATTATTTAAGGGGTGATTCTTATGGGCGACAAATGTGTGAAATGGAGCAAAGAAGGGCAGGAATTTTTAAGATTGGCCGAGGAGAAAGATCAAACAATTAAATTCAGTGATTCAATGGGGATTGAATCCACAGTAGCAATGTTTCGTAATTGTTCTCCAGAAAAACCTATGAGTAATGCTGTTGTGTATTTTTGGGAAAGTCATAATAAAAATTCTGATGAAAGAAGTAAAATACAAGCTACAGTTGATTTAATTGATAAAGAGTTTGATTTATCAACATGTGAAAAATATGAAGTGCGTACCGGATATTTAAGTCGTTATAACTACATGCCGAAACCTTTTAAAGATTGTACAGATTCTGAAATAAAAGCAGCAATAATTAGAGGAAAGGAATTGGAAGGAGAGTGGATTAATAGGTGCCACCCAGAACTTCCTGGATTTGTGCAGAAAAAATGGGAAGAATGTATTTTTGAAGAAAACAATCCTTACCACAAAGACTGCAAGAGTCTCGTAATTCAAAAAAAGAGCAACAATTCAGATTTTATAATAGCTTTTGAGAAGAGTTTTAGAGATTATGCAGAAAAGCATGGAACAGATCAAACGAATGGCGAATTGTATATTTTAGAAGAGATTTCTTGGATACTGAGTCTTCCGTTATTACACATCAATAAATCTATATATCTGATTCATGTAGGAAGTGACAATCCAGCTATCAAAGCATTATTTCATAACTTTCCAAATCTTCAGAAAGCAGTAAAATGGTTATCTCCGCATTTTAGCACGAGCAAGTTTCAAAGTGTTTCGGAGTTTCTATTAGATTACAGAAATGCAGTACACGTTGGACATTCTTATGCCATTGAAAATAAAGATAGTGTAAAACATATTAAACAATTTAAACCCGAAAAAAGCATGAATAATATGATGTATTTGCTGGAATGTGCTTATACAGAAAATAATTTATTGCGCACATTAATAGAGAATCTTCCCGGTCACGTTTACTGGTTAAATAGTGAAAACATCTATTTAGGGTGTAATGGGTTGCAAGCCAAGGATTTTGGACTGAAATCGTGCAAAGAAATTGTAGGAAAAACAAACTCTGATTTATTGTCGAGTGATGAAGCAAAAGTGCTCGATAAAATTAATTTAAGAATTATTGAAACTGGTGAGCCATACGAAGGGGAGGAGTTAGCTGATTTTTATCGAAGAGAAATAGGAAATTACCTATCACAAAAAACTCCACTATTTGATCATAGTGGAAAAATAATTGGTTTGTTGGGAATATCCATAGACATAACAGATCGAAAAAAGGTAGAGGGGTTAGAAATAGAGAATAGATTACAGAAGAGCAATAAAATTTTAGCAGAACAGATAGCGCATGACATTCGTTCACCATTAGCGTCATTG
>JAITPF010000043.1 GCA_031289585.1 Endomicrobium sp. | reverse complement strand
ATTAACTCCAAAAATCTAATAAATTCTTTATTGCCTGTTTAAATAACGCTATGAATAATCTTACTTTTGTCGCCGGCTTTATATTTTTCTTTGTTCTCGTATTTAGCAAGCGGTATATGCTCGCCTTTTGCCGTTATAAAATAGCCTTTTTCGCTTCCTGCGTGATTTTCAAAAACCGAATAGCCTTTTGTAAAACTTTCAACGACAGTATGAATAAAGATAGTTCCTAATTTCTCGCCTTCTTTATCGTAATGCCAATAATTTGTTTTAAGTTCTGCCTTCGGCAAAGTTAAACCTTTTAGAGCAATGTTTAATTTATTAGCAATCAAAATAAATTTATTGCTTTCTTTTAGATGTTTTTGTTTTAAGCCGTGTTTTGTGATAATTAAATTTTTCTTCCAGCCTAATTTTCTTAATATTGCAGATATTATGCTTAATGCTCCTATGTTTGGGTCGTGGGATAGACTGTCTGCCTTGATAAGTCTGCCTGATATTTCTATATTGTCAGAGTTTTGTTTTATGGTTATAGGGACATTACCTTTTGGAGCAGTTCTCATCTGTCTTTTGAAATCTATAATTTCTTTGATTGATGCGAAAGGAGTAAAAATATCTTCGTCTAATTCTTTGCCTAAAATCTCAACGCCGAAAGTCAAAAGTAATTTTGTTCCGAAAATATTAGTTTGCGTAGGTTTTTCTTTTTGTTCTATTTGCAGATTGTAAAGCATTATCATTTTTACATTAGTGTAATAATACTTTAGCAATACAAATTTAGAACAGCGTTGATATGCGCCGGTATTTCTGCTTTCGCTGTCATCGGTTTTTGTTTCTTCTATTGCATAAATGGGAGTATCTTTTATTGTCGGTTCTTCGTCTTGGAAGAAAATAAGGAAATCAACAAAACTTGCGCGATGTGGACTGCTTACAGTTTTAATAAAAATTTTATCAACTTTATTACATCTAAAGCCAATTAACTCATAGGTAAAAGAAAATTTGCCGTTTTCTAATACAGGCAAAATACACAAGTTGTCAAGAAAAGCGGCAAAGCCTTTATCAACACCAAACTTATTTAATATCTGTTTTAAGACTTCAATCTTCGGTCTTTCTTCCGTTAATATCCAAAGGTTCATAACTTAATATCTCTCTCTTATTTGAATTGCTGAATTTACCCAAGAATTTAAATTATCTTTTATATCGTTGTAAGCGTCAGACAAATACGGATTATGGCAAGGAACTATATTAGAAAGTTGTTGACCAAGAAAAAAATCAGTGCTTATTTTATTGGAAGAACCTAAATAAAAATCTAAAAAAGGATTTTTTCCTTGACGCGATCTTCCTTGACGAGGACATTTTATATTGTGAATATGAATACCCATAACGCCTTTTCCATCATTCCACGCTTTTTCTATTTCATATCTGACCCATTTTCTGTTTGCAGTTTCTTCTCCTATTAACACAATAAGACAAGAACAGCCATTCATATTATTGTCAATCCAGCGTTTTATTGCCATATCTCCGCCTCTTTTAACTTCTTCCCAATCATTATCAGAAACGGGAGAATTTCCCTCTATAATTCCAATGTTTCTTATTTGTGAAGCGCGCATAACATCTTTTTCATAATGGAAACTATAAAATACTCTTCTTTTGATATTTGTGTAAAAACTCATTTTTAATTGTTATCCATAATTCATTTTATTGCGACTTCTGCAACATTCTTTTTTTGTATAGAACATCTAATGCACTAAATTCAGTATCGTTAGTTTCATTATGCCACTCAATAAATTCTGTATCTCTAAATCAATAATGTTATCTAACTTCAAATCATATTCTATTCTCAAGTTTTTTGCGTTATTTAAAATGCTTGCCTTTTTTGAAAAATCTATGCTATGAGGTCTGTGTGATAATTTAGGTTTTCGCCTAATGATATTTGACATATATATTTCTGAGTAAATCCACGGAGATAAAGTTGATTTCTCTATGGTGCTTGATAACATTGTAAATTGTCAGTATTCACAAAGAACAGACATTCTGTATCATCAATCATTTTGGCAAGCGATATAGAAAACATAGTATGGACGTGTGCTGTATAATAATCTCTTTTGTCATATGAATAACCATTATGGGTTATGATTGACACAGTATTTTTATCTATCGCTTGTAATAATTTATCAGCATAGTCCCAAACACAAAAATCAGCAAATGGCGTTAAACTAAATTTTTTATGTAGTAAACCAACTAATGAAGTAATTTTTTCTAAATCCTTGTGAGAATGAGAAATGAATACATTTGCTTTTACTGTTGGAAACCAATCTTTCAAAATAGATTTTCCATTAACAATGGCATTATCATTTTAGATAATTGCGCTATGTAGTTATCGCCGTAGTCATAATATGTTTTTTTATTGAAAATCAACAGGTATCAGTTAAACTTAAATTAAATCCAGCATATATACGAAACTCCTGTCAAAATAATTATATTTATTTTATCAATATAAAAACTCATTTTCAATTTTTGGTATAATAATACAATAGGATAAGGGGATTATATATGGGTAGAAAAATTTTTATTTCATATAAATACGCAGATGATAATGTGCGTCCATTAAAAAGCATAGATGAGGTTGATGCTCCTACTACAGTCAGAGATTATGTTGATAAAATGCAGTCTCTTTTTGATAAAAATGACCATATTTTATAAAGTCTAATTCTTGTAATAATAACTGTAGTTGTAGAACTTTACATACAAATACACTATATTAAAGTTATGCAAGATAATATGTTTAATCAGAAACAAAAGCAAGTTTTTAGAAAAGAATGTCCTGCCGTCTATATAGGCTATTCGTCATATATTTATTCTGTTTGCTGGGAAGATTTTATTAAAGATGTCAATAATTATATAAATGTTGCATATGAAATAAATGATAAAATTGACGATTATGATATAGTAAAACTACTTTCTTGATAAAAGGCATTTTATGAAAAAATTTATAGGCATAAATTCAATCTATATTTCTAAAACAATCGCAGAATATTCACAAGAAAAGAAGAAATCTCAATCATATATACATAGAACAAAAATGCAACATTTAGAATTTGTTCAAAATGTAATAACGAGAATGAAATACAAATTCTTTTCAGATTAAAGGATTTGCTATCACTATTGCAAGCGGCTGTTTAGGCGTATATATTGTAAAACCTATACCAGATATAATTCTTATTGCTGTTTTTACAATCATAAAATGTATGCGAATTGGAAATTTGATATATTATTCTTGTTTTGATATAACAAAATGGTTTTATCTTTTTGTTTATTGAATAGAACACAGAGGATATGTATGCCAAAATTAAGAGAGATAAAAATCTCAAATTTTAGAGGGTTGGAAAATCTTGTTATAAAAGATTTTTCTAAAGTTAATCTATTCGTTGGGAAAAATAATTCTGGTAAGACAACAATATTGGAAGCTTTGGTTTTTTTATTTGGAATGTCTAATCCAACGCTCCCTCATAATATAAATCTGTTTAGAGGGATAGGGATAAAGACTGATAGCGCAAAACAATTATTATATTTTTTTAATAAGTTAACTACCAAAAATAAACCTTCATTCAGTGGACAGTTTGATAACAAGGAAGAGAGGACTTTAAATTTTGAACCGATATATAGCAGTAATACTGAACATAAGTCGGATATTCAAAATTCAGCAAATCTTGATATCGAATCAAAAACACATACAGAAATCACAGGAATAAATTTTGCTTTTTCAATAAATCAAAAGAGCTATAAAACTTCAATTTTATTACAGAATAATTTTTGGAAAATAGGAGTTACAAATGATTACGAAGAGAAATTATTTGCTTTTTTTATAACAAATGCCAAAAATGATGAAGTCACATTGTTGAATTATTCCAAAATTCTTGAGCGTAATGACAAAAAAGATAAAAATTATATATTGGAATTGTTGCAAAATGTGGATAAAAATATAACAAATATTCAAATTTTGACTGGTGGCATATATTTTGAATTGGAAAATGTCAATACACTTGTTCCGATAAATATTATGGGTGATGGGATAAGGAGATTATTGCATATTATAACTGCTGTTATTTCTCGCCAAAGTTCGTTTGTTTGTGTTGATGAAATAGAAAACGGGCTACATTTTTCTGCATATGAATTGCTTTGGGAAGGTTTGTTGGATTTATCAGAAAAATATGATGTTCAGCTTTTTATTTCAACGCATAGTTTAGAAACAATTTCATATTTGAAATCGTTATTGGAAGAAGAAAAAAATAAACAAAAACAATCGTTTGTGAAAGTTTTTACTGTGGCAAGAACTGAAAAAGAAGGTTATAAAACATACGGCTATTCATACGAAGGTTTTGAAAGCGCTATTAATAATGGAATTGAAATAAGGAGTTAGTCTTGTGATGTTATATCCTATCAAGATTTTTGTAGAGGGATACGCGGATAAAAGATTTCTATCAGATTATATAAAGCATATTTTACCAAGTATCACTATTGATAAAGATATGTTTATCAATAGTGAAGGCAGGTGTAAAAGTTCAGAGGCATTCAAAAATAAAATGATACAAAACTCGGATAATAAAGGTGTAAATCTTGTAATTTTTGACGCAGACAATGACTTCGGCAGCATAGAACAAGAAATCAAGAGAGATTTTCAAGACGCAAATTTCAATCTTTTTCTATTTCCAAATAATAAATCTAACGGTGCTTTAGAAGATTTGCTTGAGAATAGTATAGCTGATGTAAATAAGGATATATTGAGTGTTGGGACGGTTATAAAATGTGTTTATCAAGCAAGAAAATATCTGGAAGAACAAATCTAACATTACCTGCTAAAAAAGCAAAAATTTATGCTTATTTAGGGGTATTACTTGATAGAACAAACACAGAACAAGAGAAGGCTAAAGATATATATAGAGATTATTTAAATACTACTCATTGGAATTTGGACGCAGATTTTCTTAAACCGCTAAAAGAATTTCTGTTAAGATATATCCTCAAAACTGAAAAATAAAAATTTTTATTTCATTTCACTGTAATATACTGTAATACTAACGGTAGTAAGATAGGACGGCTAAAAGGTCTGGTCTGGCTGATTGTGAGTAAGGCTGAAAATCGTTTGACTTTGGTTAGAAAATGCAAGGTCTAATCTGACAAAGGGCAAGCTGGTTGTAGAGTTTAAAAATTAAGCCACTCCATAGTTTGACTGACTGTCTGTTTTGAACGAAAACCCCTTGTAAAATAAGAGACATATTGAGATATTAATACGGACGCGGACTAAAAGGGGAAAAAGTAAAAAAATTGGATTTCAAAAACGGCATTTATAAGGATTTGTAGCGAAGAAGAAGAATGGTTTAAAATTTGCTTGTAAGCCTGACATGATTTATGAAGCAAGAGCGTTTAATAGAAAACCTCATAAAAAGCAAAAAGCCTTCGGATTAACCAGAAGCTATAACGCTCAAACGAGAAAATCCCATTCCATTTGCATAAAATTATTCCTATCGGCGGATTATCGCCAGCTTCATTTCTCCGATTTTAAATCTATTAAAACATATGCTTTCAGGATTTTATTGTAAAATACCATATCAACATAATAATTATTTTTGCCTATACTAATTCTTTGTTGAGAACCTATAAACATAAAACCGCGACCTAACTCTAAAAGAAAATCCTCAAGATGTCTGATAAGTTTATATTCAAGTTTTTTTTCAAGTATCGGTTTATTTTCTTTAATCCCCAAAAATTCAAAAACAAAAGGAGTTTTTAGAACAGTTTCAGGCTGATTTAATTCAATACCCTTCTTTGAAAGTTCCAATACTTTTTGTTTATTGTTTTTACCGTTTGACAACAACAACCGTTCAAAAAGCGAAGTTTCTATTTGTCTTTGAAGCTCTCTGACAGACCAGTTTGAATTTATTGTTTCTTTCTCGTAAAAAGAACGGGCGTCATTATCTTCTATATTTAAAAGTTCAACATAATGAGACTAACTTAATTTGCCAGACGCTGTCTGGCAAATTGGATACAAAACATATAACTTACGCATATTTTGTAAATTTGAACGAGAAAATCCTTTGCCTATTTCACGAGACAGTTCTTTTGAAAATTCTACCAGCAATCTATCGCCATAACGAGCTTTAACTTTTCCTTCTTGCTCTTTTTCTACGATTACTTGTCCTATTTTCCAATAAGTTTTTAACGCTTGTTTGTTAATATCGCTAAATATAACTTTTCTTGAATTCGCCATTAATTCTTTTATTCTAATTATGGCGTCAGTAAGCAAATTATTATTTTTGTTATAGATTGTAGGCGTTAATTTAATTCTTTTTGTTGACACTGTATTTCCTCTTTAAAATTAATGAATATAAATATTCAAGATATTTACCCTCTACAAGATGTTTGGGAAAACGGCGGCAGCCTTTGTGGTTATGACAATAGTAGGCTTGTTTTCAGCAAATTTATAAAAATCTATCTGTTCTGTTAGAACTTGAGGCTTATAAACGTTCTTGTCTTTTTCAAATATATAATCAA
>JAITPF010000032.1 GCA_031289585.1 Endomicrobium sp. | reverse complement strand
ATAAACAACAACGTAGAGTTGATAGAAGATGAAGAAGAATTTAATAGGTTGTTGGTTGATTATTTGGTGTATTATAACAGCAAAAGAGCTCATTTGTCTTTGAACCTAAAAACGCCTTTAGAGATAATGTTTCAAATTCCTGAAATGTCGCATATCTATGTAACCAAATACAAGATATTGAAAAAGCTTATTTATTTTGTATAATAAGTGGATAAGTATTTTAAACTTTGCTTTACGTGACGTGTGTTTTATTGCGTAAGGCTAGACCTTTAAAGGTATACCCTTAAAGGAATTCCAAAAAGGAGGTGTAAAAGTATGAACTACGAAAGCACATTTATTGTTTCTCCAGAACTACTGACAGAAAAGGTTGAAGAACTTACCGCAAAAGCAGTAAAAATCGTTGAAGCTTCAAAAGGAACAGTTAAAACAGTACAGCAGCTTGGAAAAAAAAGACTTGCTTATTCCATCAACAAATTCCGTGAAGGAAGTTATATTTATATGGAACTTAACGGTGCTGGTGAAATGGTTAATTCACTCGAGAGTTTTTTCAAATTTAATGATTCAGTTATAAGATTTCTAACGATTAAAGTTGAAAAGAAAAAAGTTGTCGCGAAACCAGATACAAAAACAGAGCTAAAAGCAACGGAGGTAAGCCAAAATGAACCAGCAACAGAACAGTCTCCGCTTGCCTGAGCAAAATAATGTTATAATGGTGGGCAGACTTACAAGAGATCCAGAGTTGAGACGCACAGGTACAGGAAAAGCAGTTTGTTCGTTTGACATAGCTATTAGTAGAAGGATGAAGGATCCAGTTACCGGCGAATGGAAAGATGCTGATCCTACATTTGTTCCTGTTATTGTTTGGGGTGATCAGGCGGAAAGATGTGGTGAACGTTTGAAAAAAGGGTTACCTGTACATGTTGAAGGAAGATTGCAAACAAATAAATGGGAAGGAAGTGATGGTACAAAAAGAAGTCGTTTAGAAGTTGTGGCTTCAAGAGTGCAGTTCCTTTCTGTAATAAAGCAGGACTCCGTAGCAATAGGAGCAAAGCCTATTGATACTATAAACGAAGCAGAAGATATTGGTGATGAAGATATACCATTTTAATCGGTTGGAGGAAAGAATATGGCATTTATAAAGAAACCCTCAAGGCAGGGAAAGCCTCGAGGTGCTACAGCTGAAGGACAGGGGCGTCCGGGTAGCAAATTTAAAAAAGGTGGCCCTATAAAAAAGAAAGTTTGCCGTTTTTGTGCTGATAAAGTTGAAATAGATTATAAAAATATAAGTTTACTTCGCGCTTTTATAACAGAGAAAGGTAAGATACTTTCAGGACGCATAACTGGTACCTGTACAAAGCATCAGAGAGAACTTGATACAGCAATTAAGAGGGCAAGAATGCTTGCTTTGTTGCCTTTTACAACAAATTGATACTTTTGTGTCATTGATGAGTTGGATTTAGATATGTACCGGAGGAAAAAATGAAAGTTATATTAAGGTCTGATATTACCAATGTCGGACGTCAAGGCGAGATAAAAGAAGTTTCATCAGGGTTTGCAAGAAATTATCTTGTTCCACAAAGTCTCGCTATGGATGCTAATGTTCGAAATCTCAAAATTTGGGAAAGAGAAAAAGTAAGACTTGAAAAACAAAGAGAAGAAGTAATTCATGTGGCAAAAGAAGTTGCTTCTAAAATGGAGTCCGCAGAATTTGTTGCAAAAGTTAAAATTGGTGAAAATGGCAAAATTTTTGGTTCAATAACAACTGCAAGTCTTGCAAAGATTTTTAAAGATAATGATTTTGAAGTAAATAAACGTGATATTCTTCTTTCCGATAATATAAAAGAGCTTGGAAATTATGAAATAAATGTAAGACTTCATCCTGAAATTATTGCAAAAATAAAACTTTCGGTTATAAGTGAAAAATAATAGTTAAAAATATCGGCGGTATTATTATAATAATGCCGCCATATTTAATATACTTAAATATGACAAACGTGTTTGGAGTGTGTGTATGTCGGCTGCTGCCACAAACATAATTGAAAAAGTTCCACCTCAAGCTACAGATGTAGAAATGGCTGTTTTAGGTGCGATGCTTATAGAAAAAGAAGCTATTTTAAAAGTTGTAGATATAATAAATGACAATGACTTTTATAAAGAGATACATAGACAAATCTTTTTAACAATTTACGATCTTTATATTGAAAACCAACCAGTTGACCTATTTACAGTTTCCGAAGCTCTCAAAAAGAATGGAATGTTCGCTGAAGTAGGAGGTACGTCTTATCTTACATCTTTGATTGATTCTATACAAACTGCCGCAAATGTAGAACATTACGCTTCAATTATACGCGATAAATCAATATCAAGACAACTTATAAATACGGGTTCTACAATAGTAAACGATGCATTTAACGAACAAAATTCTCCTGAAGAAATATTAGATAAATCACAAACAGCTTTATTTAATATTTCTCAGCAAAAAGGGAAAAAGGGTTTTTCAAGTGTTTCTAAACTTGTAATGCCTATGCTTCATAAGCTTGAAAGACTGCATTCCAATCCAAAAGAAATTTCTGGACTCTCGACTGGTTTTAAAGATTTCGATGTAAAAACAACTGGACTTCATCCTTCAGAACTTATAATTTTAGCAGCGCGTCCATCTATGGGCAAAACAGCTTTTGCTTTAAATATTGCAGAACACATAGCTGTTGTAGAAAAAAAACCTGTAGCTATTTTTTCACTCGAAATGACACAGGAAGCATTAATGTCTAGGTTTCTTGCTTCTTTAGCAAGAGTGAATGTTGGCAAATTAAGAAATGGACAATATAGTAGTACAGATTGGCCAAGACTTACAAGTGCTGTAGGTAAAATTGCCGAGGCACCTATTTTTATTGATGACGATTCTAATATAAGTGTTATAGAACTTAGAGCAAGAGCAAGAAAACTTGCAACAGAACTTCAAGCAAAAGAGTCTCCTCTTGCTCTGATAATAATAGATTATATCCAATTTATACATGGTGTAGGTAGAAAATTTGAATCCCGCCAACAAGAAGTTTCAGATATTTCTAGATCTCTTAAAGCTTTGGCAAAGGATTTAAATGTGCCGGTTATTGTTTTATCACAGCTTTCAAGAAGAACAGAAGATAGAGGAAGGAAAGATAACAAACCACAACTTTCTGATTTAAGAGATTCAGGTGCAATCGAACAAGATGCAGATATAGTTGCAATGCTTTATAGAGAAGGATATTATAATAGAGAAGATCCTGATTTACAAAAAAAAGCAACACTTATAATAGGTAAACAAAGAAATGGACCAACGGGTGATATAAGTTTGGTTTTTGAAGGCGAATATACAAAGTTCTCTGATGGATCCAAATTACAGGATGATTATCAATGAAAAAGCAGCTGTCCCTTTCAACAGTAGTAACCAAGACAAGCAGAGCAAGCCAACCCATTTTTTTTAGACAAAACTGGGTTGAGATCGATAAAAGTGATTTCCGCTTCAATTTTAAAAAAATCAAGGAATACATTGCAAAGGATACTAAAATTATGCCGGTCATAAAAGCCAATGCTTATGGACATGGTGGCGTTGAAATTGCAAAAGAAGCTCAGAAAATTGGTGTTTCCCAAATGGCGGTTTCTTCTCTTGAAGAAGGAATACAGCTCAGGCAAGCTGGCATAAAGAGTAGTATTTTGATTTTAAACAATATTTTCCCTTCTGAAAATTTTCAGGTCGCATTAGTTCATTCTTTGACTCCTACAGTTTGTTCAATGTCACAGCTTTTAGCTTTGGAATGTTTAGCAAGAAGATTAAATAAAAAAATCAATTTCCATTTACAAATAGATACTGGTATGGGAAGAATCGGTACAACTCCCGAAGCTGCATATTCTATATTGCAGAAGGTTTCGCAGACTTCAGAAATAAGTATGATTGGAATGTACACTCATTTTGCCGTTGCAGATGTAGATCCTATTTTTACACAGTTACAGCTTGATATCTTTACAAAAATTATTAAATTTGCGCGTGTAAATCTTGGTTTAAAATTTATTGCACATGCTGCAAACTCATCGGCATTATTTAGAAATACACGCACACATCTTGATATGGTGCGATTAGGGATAACTCTTTATGGACTTATGCCTTTTAAACATTCAGAGAGGTTTTTAAAACTTAAACCTGTTCTTTCGTGGAAAACAAGGATAACGTTTTTAAAGAGAGTTCCATCTGGTTTTTGTGTAAGCTATGGGAGAACTTTTGTTACAAATAAAGCTTCTATTATTGCTACGATTCCTGTAGGATATGCTGATGGGTATAATAGATTATTGTCTAATAAAGCTGATGTTTTAGTACGTGGAAAACGCTGTCCGATTGCAGGAAGAATTACAATGGATATGACAATGATAGATGTAACGGATGTAAAAGGTGTCGCGCTTGGTGATGAAGTAGTTTTAATAGGTTCGCAAGGCAAAGAACAAATAAAAGCTGATGAACTTGCAAAAGTACAAGATACAATAAATTATGAAGTTACAAGTGCTATATCTACACATATACCAAGAGTTGTTGTTTAAATACTTATGACAAAGAAAAACATAATACAGTCCATACAATTAAGATTGTTTTCAAGAAAAATGGATAAAGTATTTTTTGGAAAACTTGTTTCGTTTTTAGAGGGTTTAGGACAAGCTACTATAATGATAGCGGAAACAATTGTATGTATATTTAGAGGTCATATTCCCATAAAGAGTACTGTTTCACAAATGGTTGAAGTGGGATGGCGTTCTACTCCCATAATAATACTAGCATCTTTTTTTACTGGGATGGTTTTAGCTCTTCAGGTAGGTTCTGCAACTACAAATCTTTTTAACGAACCTGTTTATGTAGGTACAGTAACAGGTTTTTCTTTAGTTATAGAATTAGGTCCCGTTCTTACTGCAATAGTTGTAGCTGGAAGAGTTGGTGCTGCAATTACGGCACAGATCGGTACAATGAAAGTTACAGAACAGATTGATGCTTTATATACACTTGGAACAAATCCTATAAAGTTTCTAGCTGTCTCAAGATTTTTAGCTTGTTTTTTTATGCTTCCTATACTTACGGTTATTGCAAATATAATTGGAATATACGGAGGAATGTTTCTTACTACAAGTTTATGGGATGTACCTTCAAGTATATATTGGTCAGAAGTGCTTGACTTTATGACGGTGCGAACTTTTATTCACGGATTTATAAAATCATTTTTCTTTGCGTTAATTATTGTAATAGTTGCATGCCAGAAAGGTTTTAATACAAAAAATGGAGCGGAAGGTGTAGGAAGAGCAACTACAAGTTCGGTTATGTCTTCAATGGTTTTTATTTTGATTTCAGATTATTTTTTAACATCACTTTTAGTAGCATTGAAAATAAAATGACAAAAATTATATTTATAGCAGAAGTAGAATTTAAAATAGTGAGAATAAATGATAAAAGTAGAAAATGTTCATAAACAGTTTGGAGCTAAGAATGTGCTTTGCGGAGTGGATCTTGAAGTCCGCGATGGTGAAACTTTAGTTATTATAGGTGCTTCCGGAGCTGGGAAAAGTATTTTATTAAAAACTATAGTTGGACTGATTAAACCTGATATGGGATCAGTAAAAATTGATGATGTAGATATAACGAAATGTTCTTCATTAGATTTGCATAAGGCGCAGAAAAAAATAGGTTATGTATTTCAAGAAGCTGCTCTTTTTGATTCATTTAATGTTTTTGAAAATGTTGCATTTGGACTAAAAAATCTTACTTCACTTAATGAAAAAGAAATAAATCAAAGGGTTGTACAGTGTCTTGCAATGGTAGGATTAGAGAAAATTGAACATTTAAAACCGTCCGAACTTTCAGGTGGAATGAAGAAGAGGGTTGGATTAGCAAGAGCTGTTGCTTATCAGCCGCGCTATGTTTTATATGATGAGCCTACTGCGGGTTTAGATCCGATAATGTCTGATATAATAAACAATTTAATGATAAATTTAAGAAAATATCTGCAAGTTACTTCAATTGTTGTAACGCACGATATAAAATCGGCGTATAAAATTGCAGATAGAATAACAATGCTTTGTAAAGGGGAAATGATTTTTAATGGTACTCCCGAAGAAACCAAACACACTAAAAATGAATATGTAAGGCAATTTGTAGAAGGCTCAAGTTGCGGTCCAATAAATGTTGATAAAACTTTTGGAATGGGGAGAATATGAGTAATCAGCTTAAACTTGGAATTTTTACAGCAATAGGGCTGGTTGCAGTGATTATTTCAATTATTGCAACAGGATCATTTACATTGGCAAGAACTTATAATGTTTACACAAAATTTGACAATATTTCAGGACTTACACGTAAAGCAAAAGTGAAAATAGCAGGAGTTGATGTAGGTGTTTTAAATGGAGTTTCTTTAGATGAGTCAAAAGCAAATTTAAAACTTTCAATAAGTAAGAAAATTATTTTATATCAAAATGCTTCTGCACGTATTGTATCTATGGGAATTATTGGAACAAAGTATATTGAGATTATTCCTGGCGATGCGAGTTTCCCAATATTAAAGAGAGGCGATTATATATCATCAAGACAAAGTCCATCCCTTGAAGATACATTGACTAATATTACTACTAAAATCAATACAGCTTTAGACAATGAAAGAGATGGCAATATGATGGAAAATCTTGCCGATGCAATCTATTCTCTTAAAGGATTTTTAGATAATCTCGAAGCAAGTAATGAAGAGATCTCATCTATAATAAAAAATTTTAATAAGTTTTCAACTGATCTTGTAAACATTTCATCACAGAATAAGCAGGATTTAAGAGATATCATAAAGTCTATCAAGGAAATTTCTGAGAAAATGAATTTGTTGATAGCACGTATATATGATGGATCCGGTCCTATTGCAACTCTTATAAACGATGAACAGATGAGTAAAGACTTAAAAGAAACAGTATTATCAACAAAAGCAACTGTTGATAGTCTTAACGAAACAATTGGGAAAGCAAACAAATTGCAATTAAGCTGGAATTATACCGGAAGGTATAGCCTTAAAGATGAAAAGTATAGAAGTGATATTGGTATAAGTATAATGCCGAGCAATCATAAATTTTATTATGTTGGAATTTCAAATGTTGCTGACAGTCATTATGTAACAGATGATGAAGAAAAGAAAAACATAAATACTTTGGATGCATTGTTAGGATTCAGGTCAAAAAAATCTGAAATTTATGGTGGTGTAATTAAAAGTAAAGCAGGGATAGGTTTTGGATATTCTTTTTTCGAGCCTATATATACTCCTTATAGAAAATTAAAATTTTATTTAAATATGTATGATTTTAATAGAAGTAAATACGGTCCACAGATTGATGCTGGTATAAGAGTTGGAATAACAAAATGGCTTTATACTGGAGTTGCAGTTGAAGATATTTCATATAAAACCACAGTTATGCCTTATTTAAAGATTGAGATTGATGATAAAGATTTGACAGCACTTCTAGGAATCATAAGTATAGCTGCAGTTGCATCAAAATAATAAATGAAAAAACAAAAAACAAAGTTTTTATGTCAACAGTGTGGTTATGAGTCTGTCCAATGGTTGGGTAAGTGTCCATCTTGTGGAGTATGGAATAGCTTTGCAGAAGAAAAATTTTCAACACCAATCAAAACAAGTTTTCCTACAAGACAGCTTACAGGATTTTCATCCAAAGTTTTAAAATTACAAGACATTTCAGTTAAGGAATTTTTAAGATACCAAACCTCAATAAAAGAATTTGACAATATGTTAGGTGGCGGGGTAGTCCCTGGTTCTTTAATACTTTTAGGTGGAGCACCTGGAATCGGTAAATCTACACTTATGTTACATGTATCGGATGCTTTAAGCGATAAAGGCACTGTTCTTTACATATCAGGTGAAGAATCTCTTTTTCAAATCAAATCACGTGCTGAACGTCTTAAAGTAAGAAAAGATAATATCTTTTTAGCTTCTGAAACAAATCTTCAAAATATTATAGATGCTATAAATAAAATAGAACCTAAATTTATAGTTGTAGATTCAATTCAAACGACTTATCATCCTGAACTTTCAAGTGCGCCTGGTACAGTGGGACAGGTGAGGGAAACTGCGGCAGAACTTTTAAGAATTGCTAAATCGAAAAATATTACAGTGTTTCTTTTAGGGCATGTTACAAAAGAAGGAGATTTAGCTGGTCCTAGAGTTTTAGAACATATTGTTGATACAGTACTGTATTTTGAGAATGAACGTCAACATACTTATAGGATTTTAAGAGCTTATAAAAATAGATTTGGACCTACAAGTGAAATTGGAATTTTTGAAATGAAATCTTGTGGACTTTCTGAAGTTTCAAATCCATCGCTTATTTTTTTGGGAGAGCGCACTATAAATGCTGCAGGAAATATCGTAACTGTAGCAATGGAGGGAACAAGACCTCTTCTTTTGGAAGTACAGGCTTTAACTGCAAGAACTGCTTTTGGTATACCTCGTAGAATGGTTTCAGGTTATGATGCAAACCGCATTACAATTATTATAGCGGTTTTAGAAAAGAGATTAGATTTACCTCTTGAAATGCAGGATGTTTTTGTTAATATCGCAGGTGGTGTAAAAATTAAAGAAACTTCTGCAGACTTAGCTGTTGCTTGCGCTATAGTATCTGCAAATTCAGGATTTATATGTCCTAAAGATGTAATAGTTTTTGGTGAAGTAGGGCTTGCCGGTGAAATACGTTCTATAGCGCTTGTTGCTGAAAGGCTTTTTGAAGCAGAAAAGCTTGGCTTTAAAAAAGCAATAATACCAAATGGTAATTTAAAAAATTTATCGTATAAAGGTAAAATCAACGTGATCGGAGCAGGAACACTCGAGGCAGCAATAAAATTTTTGAGAAATTAGAGTCTGGAGGAACAAATGCTTATCAAAAAAAGTATTATAATTTTCTTTATTTTTTTTAGTCTGGTTACTTTTATTTTTAATTTGCAAGCAGTCGCTTATTCAAACTCTACGCAGTTTGTAGTTCCTTCTAGTGGTGATGAAATACAACCTTCGGATTATAATAATCCAAATAATTGGCTTGCATTACCTGGGAAAAAAGATTTAATAAGAAATGTTGATATATTTTTTATTTATCCTACGGCTTGGCGGGCAAATGGACAATATCCAATAGCAGAAATTGATAACCAAGAAATGAGGCACTGGGCTAAATATTATTTAAAATTTCGTGCATCAGCTTTTAATACGGCAGGTAATATTTTTGCTCCATACTACAGACAACTAGATGCTTTTTTTGCTGTCCAGATAGGCTCGCCACAAAAAGCATATTTATATTATCAAGGTATTCCAAAGACAGATATTCTTGCTGCTTTTGATTATTATATCAAGAATTTTAATAATAATAAACCTTTTATTTTAGCAGGTCATTCACAAGGTTCAATTATGATAGCAGAAATTTTGTCTGATTATATGAAAGCAAATCCAGAAGTTTATAAAAGAATGATTGCAGCTTATGCTATAGGTATTCCTCTTACAAAAACATGGTATTTACAAAATCCCCATCTTAAACCTGCTCAAGGTGCTACGGATATAGGAGTTGTGATTTCTTATAATACGGAAGCGCCTGTTATTGATGGAAAAAATCCTATGTCTAATCCTGATACAGTAACAATTAATCCTATTTCTTGGAAAATAACAGATGAATATGTTTCAAAAAATAATAATCTTGGTTCCATATACGTTGATAAAAATTGGAAGTTAAGAAAGTCAAAACATGTTGCCGATGCAAAAATTAACTTTGCGAGAGGAACTATAATTTGTTCCACTGTTGACCGTGAGAAATGGAGTTCTCAACCTGCATCAAGGGCATATTTCCCGCTTGGTGTCTTTCACGAAAATGATATTCCTTTATACTATTACAATTTGCGTAAAAATGCTGAAGACAGAGTTGCTGAATATTTTAAGTATTTGCAATATATCCATGGTGAAAATAAAAGAAACTGATATTGGCAAGTATTTTTTGTTTATAAAGAAAAAGTAGTGAATTAAAGACTAGAGTTTGTTCATACTAAAATGATATATGATGATAGCAATATCGGAACATTTAAAACCCTGTCGACAGGATTTAGATTAGGTGAAAGATTCATTAAAATTATTTTTGATAATGCAATTCAAAACAGGGTCGATGGGATTTATGTAACAATGTTTGAAAATAGAAAAGATTTACAACGTTTGTCTGATTTATATATTCAGTGGGATTTTTTAGAGGTGGTAAAAAAATAACGCAAAATGAGCAAGAAACCGTCTTTATTAAGAAATTAGGAAAATATGATAATTCCTTGTCAGTTAAAGAGAATTTTCCTAACATACTTTACAATAAACAAAAATTTATATTACCGATTCGTCCAAAATACCATACTCATTTATTACCAGATTCAAAACTTAATACAGAAGATAAAGTAAATTTTTTGGAGAGAAAAGCTCATAAATATGCGTTACAGAAAATCTATATTTCTTGGTCTTATGAACGAAATATAAATAAAGGCGATGTTGTTCTGTTTTATCGTATAGGAGAAGAAGGCAATAAAAAATATTCTTCTGTTATAACAACATTGTGTGTTATTGTAGAGGCTATTTCTGGTTTTAAATCAAAAGAAGAATTTATGAAACATTGTCTCAGAACAGAACAGTATTTTCAACAGAAGACCTTAATAAATTTGCAAAGAATTTGAGAAGTCTTGTTGTTGTAAAATTTATTTTCGAATTAACTTTGTACTTATCATAACGCATAGCCCATATTAACTACATAATCTTCAAGCTTTTCTGTCGAAAAATTTCCAAAAACAACTTTACATATTGTTTCTTCTTTGTCTTTCTGCCTCTTGTCTTCTCTCTTCCGCACATATTTTACTCTTCTCACTACATATACTAATAGCGTTGGCACAAACTCTTTCTGCTTCTTGTTGAGCCATATTAGCCTCTCTGATGTAGTAAGATTCCACGGAACCACCTCTAAAGTTATCTATTCTCTTGCCGCTTGCCCGTCCCTGAGCACTTGAACATTCTCTCTCTGCATTACTGCATCTAGCTTCTGCCATATGACAACCATTGTAAGCCCAAAGGTCGGCTGAACTAGCAAGATTAGCAAACGAACAACATGCACAAAGCGACAATACTAATTTCCTCATTTGTTTGCCTCCTGATGTTTTTCTACTCTTGTAAAAATATTATCCCCTTTACCAATAGCTTTCGCTTTAGCAATATAAAGATCAAAAACAACGTTAGTGTCCGCTCTTATATCGTCTAAAGTTTTGCTTATTTCGTCAACACGTTTCTTAGCTTTATCAATTCTATAATCCGCATCAGCTTTTTTGACTTTGTAATAGTTCCTGTCAGCGTTAGCAAGTTTATATAAAGCATCAGCCACAACTTCAGATGTTCTATTTCTTACTTTTATACCTCTTATAAAAGCTCTATATCCAGCTTCTACTTCTTTTTGTTGCTCTTTAGAAATATCTTCATAGTAATCTTCTTTAAAAGAGTTAAAAAAACTTTCTTCACATACGATATAAGCTTTATCAGAAATTTTAAGAGCTTTTTTGTATGCTTTGTAAGCTTTACGTACATCTTTCATATCTGCGTTGCGGTCTTCGCATTTGGATAGAAACACTTCAAAAGCAGTCTTAGTAATTTCTGTTTTCTCAGACTCCTTCAGAGCATACCCCTGAGGACTGCCATAGACATACATCGTCAAAGCTAAAAAAAAGAAGAAGAAAGCAAAGAACAAATTGCACGTTTTATTCGTAAGGATTTTAAACATTTATTTACCTCTCCTTTTCTATACCCAACCACAAGTCTATACGAATACTGTTTTGAACGTAAGGATAATACTTTTTACTAACGTTGTCAAGCTAAGTTCATGAAATAATTTTATGAGTTATAGAATATTTATAGAAAAACATTCTAGTTCCCAAATTTTACGACGGTGTTAAAAAATACTATATGCTGAGGAGGGGATTGTAAATATGTGTAAGATTTTATTATCAATAAAACCTGAATATGTAGAGAAAATATTTGATAATACAAAAAGATATGAATATTGTTGTATTCCTGCTAAAAATAATGTGGATTCGATAATTATTTACTGTACATATCCTGTGAAGAAAATAGTCGGAGGATTAAAAATCAAATCTGTTTTGATGAAACCTCCGATTACTTTATGGAAAATGACTCGTCATAATGCAGGAATAAGCAAAGATAGATTTTATGAATATTTCAATGGTAAACCTATTGCCTATGCTTATGAGATAGAATCTGTTGTAAAATATAGAACTCATAAAGACATGGATGATTATGGGATATCTTTTCCACATCAATCTTTTGTTTACTTTGTAGAAATACTTTGTGATAAAAACTATTTCTTTAAAAAAATAATGATAAGTAACGAGATATTTAATGATTTAGATTTCAGAACAATAGTTTCAATGATAAGAATGGATTTTTATTCGGCATCCTTTCCTATGATTGCCTCTATCTTGCTCTTTACGATATTAAAAATAAATTTCCAAATTGTAATTTTGAAGTTAAATCTGGCATCCTTTTATATAAAGAGATTATAATTTTTAAACAAATTTTCGAGTGGTCTGAATATAATAAACCAGCTGATATAAATAATAATTAGGAATTTCACTTTTGGGTTGAACTTGATAATCGTTATATCATAGATTTGTCAATTTCTTGGACTATCTGTTTTGAAGCTTTTCCAAAATCTTGTAAGCAAGATATGTTAAATTGTGGTATGCGTCCAACAGCAACTTCTATAAACAGATAAAGAAAATAATGATACGGGATATCTATATGAGGCAAAATAGGTGTTGCCAAAGAATATAATAAAAAGCGTTTTTATGAGATTGTACATAGATTTGACAACATATTGAGAAGAATATACAATTATCATTATGAACGATGCATATTTTGGAAATAATGCAATTTCTATAAGTCAAAGGCGCTATTTAGGTTCAAAAACGAAATTGTTAAGTTTTATTGATAATATATTGCAAAAGGAAAAGATTAAATTTGAATCTTTTGCAGATATTTTTGCTGGCACAGGAACAGTAGCGAACCATTTTTACGATAATTCAAAGATGATAGTAAATGATATATTAGAATCAAATAATTATATCTATCACGCTTTCTTTGGCAAAGACGAGATAAGAGAAGAACGATTAAAAGACCATTTGAAATTTTATAATGAATTAGATATAAACAAATACAGTAAAAATTATTTTTCAGAAAATTTTTCCAATACATATTTTGATGCTAAAAATGCAAAAAAAATAGGAATTATAAGAGATGATATAGAAAAATTATTTGAAAAAAAGATAATTTCAAATCGTGAAAAAGCTTATCTATTAACTTCTTTGATGTATGCCTTTGATAAAATAGCCAATACTGTCGGGCATTATGATGCATATAGAAAGGTAGAAATTCCAGATAGAAGATTATTTCTCTTACCTCTTGCTATTAGAAATTCAAAATACAGCTCTGAAATTTACAAAGACGATGCAAATGAATTAGTGAAAAAAATTAAAGCCGATGTCGTCTATATAGACCCGCCGTATAATTCTCGCCAATACTGCGATGCTTATCACCTGCTTGAAAATGTTGCTGTTTGGAAAAAAGAACAAGTCTATGGAACTGCAAGAAAAATAGGCCGTTCTCATCTTAAAAGCCAATACAATATGAAAACGGCTGGTGTTGCTTTTTGCGATTTGATAAATAATATAAATGCGAAATATATCTTGCTTTCTTATAACGATATGGGAACTTCGGGAAATATTCGTTCTCAATCTCGTATAAGCGACCATGAAATTTTATCTGCGTTAAAAAGAAAAGGTGAAGTTAAGATATTTGAAACAGACTTCAAACAATTTACGACAGGTAAATCAAATAAAAATGACTTAAAAGAAAGAATTTTCTTATGCAAAGTTAATACAGGTAGCAGGACAAAAGGAATAGTTGTGTCGTCAAAGCATAATCCTGTTCAAAAAGGTTTTATAAAATCACCATTAAACTATACAGGTGGGAAACATAAATTGTTACCTCAAATTACAAAACTGTTTCCTAAAGAAATCGATACTTTTTATGATGTCTTTTCTGGCGGAGCTAATGTCGGCATAAATGCTAATGCAAATAAGGTTATTTGTATAGAGAAAAACCTTTATGTTGTCCGTTTATTGAAACTGATACAAGAGACTAATTTTGAAGATATGCATCAGAGAATAATAGATATTATTGATAAGTTTGGGTTAAGTCGGAGTTATATTAAAGGCTATGGTTTCTATAAAGTTAATAGTTCCGACGGGCTCGGTCAGTTTAATAAAGAAGCTTTTTTAAGAGTGAGAGATGAATTTAATAAAGATAAAACAAAAATTGATTTATTGCTAACTCTTATCTTGTATTCGTTTAACAATCAAATCAGGTTTAATTCAAACGGCGATTTTAATCTTCCCGTTGGTAAACGCGATTATAATGGCAATTCTCGCAAAAATATCGCGGCATTTAATCAGCTTTCTAATGAGAAAAAAATAATCTTCAAAAGTTGCGATTTTAGAGAAATATTGGGATTAGATATAGCGCAAAATGATTTTGTGTATTTAGACCCGCCTTATTTACTTGGACTTGCGAGTTATAATGAATTGAATGGTTGGAATGAAAAAGATGAAATAGAACTCTATTTGGTGTTGTCAAAACTAAATAAAAAAAATGTCAGATTTGCCTTGTCAAATGTATTAGAGCATAAAGGGGCTACTAATAAAATTATGCAGAAGTGGGCGGACAGTGAAAACTTTAAAGTTAACAGATTGAATTATAACTATAAAAATTCAAACTACCATTCAACCGCAAAAAGTAACAATACAGTTGAAGTCCTTATTACAAATTACTGATTTGTTATAATAGAACTATGTTAAAACCTTGGTCAATTACCACCACTGTTCGCAATCCTGAACGATTAAGAGAATTTTTAGTCGTTCTTCAGCAATTAGTTGATAAAAAATGGGATAATGAAAATCAGAAAAGTTATCAGAAATTATTGATAAAAAATAGATTATACGGCTATGGCAGTTCACAGTTTTATAACGGACTCCCGAAAAACATTATTGACTTAATTAACAATACTGATTTAAACATTGATGATAGAACTATTGAGCAGATAATCGCGATTAAAAAGTATAAAGACTTTGCGATGCGTGGGGTGACAGTCAATTAATCCTCTAACAAAATTTGGTTTTGTATTTATAGATAATGGCATAGTAAAAATAACTGAACTCGGACACAAACTAATTGCAAGTTCGCAAGATTTTGGCGATGTGTTTTTGAAATCTTTTATTAAATGGCAGATACCTAATCCTGCAAATGATGATTTTTCTAATGATGGAAAATATGAGATTGTGCCGTTCGTAGCAACATTAAAATTGATAGATGAAGTAAATAATCTTGAAATTGCTCGCGGGAATAATCCCGTCGGTTTAAGTAAAAGAGAATTTGCTCTTTTTGCTCCGTCTCTCGTTAGATATTCCGATATTGCTAAATACGCAAACGCAGTTATAGATTTTCGCGCTATACAAAAAGGTAAAACAGACACAGAAAGAAAAAGAGTTCGTGATAAATATCGTCAAAAATTTATGAGAGAAGTTTTAGAGGTAGAGAAACAAATTGATATTGCTAGGCTACTTGATAATTTACGTGACTATGGCGATAATTCGATACGATATTTTCGTCTAACAAAATTTATTCGTATTCGTGGAAATGGATTTTATGTTGATTTAGAGCCTAATCGCCGCACAGAAATAGAAGCTCTGTTTGAAAAAGAATTTTACAAACCAAAATCTTTTAGAGATAAAGAAATCCTATTTGAATTATATGTCAGACGATAGTTTGCCTGTATTGCCGTGGCAGACTAAAAACAAACTTATAAAGATTGTAAAGCAGATTTCAAAAGAAATTTTAATACTGCAACAAGAGATCGGATTAAAAGAGTTGGTTTTAAAAGATGCTTCTGAAATGAATGAAGCTGAACTTAATTCTTATATTTCTGTTTTAAGAGAAGAATGTAAAAAATTACAAGAAAGAAAAAATCATATTCAATCTCAACTCATTGAAGTGATTAATCAGTATATTGAACAGTTAGAAAAAATATATGACTTTGAAAATCGTTCTCTAATGTTAGAGTATATAACGGCACTGGGATTGCACGCATTAAACGATGCGAAAGAAATTAAGCCTAATTATCCTGTCGGCGATGATAATGAACCGCGACATCAACAGCCTCTGGCGGAGTTGCAGATATTGAATGCTATTATGAAAATTTTAATATGATTTGCGAAGTTACAATGCTAAATGGACGGGGCCAATGGTTTAATGAAGGACAGCCCGTTATGCGTCATTTGAGAAGCTTTGAAAATATAAATAATAATGCATACTGTATTTTCATTGCTCCGAATATTCATACAGATAGTGCGGAAACATTTTGGATTGCAAATACTATCGGCTATAAAGGGAGCAAACAGAAAATAGCCCCAATTACAATTAAGTAATTTACAGAGATATTGAAAACTCTCAAACAAATAAGAGAAAGCAAAAAGAATTTCTATCACTATCAATTACAAGCATTAGTTGACAATATCATATCTGTTCCAAAGTCAATAAATAATTCTGATGATTGGATAGCAAATATTCAAAATGTAATTTCTGATTGGCAAAATTCGTTATAGAACTAAAAATATTCTTTATAAGAATGGAGCAAATATCAAATAAAATGAAGCCTTTTTTACAAAATGCCCTTTAAATTGTCTTAAATCCTAAAAGTTCAATGTTGTGAGATACTACATAGAATTGACAAAAATTTTTTTTTGTGCTACTTTTTATAAGTTGTTAATTTATTCAAACATCGCATCAGTTCAGTTCTGTCAATTTTAATAACTCCTTTCCCGTTGAAGGGCCCGTAGCTCAGCTGGTAGAGCACCTCACTTTTAATGAGGTTGTCGTGTGTTCGAGCCACACCGGGCTCATTTTTGCTCCCATCGTCTAGGGGTCTAGGACACAGGATTTTCAATCCTGCGACACGAGTTCAAATCTCGTTGGGAGCGCTTGTTTTTAAAATACTAAACCGTTTAGACTTATTCTGTAAGTTTAAACGGTTATTTTGTGGAAGGTGATTATGTCGACATTAGTTGTTTTGGGAACACAATGGGGAGATGAAGGAAAAGGAAAAGTTGTACACTATCTTGCAAAACAAGCAGATTATATTGTTCGCTATCAGGGTGGAAATAATGCAGGGCATACTTTAATTTACGAAAACAAACCTTTTGTACTTCATTTAATACCGTCCGGAATACTTTTCCCTAAAAAATGTTGTTTAATTGCAAATGGTGTTGTAATTGATCCTAAAGCTTTAAAGGAAGAAGTTTTTATATTAAATAAGAAAAAAATTCCTATTGAAGGTAGGTTTTTCATAAGCGAACAGGCTCATATAATACTTCCTTATCATAAACTTATTGATGAAATTCTAGAAGAAGGAAAAGTTAAAATAGGTACCACAAAAAAAGGTATAGGACCTACTTATGCAGACAAGGTGAATAGAATAGGTATAAGAGTTGTTGACTATTTAGAAAAAGATGTTTTTGAAGATTTACTTGAGAAAAATCTTATTGAAAAAACTCCTATATTAGAAAATAGTGGAATAAATATTGTTAATTTGAAAAAGGAAATATTAAAGGACCATAAAGAACTTTCAAAATTCATTAAACCTTTTGTTGCAGATACGAGCCTTATGATTGAAAATGCGATACAAAGAAATAAAAAGGTTCTTTTTGAAAGTGCACAAGGTACATTGCTTGACTTAGATTTTGGAACTTATCCTTTTGTGACATCGTCTAATCCTATAGCAGGTGGTGTTTGTGCCGGTGTAGGTGTTGGTCCTACGAAAATAAATAGTGTTTTGGGAGTTGTAAAGGCTTATACAACAAGAGTTGGTGAAGGACCTTTTGCTGTAGAACTTTTTGACGAAATGGGAGAGTTTTTAAGAGAAAAAGGCGGAGAATATGGAGCAACAACTGGAAGACCACGTCGTTGTGGATGGTTTGATGCAGTTGTTGTACGTCACAGCGTAAGAGTAAGTAGTATAAATCATTTAATTCTTACAAAACTTGATTGTATGGAGGATATAGATAAAATTAAAATATGTGTTGCATACAAACATAAAGGTAAGATATACAAAGAATTTCCTGCTTCAAGAACAATTCAAAAATATGCTGAACCTGTTTATGAAGAAATGCCCGGATTTAGAGGAAAAGTTAAAGGTATTACGGATTTCAACAAGCTTCCTATTAATGCACAGAAATATGTTAAACGATTGGAACAGCTTGTAAGTGCTCCGATAGATCTAATTTCTCTTGGAAGAAAAAGAGAAGAAACTATAGAAGTCAAAAAAGGTGTGCAGTGGTTTTAATTAATTTTAGTTTTTTAATAAAAACGGGATTCTCGTTGTTAATGAAAGTAATGTTGTTGCTGTGTATTGTACTCGTACAAATGTATCCAATTTATACTTAGGGTGTCATTAAAACAATGAAAATAAAGCTTTTGAAATTTACTAAAGATTCAGAGAAAATGTGTGCTATAGCTGCTAGATTGTGCTACAGTTCTATTGATGTTGATGAAATTTCTGAAAAATTTACGGAAGAAAAAATTAAAGAACTTCTTGTCAAAGTTATTTCATCAGGACATCATTCTGTTTTAGAGCATGCTTCTTTTACTTTTGTAATTGAAGGTGTATCGCGTGCTTTGCTTGCACAGTTTACGAGGCATAGAATAGCTTCTTTTTCCGTGCAAAGTCAACGATATGTAAAGTTTAAAGACGGCATCGAGTTTATAATTCCCGATACAATAAAAAAAGATGAAATATTATTAAAGAAATATAACAATTTTTTAAGAAATACCGAAGCATTATATAAGGAATTTTTGGGTGCAGGTATTCCTGCAGAAGACGCAAGATACATTTTACCTAATGCTTCCACAACAAAAATAATAATTACAATGAATGCAAGAGAGTTAAGGCACTTCTTCTCATTGCGATGCTGTAATAGAGCGCAATGGGAAATAAGAGATATAGCTTGTCGTATGTTAAATCTTGTCAGAAAAGAAGCTCCCTTATTATTTTCTAACGCAGGACCTGATTGTATAAGAGAAGGTTGTCATGAAACTTTCTTCTGCGGTAAACCGTGGACAAAATAACAATACTGTCATTGTGAATTCTTAAAATTAGGAGTGATATAATGCACGATGTGTTTGGTTTTTTGATAGCATTAGCTAGTATTTTTTTCTTCGCAAAATTTTTTGGGGAAATTGCTTTAAAATTTGGACAAAGTGCAATAATAGGTGAGCTTTTGGCAGGGATCCTTATAGGGCCAAGTATTTTAGGGATTGTACATGAGACATCTATTTTATCGAGTATATCTGAACTTGGTGCAATAATTCTTCTTTTTGAAGTAGGGCTTTCGACAAATATAAAAGAATTTTTAAAAGCAGGTGGATGGGCAGCAGCTGTAGCGTTTATAGGGGTGGCAGCTCCTTATTTTTTAGGATATTTTATATTTTTGTATTTTGGATTTACAAATATTCAAGCAATTTTTGCAGGTGCTGTTTTGACAGCAACATCGGTAGGTATTACAGCAAGAGTGTTTATGGATTTAAAGCGTCTTGAAACTGAAGAGGCAAAGATAGTATTGGGTGCTGCAGTTATTGATGATGTTATAGGACTTGTTATACTTGCTGTTGTTTTAAAACTTGTTACAGGCGGAATTGTTACTTTGGGAACTGTTGTACAGATAAGTGGAACTGCAATATTATTTTTAGTGTTATCTGTTGTGGCAGGTGTGCTTGTGACACCGACAATTTTTAAACTTGTTTCAAAAATGAAACAATCTTATGCAATATTTGTTATAGGAATAACTTTTTGTTTTATTGTATCAGCTTTCTCTACTAAGGTCGGGCTTGCTTCTATAGTAGGTGCGTTTATTGCAGGATTGGTTCTTTCAACAACAAAACAAAGCGAGGAAATAAAAAGAGATATAAAACCGATTTATGCATTTTTCGTGCCAGTATTTTTTGTTTTAATGGGAACAAATGTTGATATAAGTACATTTAATCCTTTTGTTGTTGCAAACAGAGAAATTTTAGTTTTAACTGTAATACTTTTTATTGTTGCTTTTGTAGGTAAAACAGCTGCTGGTTTTGTCGTATTTAAAAAAGGTATTAGTAAATTTTTAATAGGCGTGTCAATGGTTCCTCGTGGAGAAGTAGGTTTGATATTTGCAAGTATTGGCTTGAAAAACAATGTTTTTGGATTACAGGATTACAGCGCTTTAGTTACAGTTATAATGCTTACGACTTTTATTACTCCAATAATATTGAAGTATCTTATATCAAAACAAAAAATAGTCGTATAAAGAAGCATTTATATCTTTAGATTCTGTTTGCCAATTAATGTGAACAGCCCCCAGTGGAACACAAGCTTTTCAAATGCTTGGTTTAACTTTTTTTTGTTTCATTTCTATGCCCCTTTTTATTTTACCTAAAAAAGGGACTTATCTATTTTAACCTTAACAATTAAATTTGCAAAACAACAAAATTTAAGTATAATATAAAATGAGTGAGATAGAAATTACTAATACTATGAACATGAACAGACTCTAAATGCGAGTGAAATAATCTCTGATTATTAAAAGGTGAAAACTCTATGAATACGAAATTCGATCCTCTCAGACTTTATTTTGAAGCGATAAGAAGCATAAAACCTATTCCTCATCAAGAACTCAAGCAATTGTGGGAAAAATCTAAAACAGATAAAGCTGCTTTTGACAAGGTTGTGGAGCAAAACTATAAACTTGTTGTTCCCATAGCAAAAAGATTTATGAAAAAAGGCATAGATTTTATGGATATGCTTGAAGAAGGAAATATTGGTCTTATAAAAGCGGTAGAGAAATTTGATCCATCAAAAGAAATTGCTTTTTCAACTTATGCGGTTTACTGGATAGAGCAATATATAAGAAAAGCAGTTGAAAATCAGGCAAAAACAATAAGAATTCCATCGCATATATGGGATTTGTTAAACCGCTGGATGAAAACTTGGACTTTTTTGAGAGAGAAATTTAATAGAGAACCTACTGTAGATGAAGTGGCAACAAAATTAAATTTAAACAAAAATCAGACAGATAATTTATTGAGCGCATTGTCTATTTTTAATGGCACTACCTCCTTAGAGTCTCCTATAGAAGAAGATTCTGGCATAAATCTTAAAGATACGATTGTTGATACAGATGATAAATCGCCTGAATCTATTACAGAAGTAATAAGAATAAATGCAGATATAGGAATAGCGTTAAGTTATCTTCCTGACAGAGAAAAAGAAGTTATAAGAATGCATTTTGGTATTGGGGGTGTAAGTCCAATGTCTATGGAAGCAATAGGAAAAATTTTAAAAGTTTCTAGAGAACGTGTAAGGCAGTTGGAATTAAGCGCTTTGAAAAAATTAAAAGAGATTCTTGTAAGATATGACTTTATTGATCATGAAGAAGCTTCTAAAATGCTTCTTGATAGTAGAAGTGGTAAAGATAGACGCAAGAAAGAAATTCAACCTTCTTTGTTTGCAGATAGAAGATCCGAGATAGAAAGAAGAGTATAGTGAGTTTAGAATTAAAAATAAAAAATACAATCAGAGATGTGATAAATTTCCCCTCTAAAGGTATCGTTTTTAAAGATATAACGCCTGTATTTAAAAATATTTTTCTTTTTAACGAAATTATTGACGTTTTTGTAGCTAAGTATAAGAATATTAAAATCGATAAGATTGCTGGAATTGAATCAAGGGGTTTTGTTTTTGGTATGCCTTTGGCAGTAAAAATGAATATACCTTTTATTCTTATAAGGAAAAGAGGTAAACTTCCTGCAGAAACTGTCGAAGCAAATTATAGTTTAGAATATGGCGCCACGACAATAGAAATGCATAAGGATGCTGTATCAAAAAGCGAAAATGTTTTAATTGTTGACGATTTACTTGCAACTGGTGGTACAGTTAATGCAGCTATAGAACTTATTGAAATACTTAAAGGAAATGTTATTGCAGCTGTTTTTGTCTCTGAGCTTTTATTTTTAAAAGGCAGAGAAAAGATAAAAAATAAAAAAATTGAAATTTTTTCTATAGTTAAATATTAAGTTTTTACGGTTTTTTCATCACTTCTCTTGAACTAATTCAGAGTGTCCTCTTAATATTAAAGAGTTTGATAACGGTTGTTGAAACAAAAGTTTACTCTCATAGATATAAAATATGCCCTGATAGCTCAACTGGATAGAGCAGATCCGTCCTAAGGATAAGGTTGGAGGTTCAACTCCTCTTCAGGGCGGTTTTTTGTTTTCATTAATGTTTTGTAGTATTTATTTTGACAAAGAATAGAAAGTTTAATAGTATAAGCATTATTCTTAAAATTGTATTGAAGGAGCGAGTATGAATTTAGATTTGTTTAATGAAAATCAGGAAACTTATACCGCAAAGAATGTAAAAACTTTCATAGGAATTCCCAATTTGCCAGAAGGGTTACATCCTTTGATTGTTATTGCAAACAATATGTGGTGGTGCTGGAACAGCGATGCAGTGGAATTGTTTAGAAGAATGGACAGGTATTTGTGGGAAAAAACGTATCATAGCCCTAAAGCTGTACTTGGAATGATAAGTCAAGAAAAACTTGCCGAACTTTCAGAAGATGATAGTTTTGTTTCCCATATGGAAAGAGTAAAAAACGACCTTGATAAATATATGACAATGAAGACGTGGTATAGTGATTCCTGTGCGGATTATACCAATTTGAAATTTGCTTATTTTTCTACGGAATTTGCCTTGCATGAAAGCATACCGATTTATTCAGGAGGTCTTGGCATTTTGTCAGGCGATCATTTAAAATCTGCAAGCGATATGGGGTTGCCTCTTGTTGGCGTAGGACTTTTATATAGATATGGATATTTTAAACAATTGTTAAGTCTCGATGGATTACAACAGGAAGAATATAATGAAAATAATTTTTTGTGTATGCCTTTGCAGCCTGTAAAAAATGACGACGGTAGCAATGTTATAATTGAAATTGATATTCCTGTGCAAAAGATTTATGCAAGAGTATGGAAAATTCAAGTGGGAAGAGTTTCTCTTTATCTTTTAGATACCGATTTTAGTAAAAATCCTAAAGAGGTTAGAGAAATAACTGGACAATTATATGGTGGCGATAGGGATATGCGCATACGTCAGGAAATATTGCTGGGAATTGGCGGGGTGAAACTTCTAAAAACATTAAAGATTAATCCGGATGTTATACACATAAATGAAGGGCATTCGGCTTTTCTCCTTCTTGAAAAAATGCGTCAGCATATTGAAGACGATGGACTTTCTTTCGAAACTGCATTTCAGATAGTAAAAAGCGAAAGTATGTTTACAACACATACTCCCGTTCCTGCAGGTAATGAAGTTTTTATGAATGATTTATTTTTAAAATATTTTGAATCTATGTACAAAAAATTTGGAATTTCAAGAGAACAATTTTTAAAACTTGGTTCATTTTCAGTAAAAGATTCGAAGGATTTTTCTATGACGGTTCTTGCATTGAGAGTTACAAATAAAGCTAATGGTGTGAGTAGGCTTCATGCTACGATCGCAAGAGATATGTGGAAAAATATCTGGCCACAACTTCCTAAAAAAGAAGTGCCAATAACGCATATCACAAATGGAATACATACGAACACATGGATTTCTTATGAATTTTCAAGATTATTTGACAAATATTTAGGAGCATCATGGAAAGACGAGCCTGCAGATCATACAATTTGGGATAGAATTTCGCATATACCTGATGCAGAAATTTGGAGAAGTCATGAAAGAAGAAGAGAAAGACTTGTTTCGTTTGCAAGATCAAGACTGCGTTGCCAGCTTGAAAGAAGTGGTGCATCACAAAAAGTAATAAATTATGCTGAGGAAGTTTTAGATCCAGAAGCGCTTACTATAGGTTTTGCAAGAAGATTTGCGTTGTATAAACGCGGTAATTTAATATTTAAAGATCTAATTAGGATTAAAAAAATTCTTACAAATAAAGAATTCCCTGTTCAAATAATTATTGCAGGAAAAGCACATCCACAAGACAATTTAGGAAAAGCAATTATTAAAGACATAATTTCACTGTCTAAAGATCCAGATTTAAGACATAAAGTTGTATTTTTAGAGGAATACGATGTAAATGTTGCTCACTATTTGGTAGAAGGTGCAGATATTTGGCTTAACAATCCTTTAAGACCTGAAGAGGCGTCTGGAACAAGCGGAATGAAAGCTGCAGTAAACGGCGTTATAAATTTTAGCATTCTTGATGGTTGGTGGTGCGAGGGATATAATGGCAATAATGGGTGGGCTATCGGTTCTATAAATCAGTACCCCGATAGAGAATATCAAGATGAAGTTGAAAGCAAAGCTATTTATGAAACGCTTGAAAATGAAATAATTCCGTTATTTTTCACAAGAGGGCAAGACGGCATCCCAAGAGCTTGGATAAAGAAAATGAAACTCTCAATGCAAACTTTAGGACCAGTTTTTAATACTAACAGAATGATCGAAGAATATACAAAGAAATTTTATCTGCCAATAGCAATGGAATATAATAAACTGAAAAAGAATAATTTTGAACTTGCAAATAAAAAAGCTGAATGGATTAAAAATGTTTATAATAACTGGAATTTTGTAAAATTTATTTCGGTAAATGATAATATTGTTGATGAACTAAAAGTATCAAACAATATTATTGTTCAAGCTAAACTTTATCTTGGTTCTCTTATGCCAGACGATGTGAGTATTCAGATTTACAGTGGATATCTTGATAAGGAGCAGGTTGTAAGTAGTTCTACTATTGATGAAATGCGTTTAGTTTCAAAAGAGGACGAAAATTATGTTTTTGAGGGCAAAGTTTTAATTGATAAGGTTGGTAGATGTGGTTATACGCTAAGAGTGTTACCTCAATATTATGGCGAAATTCAGTATATTCCTGAAATAATAAGGTGGCTATAAATTATGGGTTTTAATTTTTTAATTTTTGATTTAGATGGAACTCTTATTGATTCTCAAAATGATATAACATCAGCTGTTAACTCCGTAAGAAGAATATATGGCCTTGAGTATCTCCCTGTGAAACAGGTACGTTCTTATCTTGGTGATGGTGTTAATGCACTTATGGATAAAGCTATTTCTGAAACGAAAGCTATGGTCAAAGTAGAGATTCTTGAGAAATTTAAGTTTTATTATAGGCAATATTTAACTGATACTACAGTTATGTATAATGGCGTTAGAGAAATGCTTGAATCTTTAAAAAATAAAAAGAAAGCAATTTTATCCAATAAAAATGAAGATTTTTGTTACGAGATTGCAAAAAGACTTAAAATTTCTGATTATTTTGTTAAAGTATGGGGTGGAGATAGTATAAGTGCAAAAAAACCTAATCCAAAACCTATTACAGATTTAATTAAACTTACAAATTCTGATATTTCAAAAACTGTTATGATAGGTGATAGTGCAAATGATTTTTTAGCTGCTAAAGCTGCAGGAATACCTTCAATAGCTGTTTTGTATGGCTACTCTGATTTAGAACAGATACAAAAATACAATCCTGACTTTATAGCAAAAACTCCTCAAGATATAATTGACATAGTTTTGTAGTTTATTATAAAGTTGAGTTATTGTAAATTGTAATAAAAAATCAATCGCCCATAATTTACATCCTATAGGGTGTTGATTTTTATTTTAGAAAACTACAAGTCTATGAACTGGATGTGTCGTTTTTTAGATGTCTTGCTGTACTTTTTCAGGTAGAACCTCAAACTGATCCATATTTTTATAAGTGTTTACGTACGTAAAATTACAATACTGATTCATTAAATTTAACTCTTTCATTTCTTTGTTGATATTGTCGATTGCTTCATGATAACACTTCTTGGTACAGAAAGAACAATTAGTTGATATGTTTATCGCGGAACTCTGAAAAAAAACCACTAATTGGCTTATGATTTATTTCATCATACTCGCGCATAGTGCAGCTAACTGCACATTTGTCTCAATCCTTACAAGTTCAATATAAATCCCAAGTATAATAAAACATAAACAAATACTTACCATTGTTAGATTTTTTTGAATTTATAATCTCTTATTATTTAGATTTGTGAACTTACTTCTGTCTTTGTTTGTTACCCTTCTTTGCTTACTTGCAAATTCCCCAGGTGCTGAATTGAAGATACTGCAAAAACTATGCTACTTTTTTACTATGAGACATCCTTTTAAATTAGGATACTATTTCAAACTTACCTAAAGCAGATTATAAAAGTTGGGTTATCGAGAGGTTGTTAAGCTGTAGTGTAGAAAAGTCTATTCCTGCTTCTGAGAAAAGTTCTTTAAAAATATTGTCCGGATATTCAATATTTGTAACAACTCTTTTAATGCCTGCGTTTACTATCATTTTAGCACATAATATACACGGAGAATGCGTACAGTAAAGCGTTGAATCTTTAATATTTATACCGTGATATCCACCTTGGATTATTGCATTTTGTTCGGCATGAATTGCTCTGCATATTTCGTGCCTTTGTCCCGATGGAATATTGAGAGCATTTCTTAAACAGCCTAAAGATATACAATCATTCACTCCTGCAGCAGCGCCGTTATATCCTGTTGTTAAAATTCTTTTATTTCTTACAACAATGGCTCCAACGTGATGACGTACACATGTAGCCCTTTCGGCAACAAGCCATGCCAATTTCATAAAATATTCATCCCAAGATGGGCGTTCACTTATTGTTGTTTTTTCCATATCGGCAATTAAACTAAAAAAGGTATTAGAGTGTCAAATATTATGTAATATCTCATAACATAAAAGACTGTAGAATGTTAAGCGGTTAAATTAAAAAAGTTTGAAGTATAATCAAAAGGCGTTCGGTAATTTAACCCCTCATGCGGTTTTTTCGTATTATACCAAACTAAATACTTCTTTAAATCGCTATTAACAACTTCAACATCTTCCTCCCTATATTCATAAACGTCTAAAAATTGTTCTCTCAGTGTCCCTGTTAACCTTTCTATAATAAGCATTGCTCTTTGGACTTCTTGGATATGCCCAATTATACTTTATATCTTCTTGCTTCAAATAATCGTCAAAACTCTTGTAAAATTCAACCCCTTTGTCTGTCTGCACTCTCTTTATCTTATACTCAAACTCCTTCCTCTAATCAACCATAAATTCCATGGCATTTCTACTGTTTAACTTCCTGTTTTCTTTTGCAAAACTCCTGCAGTTAAACTCATCTATTGCCGTTATAATATATCTCTTTATACCTTCTTCTACACAATGCACCGCATCTACCTTTACTAAATCTCCTGCCTCTTTCGCCTTATAATCCTTTCCTCTTAATTTCTGGTTAACTCTTTTCTTTCCGCTTCTTGCATTAAACGATACTTCTTTTCTACTCTTTATTTTTCCTTCTGCCTTTAATTTGCAAATTTGTCACCCTATTTCCGACTAATCCCTTTTCTTCACAATATCTGTCTAATTCAGGTTTTTTGCAGCGTTGCCCTACTCCTTTGTGCTGTTCCCTATATTTAATTATGAATCCTTTTATCTCTTCCTCTATTGCGCTTCGCCTCTTTCTCTTTGGACTTCGCTCGCCATTTATCAATCCCATTATCCCATTTTCTCATTTTCCCCGTATTTCTTTTGCCATTTGATATACAAGCCCTGCTTATTTTATACGCATCTTTTGTCGATTCCTATCCATATTTCCAGTAATGGACTAATACTTCTTTTCTTTCTTGCGCTTCTTGGCTTATTTCTTGCATCCCTGACGCTCTTTCCAAATCTTTTATTGCTCTTATTGCTTCTATCCTGTGATAATGTATATGTACCCCTTTTTATAAACCCTGCCTTTTTATTTATATCGTTTCTAAAGGGATTTTCCCTCTTTTTAACATTATAAATCTTTTACTTTCAGAGTCTGCTATGTATTTGAGATTTTATATCTATTTATTGTAGTATCTCTTCACGCAAAATGCATGGTGGAGGTAGCGGGAATTGAATATCATGACTGCATTTTATATTGATTTTTCAACAATATCCCTTCCTCATGTCTAAGAAATATCTTTATTTTTCTATCAACTACATCAACTTTATCAACCCAAAAGACTTTTTTTATAGAAAATTTATAGAACAAGTTTTATGCTAAAAGGGCTTAAACTCTGCTAATGTTTTATCGTAATAATTTTCTATTAAATGTCCGTAATATCTTTTTGTTATAGTTACAGAATGATGACCCAATATCTTAGACAATCCGTAAATATCTTTATATTTAAGCAAATATTGAGCTGCAAAAGTATGGCGTAGGCAATGTGAGTGATAACAGTCAAATCCTTGAGCTTTATAAAACTTTTTCAGATAGTTCGACGCTATCTCCATTGTAGGGGACGTTCCATCTTCGTAAATCACAATTTTAGTATTTTTTATTTTAGGGTTTTTTGTTGTTTTTGTCGCAAATTTAACAAATATTCTTTAACATAAATTATATGACGAATATAGCGCTGTAGGAGTACAAGTCAGGAAGGTGGCAGAAAGAAGACAAAGACAGCGAATATATGAAGTACGGTCGTAAAACGGAATGTGCGCTGATAGGGCTCTGTTTGGGCTGGATTACTCTGAAGAAGAGATAATAGCGAGCCCTATACGTCTAAGAATATCCGTTTATATTGGGAACGGTGGACCGCAGAGCTAGAGAACAAAAAGATGCAGAAGAAAGGATTCCTAGAAGTAAAGACGATGAACATACTGGCGAGCAGCCAAAAAGAACAGTGGAATGATAGAGTGCCACAGAACTACTACATACAATGCCTACACTATTGGTTAGTGAACGAAGAATACGAATATTTTTATCTGAAAGCGCAGTTAAAGAGCGTGTGGCAAGGCGGTGAAGTGAGACTGATGACAAAACACTATTACTTTGAAAAGAAAGAAGTAGAGGAAGACTTAAAGTTCTTGAAAGAGAAAGAGATAGAGTTTTGGGAAGAGAACGTAAAGAAAGACATAAAACCAAATTTGGAGTTGCCATGGTTATAAAAAAAGGAAGGATATAAAAATGATTGGACAGATGTGGACATCTGACCGAAAGAAGCATTGCTCGCTGACAGAATATATAGAGGACATAGATAGGCAGCTGAAAGAATTTAAAGATATGCATGGATGTCCGAGTGAGAAAGAAGTGGAAATTATTTGCATGGGAGAAATGGAAATAGAAGGATTGCGTAGGCTGCAGAAAGATTTGAAAGGAAGAGCGCTGGAAATAATAGGAAACGTAATTGCAGCAATTCTTTAAATATAAGAAAAAGGGGTAGGAAAGATGGAATTTAAATTAATAATGCCGAAAGAGGCGGACTTTTTGGAGCAAAGCTCCAAAGCGATAACATTTAACAAGGCGGAGATAGAGGAGTATGTCAAAGGAAGAGTAGCCAAATACGAGGGAAGATTTTATGAAGATGAGCAAATAAAAGAAGCAAAGCTCCAAGAGGCAACTCCTCAAGATGTAAGACAAGAAGACGTAGACGGAAATCCGATTGAACCTAATGCTAAAGGGGCGGTAGAGGATGAATTTTTTGGAAAATAAAGAGAGGAAGAAAAAGCATGGATATAAAAAATCAAATAAAGCGAATGAATTGGAAGAGATATAAAGAAATAATGAAAAAAGAAAAACTAAAGCCGAATATATAAGATAAAGAAGGAACTGCACAAGCTATGGAGCTTGCGGGTGAGGGGAGCGGGACGGCAAATGCGTGTTGTGCCAAGCAAAAGACAAAAGCAGTTCTATGCACATCATTATATCGTAAATAGTGCCAGAAGTATTAAATACAGATACGACCTAAGAAACGGCGTGGTGCTGTGTTACGTGTGCCACAGGTATAAAGTTACACAAGACAGCAAGTTTTGAATACGTGGGAGCAATAGCCGACTACGCTGTATCCAACGAGATATTAACGTTGCAAGAACTAAAAGAGATAGCTGCTGATAATTGTGATAAAGACTTAAGAAACGGCAGAGGATTTTTGGAAGCGTGCAGGGTAAACTTGGGAATGGATGATAAATAAAATGGTATTGACGAGAATAGAAGAATTATCAGAAAGGAAAAAAGATATAGAAGCGTTTTTAAAATATTCAAAGGCTGGTAAACTTAGAGTTATGTAATGCCGTTGTCCTTCTTGAAGGGGAAATTCAAGAGTTAAAAGGAAGAAAAAAATGAGAATTAGACAGGAGGACGTATGGAAGGAATGATAAAGACACAAAGCGAGTAGGTGTTAAAGCATTTAAGAACGATAGAGGGTATACACCAATAGAGGTGTTAGAGAAATACGGTTGTTTTAGGTTGGGAGCGAGTCTTACGCTAGATACAAACTGATTGAGTAACGAGGGGAAAAAATGGCAAGGAACAGCTTTGTTCTTTCATATGAATACTATGATATTTTCAAGGATTTGTCTGAAAAGCAGGCAGGGGTTCTGATAAAAGCGATGTACGAATATCAAATTAACAGGACGACTGCTAATTTTTCGGATTTAGAATTGAGGATGGCATTTAAGTTTATAAAAAAGAACGTGGACTTTAACAACAAGCAATATCATGAAAAATGCTTGAAGAATAAGAAAAATGAGGAAAAAGGCGGAAGATCCAAAGAAACCCAAGATAACCGAACGATTATTTGAGAAACCCAAAAAACCCGATAATGATGTTGATAATGATATTGATGTTAAAGGAAATGAGAAAGAGAGAAATACTTCCTGCTTATATTTTGTGATATCCATATTTTGAAATATGCTACAATTTAAAAGGAGCGAATGTTGATTCTATGCCTAAAAAAAATAAAGTCCAACTTGATGTTGCATTAAAAGCGTGTATAAATCCCAATGTTCTAAAGTGGGCAAGGGATAGTATTGGACTTTATCCTTCCGATGTCATTAAAAAACTAGGCAGAAAAACTATCACTGAAGAAAATTTAATTGATTGGGAAAAAGGGCGGGATTATCCAACGGTGCATATAGCGAAAATTTTAGCCAAGATGTATGGGATAAAATTCATTGCTCTCTATTTGCAGGATATCCCCAAAAACATTAAGCCTTTGAAAGATTTCAGGGTCTCTAATCCTAATTTTTTCTCTAGGAATTTCGTTTTCTTAATGCGTGAAATACAAGGGAAGCAAGAGTGGCTTAAAGAATATCTTACAAGCAAAGGGACTAAACCTCTTAATTTTGTGAATAGTATAGGTCTTAATGACGGAGTCAAAAAAGCAGTTCAGTCTATTAACGATTTATTGTTATCTGAGAACAGGCTAAAACCAAAGGCAGAAGAAAGTTTGAAATTTTTGGTCGAGAAAATAGAAAGTTTAGGAATATTTGTTTCTATCGGAAATTCTTTTAATGGGCATTATTTGTATGCTGTTGAATCTTCCGAAGCGAGAGGTTTTGCTATAGCAGATAAAATAGCGCCATTTATATTTATCAATTCTAAAGACAGTAAGAAAGCCCAATTGTTTACGCTGATACACGAGTTTTGTCATCTACTTTTGGGTGAAAGTGGCGTGTCTGACGTTTCAAACAGGAATAATAAACCAACGGAGGTTTTTTGTAATAAGGCAACTGCAGAGTTTTTAATGCCTGCTGATAAATTTATGGAAGTATGGAATGACGCAACAACTGACGGTTTAAATGAAAGAATAAAAAAACTTAAAGACACCTTTCCTGCCAGTACTTTGTCAATAATAATTAAAATTTATGAGTTAAAATTAATTGATAAAGCTATTTTTGATAAAGAATACCGTAACTGTAAAAATGATTATGCAAAGTTTGTCAGCACCGGAACACAGAAACAGAATAAAACTTTTTTTGCTAATCCATATATTAGAACTTTGAAGATAAATGGGAGACAGTTTATTGGGATAGTTAAAGAAGCATGTAACAGAAATGAAATTATGATAAGAAATGCGTGTTCCTTGTTGGGTATTGCTAAAGTGATGAAATTTGATACTTATGAACGTAAGTGGGATAAATATTTATGAGCTACTGCTTGGATTCAAATTTTTTTATACAAGCTTGGCAAAAGTATTATTCTCCTGAAATATCAACGGATTTTTGGGATTGGTTAGCCAAGTTAGCGCGTGATAAGGAAATTTTTATCCCAGAGGAAGTATATGAAGAGATTGAAGTTTCTAAAGACAAACTTTATGATTGGATTAAAACAATCAAAGATGATATTGTTCTTCAGATGGATGAGAAGACGCAGACTATTTTAATAGATATCATGACTAAGCCAGAAGCAAAAAGTTTGGTAGATACTAACAAAAAAAGTAATGCTGCTGATGTTTTTGTAGTAGCATATGCGCACAGGAATAATGCTATCGTTGTGACAAATGATAACAATCTAGCTAAGTTGTGTAAAGCCTGCGATGTAAAATGTTTACGTGATTATGAGTTTTTGAAAGAAAAGAACTTAAAAATGAGCGTTTTATAAAGTAAATGATTATCTAGTTTCAGATGTAAGGAAAGCGCTTAAATTAACATGTGAGGAATTTGAAAAGAAGCTAAAAGAGTTTTAAGAAGAATTGTACAAAAATTTGACAAACGAAGATTTTTGTTATACACTTCTAGTCAAGAACTGAAATTAAATAGAAATTAAAAACCTCATTGTGGAGATAATCTGCTTGAGGTTTTTTTATTTTGACTATAAAACAAGAACGGCTATCATGGCATACGAAACAGCGTAGGGTCAAAGACCTTATGCCTGCGCGTATAATCCCCGCAAACTATCTGATGAACAGAAACGATAGCTTATCACGTCACTTAAGAAGTTTAACCTTGCAGAAATACCAGCAGTCAATCTAAACAATCAAATTCTTGCAGGACACCAGCGAATTGCGATGTTGATAGAACTAGGTAAGGGCGATGGACTAATTGACGTCAGAGTCCCCAATCGTATGCTTACAAAAGAAGAAGCAGACGAATACATGGTGCGTTCAAACCGCAATGTAGGGGAGTGGGATTTTGAGGGACTAGCTAAAAACTTTAACTTTGAAATTCTAAAGGGGATAGGATTTAACGATTTTGAGCTTGACAAGATATTTGAAAAAGGCATGCAAAGAAGACGGGGACGAAGCCCCCTTTAACGCTGAAGAAGAATACGACAAGATAGTAGAACCTAAAACGAAAAGAAGGGATGTGTATATTTTGGGCAGCCATAAACTGAGCCACAGGCTCTTATGCGGAAGTTTAGCGAGCGAAGAAAATTTTGAGAGACTTATAGAAGGAAAGATCGGAAAAAGACTGCCTATCATTTTATGCAAACACACTTAAAAACCTATATAAACACACATCTGACGATACAACAATATACTGGTGGTTTGCGTCAAAGAACTTCAGCGTTAATGAAGAAGCGTTTAAAGCGGCGGACTGGCGTATAAGCCAGCAAGATAATATGGCTGAAAAATTCAATGGTGCTGTAAAGGGGGTAGGACTACTACAGGGTATATGAGCCGTGCTCTGTGGGCTGGAAAAAGAAACGGAGACACTACAAAGATAAAAAGTTACAAATTACAAAGACGTTATGCTGTTGGACAAAGAAACGTTTGCAGAGCAGTTGGGAAGAAGATGTTACGCAATGGAACTAGACCCGAAATATTGCGGCGTGATAGTGAAGAGATGGGAAACATTTACGGGACTGAAGTAAGGGCGACATGGCGAAAGGAAGAAAGACGGGAGGAGCGGACTGTGGAAAGGGTCGAAAGGGCCAGTTTGGAAATCCAAAAGGCTGTCAGAAGCTGCCAGACGAGATAAAAGAGATAAGGAAATTTACAGCTGAAAAAATTATTGAGACATTTATAAAATATTTAAGTATGACGCAAGAAGAAATGTTTGCGATAGATAAGACGAAGTTGAGTTTATTGGAAGTATGGCTGTTGAAAGCAGTGGAGCGTTTAGCGCGGAGCAGGCGATAGGTAATGCGGTGGATTCTTTGACGAGGGAAGGTATTCACACAATAGAATACGCTAGCGGCAGAAACATAATGATAGAAGCGGGAGTAAGAAGAGCTGTTGTTAGCGGGATAAACAGAACGGCATGTGAGGTATCGCTGCAAAGGGCAGAGGAGTTAGGCGTAGATTTAGTAAAGACGATGGAACATTTAGGAGCAAGATCTGAACATGCGTTATGGCAGAGGCAGGTGTTTAGCTTGAGCGGAAACGGGAAATATTCCGACTTTTACGAAGAGACGGGGTGTGGGGAAGTAGACGGGTTGGGCGGAGTAAACTGCCGGCATTCGTTTTATCCGTTTTTTGAAGAGTATGAGGAAAAGAAAGACTATGAGGCAAAGATAGGGGACAGTAAGAGAAACGATGAGGGGGGGGGGTTGACGTGTTCCCTGAAAGCGTATTGGGCAAACGGAGACACTGGGCAGAAAGGTATTTACAAGGGAAGGTGTACTAAAATGCGGAAGAAGTAGCTGTGATAGTACCTATATCAGAATCTGTGTTAAACGATACGGACTACGATATAGTGGGGATTCAGTGCTTCCAAGGATACAGGGGGAAGCAATGGGAAAAGTGATAGACGAAGCGATACTGTTTGGTAAGAACAAACCCGACAGGGTTTAGGAATGACGTAATAACGTTGGCAAGGAATGCTGGCAACAATGTAGCAGTACCGACAAATCCGAACTATTACGATTTGCTGCTGGGTGTAGGCGGTGTGGTATCGAAGATAGAAGAGGCTGGATATATACCCAACGGAGTAGTATCGGCACTCACGATATGAGAGCGAGGCTTAGAGGGATAAAGGACGGGGAAGGACACATGATGTACATAAGCTCAATGCAGGGGGGGGGACTACGCAATACGCGCTAGACGGACAAGCATTGTTTTTCCCTGAAAACGGGTCGTTTGATTCAACGCTAGCGTCGATAATCATAGGAGACTGAAAACAAGCTGTATAATTCTATAAGACAGGACGTGACGGTAAAGCTGTTGACTGAAGGAGTAGTGCAGGACGGCAAATGGAGCGATAGTATATAACTTAGCGCAAGCAGGGCATATGGTTGCATTGAGAGTAGTATGAGAATGGGCTGGGCATTGCCGAACCCAGTATCAAGGCTTGACGTTGATAGAACTACTTGTCCATTTGCATATCTTGAAGCAGTCAACGGCCAAAGCTACGGGACGCAGGTTGTGACAATAGCAGTAAAAGACAATGGTGCGACGCCAGCGGCAATATCGAATGCGTACGTAAACATTAACGGCAGCAAAAAAAAGTTAATGCGTCGGGAAATGCGGTATTTAACTTAAAAACAGGAACATACCCAATGAAAGTTACAGCGGAAGGATTTATTCCACAGAACATAGATGTTAACGTAGGCAATGCTGCGTTTAATATGACTGTAAATTTAGTTAAGAAATAGATTTTAAAACAGGAATAAGAAAAAAAATAAGAAGAGGAACAGGTATGCCGAGTACGTATATAGACAAGAAATATTACGATGAAGAATATATGGGCGAAGACATACCTGTTGAAGAGTTTGAAAGGATAGCAAAACGGGCAAGCTAGGAAGTAGACACATTGACGCACAACAGAATTTGTCAAAAAGGCGGTATAGACAAATTTGATCAGCTGTGCAGACTGCGGCTCTATAGCGGAAGCGATGTATGGGATAAAAAAAGCCACTGGCGGCATTGGCGGGACTTTAGGATTAGTCAAATCGTCAGAAAGCGTTGGCGGCTACAGTTATACGTTAAATACTGAAAGCGTAAATAAAGTTGCTGGAGAGATGTACGAGAAAGTGAAATCATTTTTATCGCCTACGGGTCTGATGTATGCGTGGATAAGGTCATATTGATTTATTTGAGGTAGTAAATGATGAATTGGAGCTCTTGAGAATATTTTGACCAAGATATTTAACCACGACAAACCTTTATATGAATGGAAGACTATACAGGTTAAAGCGTATCCTTTTAAAACAGAAAACAAAGAAAAGAACAAAGCATAATATAGGCAATAGAAGCATATTTTAGATAAGAATTTTAATGTTGCTTAGGAATAACTTTGTTAAGCTTTATAATAATTAATATTTCTTTAATTCTTTTAAGAGTTCGTCCCTAGACATATTTAAAATTTTCATTATTTCTAAACAATCGTAAAAATCAACTTCTTTTCCATGTATTGCTACTACCACAGGACGTGGTAACCCTTTTTTAGAAAATATTAAATGTCCGCCTCTTTGTCTTTCCTCTACGAATTCACAATGTTTCAAAAATTTGCAGAATTTATTGATTTTAACTGTGTGAATTCCACTCATACTAATTTAACCTGCTTGTAGATATTTCCAAATTAACCATCTTACTTGCAAGCAACTCAATAGGCACATCTATAGGTTTTTCTTTAGGAATAACTATCGTAGATGCAATTTTCCAACCTAAATCTTTTAAAGCTTCTTTTATAGTTCCCTTTTCTTCAACCCATTCTATCCAAATATCTAATGCTTCGCTAAACATCTTTTTGGCTTTTTCTAAAGTTTCCCCAGAAGATATTATGCCTAAAGATGAACATTGAGCATGTATGTACTTGTCATTTTTCACTTTAAAAAAATAGACTGGAATAGATACGCTTATAACTCTATCATCTTTAACTAATATTTTGCTTGTTTTCATATAACGCTCCTTCAAACACAATAATAACGTTTTCCCTAATTTTATCAAATTGCGATTTGTGAAATAATTTTATGAGTTATAGAATATTTATAGAAAAATATTCTATTCCCCAAATTTTACGACGTTGTTAAAAAATAACTAATGGAGGTGGCGGGAATTGAACCCGCGTCCGAAAATGTTTCAGTAAGACCGCTACAGGTTTAGTCTGGAAGATTTTTCTCATTTATAACGCCGTCTCCAGACGGGATTACGCTATAAACCAGCGCCGTTTTGATTTTATTTTAAACTGACGGCACAAGCCGCTTAAAACTAACCTGCTCTTGTCGTTTTATCTCTATAGCAGGTGTCTAAAGTAAAACGAAGCTACATTAAGCAGCTATTGGCATTGCTCCAAAACTCATACAAGGATTGAAGTTCTGCATAGGAACGATATTATCGTTGTTTATTTTTCGGTCGATTTTTACGGAGCCATCGACCAACTCCGACCTGCTGTCATTACATCTACCACTCCCGTCGAACCCTGTTCACCCCCATTTATTCATATTATATATTATAAGTTTTGTCATCAATCCAGTTTGAAAAGGACTACAATTGCGAATCGACAAGTCCGGCGAAGAAATCTGTGTCGTTAAGAAAAGATTACCACAACCCTTCGGGCTTGACAATGACGACCAAGATCAAAAGAATACCATGTCGTTTCCGTTCTTACATTGCCGGATGCAACGAAGTTAAGATATTGATTGTAAATTACGAGAGCCCAAGTTAAACAATATAACTTATTATTTTTTTCTTTTTTCTTTAAAAAATTTTTTTATTATATCGGCACATTCTATACTTAGATACTTTTCTTTTCCACCTATAACTTCTATTTGATGATTAAGCTTTTTACTGTTAGCTATTTTAAACACGCTTTTACAAGCGCCAGCTTTTTTATCAATAGCGCCGAAAACAATTCTTTTTATTCTTGCATTTACGAGAGCTCCAACACACATCGTACACGGTTCAATTGTAACATATATAGAACAATCAGTCAAACGATAATTTTTGAGTTTTTTTGCAGCTTTTTTCAATGCAACAATTTCGGCATGAGCTGTAGGATCTGATAATGCGATACATTTATTAAATCCTCTTGCAATTATTCCCCCATATTTAACTATAACAGCCCCTATTGGTACTTCTTGTACTTCTCGAGCTTTATAGGCTTCTTTTAAAGCATGAGTCATAAAATAGGTATCATTTTTAATTTGTTTATTTTTCAAGGTGTTTTTCCAATAAATCTCGTATATCTTTTGGAAAACGTACAGGTTTTAATGTTTTGTTTACAAATGGATGTTTTGTTTTTCCAGTAACTAAAAGTTTTCCATCACATTTTACTTCATAAGAACAGGTAATACTTGCTGCAGACATTTCAGTGAGTTTTGTTTCAACTGTTATTAAATCATCATATTTTGTTGGTGCTAAATATTTACATTCGGCAAAAATTACAGGAAAATAAAATCCACGTTCTTCAATTGTCTTGTATTCAAGACCAATATCTCTAAGTAATTCAGTTCTTCCTCTCTCAAAAAAAGTCAAATAATTACCATAGTAAACCATTCCCATCTGATCGGTATCGGCATAAGCTATTCTCAATTGTAATATATTCATAATACACTCGCTCTAATGTTGAAATTTAAATTATAATATATTGCCTTTTATTAAAGCAATTCAAATGTATATGCTATAATTATACACCATTAGTAGCAAAGTAATAAAGAATTTGAAAAAATTAAAGATTTAAAGATAAAAACTCGGTGTAGAGTATAATAAAGTGAAATAAGGGTTGAAGTTTTGAGCAAAACGTATTTATCTGGAATTAGTGGTAGTGGTAAAACCTATTATTTATTTAAACGCATATCTGAAATGCGAAACGATGCCGATAATTTGGAATTGCGTATTTTTGCTTTTGTTAAAGATGAGGAACTGAATCTCTTTTATGATGATTTATGTTCCTTTTTTAATTCCACTTTTCCAATTAATGCATATTGTCATTCGAAAACTAGTGAGTATAACGAAGAACTAACCAAACATTGTTATCCTAAACTTAATTCAGGTTCTGTCCTTGCTGTTAATTCTTCCTTTGATGTTTTGATGCTTCCATCGAATGATATACAACAGAGAGCTTTTACAATAGATAGAATAAAAAATTTGAAAAGCTTTATTGTATGTGCGACAGATATTTCAATTGATTCTCTAGTAACAGAACCAAGAAGCAATACCTGTATTTCCGTTATCAAAAATCAAAAATATAATTTGACCAGTTTAGAACTCTCTCTTACTGCTTTTGGTTATACAAGAACGCGTTTTGTTGAAGATAAACTACAGTTTGCTGTAAGAGGTGATATTGTAGATGTATGGCCTGCTGCAAGTGAGATGCCTGTAAGAATACTTTTTGAATATGATACAGTTGAAGCTATAAGAATTTTTGACTCTGGAAGTCAGCTTTCAAGCACTTTTATTGATGAAATTAAAATACTATCTGTCAATCCTAAAGAATGTACTTCAACAATAAAAAACTATTTTAAAGATAATACCATATTATATTTTGATTATCCGGTTGATAAAGAAGTGGAACGGTTGTTTGATAAGTACGAACTTCTCATAAATGATTCGTTAAATGCTCAAGCTCAGTGCCAGGGATATAAAAGTTTTACAGGATTTCAAGGGAATATAAACTTTTTTGTAAATTCACTTAAAAGTTTTGCTGAAAACGATATAACAATAAGAATTTATTGTGCAAATAATGGTGAACGGGAACGTATTGTAGATATATTTCATGAAAACTGCTGGAATTATAAAAGTCCGGAATTTTTGTATGGCAACTTGTCGCAGGGATTTTATTTAGAAAGCGAAAAAATTGCATATATTTCAAGTCGTGAAATGTTGTATAAGAGAAAGCCTATAAATTTCATTAAAGTAAAAGGAGGCAGACGGTTAGAGGGTATTTGGGAAATATCGACTGGCGATTATGTGGTACATGAAAAATATGGAATTGGACGTTATATAGGATTGAAAACCATTTCAAGGGAAAACAGTGTTTCAGAGTATTTATGTATAGAATATAGAAATGATGATAAACTTTATGTTCCTCCGACAGAAATAAAAACAGTAAAAAAGTATGTAGGTGTTGAAGGTGTTAAACCTAAACTCTATTCTATGGATACGCTTGCTTGGGAAAGAGTAAAATCAAGAGCTCGTGAAGCTGCTGCAGAATTTGCAAAAGAACTTTTAAAACTTTACGTTCAAAGAAGTTTAATTAGGAGAAAACCTTTTGGTGCAGAAACTACATGGGAAAAGGATCTCAAAGATGCATTTCCTTATGATGAAACATCTGATCAACTTAAAGCTATTGAAGATATAAAAAATGATTTTTTAAAACCTTATCCAATGGAAAGACTTATTTGTGGTGATGTAGGGTATGGTAAAACAGAAGTTGCTATACGTGCTGCTTTTAAAGTAGTTCAAGAGAGTATGCAGGTTGCAGTTTTAGTACCTACCACCGTTTTAGCACAGCAGCATTATAATACTTTTTATAATAGACTTTCTCTTTTTCCAACAAAAGTTGTAGCGCTTAGCAGATTTCAAACTAAGATAAAACAAAAAGAAATAATACAAGATTTAGAAAAAGGTTCAATTGATATTGTAGTTGGTACGCATAGACTTTTACAGAAAGATATAAAGTTTAAAAATTTAGGTTTATTGATAGTTGATGAAGAACACAGGTTTGGCGTAAAACAAAAAGAAAAAATTAAATCAATGAAGAAAGGTATTGACATTTTAATGCTTTCAGCAACTCCTATTCCTCGGACTTTATCTTCAGCGTTGTCTGGTTTTAGAGATTTGTCAGTGATAGAAACTCCGCCGTTTGGAAGACTTCCTATAGAAACAAGCCTTTCATCGTATGATGAGAAACTCATTAAAAATATAATTGAAGCTGAACTTTCAAAAAATGGTCAGATTTTTTATGTTTATAATAAAGTTGAAACAATTCTTACAAAAGCCGCAAGTATTAAAAAACTTGTACCGGATATGAAACTTGGTGTTATACACGGGCAGATGAAAGCAAAAGATATTGAAGATACTATGTGGAAATTTACAAATATGGAACTAGATGTTTTGTTGGCTACCACAATAATAGAGTCAGGGTTAGATATTCCATCTGTTAATACGATGATAATTGAAGAAGCTGAAAATTTTGGACTTTCGCAGCTTTACCAGCTAAGAGGCAGAATAGGCAGAGACAGAAAAAAAGCATACTGTTACTTGTTTTACGGAGACAAAACTTTAAGCAACGAAGCTGTTAAAAGACTTGAAGCAATGAGAGAATTTAGTGAGCTCTGTTCAGGTTTTAGGCTTGCGCTTAAAGATCTAGAAATAAGAGGAGCAGGTGGCATACTTTCCGCAAGTCAACACGGTTTTGTTAGAGATATAGGTTATGATATGTTTGCAAGACTTCTTGAAGAAGAAGGCAAAAAAGCCAAAGGTGATATATCTGAAATACAGGAGAAGAAAAATACTATCATAGATCTACATATTAATGCGTTAATTCCACATACCTATATTGAAGATGAAGACATAAGAATTTTATTTTATAGAAAGCTTTCCGATGCACAAGATATTAAAGCTATAGAAAACATAAAGAATGAACTTCTTGATCGTTTTGGCAAAATTCCTGATGAAACACAAATGTTATTTGAGATAACAGATTTAAGACTTTCCGCTGAAAAACTTGATATTGAAAGAATATCTGAAGATAATGACTATATATATTTATATTTTTCGCAAAAAGCAAATTTTTCACAAACTGATATCACAAAACTTATAAACGATTATTCAAAAATAATAGAATTTATAGCAGGCAAATACTATGCGTTTAAATTGAAAAAAAATATGATTGATGCAAATACCGTTAAATATCTAAAGAGATTTTTATCGTGTTTAGGTTTTTATGTACATGTTAAATCTAATTATCAAGCTATTTAGAGTAAACTCCAATGCTAAGTAGTATTCAAATAGCAGGATTTTTTGGTATAATTACCTCAATATGTTTAAGTTGATAAAGGAAGATGTGCAAAATATTTTTTATAAAGATCCGGCTGCAAGGTCGTGGATTGAGATTTTATTTTGCTATCCTGTTGCTATCCTGGACTTCATGCCATTGTTTTTTATAGATTTGCGAACAAATTGTGGAAATATAAGTTTTATTTTACTGCAAGATTTGTTTCTCATATAAGTAGATTTTTGACAGGTATAGAAATTCATCCAGGCGTAACCATGGGAAGAAGAATTTTTATTGACCACGGAATGGGTGTTGTTATTGGAGAAACTGCAGAAGTTGGAAATGATGTTTTAATATACAAAGGCGTTCTTCTTGGAGGGACGTCTCTTGAAAAAAAGAAAAGACATCCTACCATAGGTAATAATGTAGTGCTGGGATCAAATGCTATATTGCTTGTGGCAATAAAAATTGGTGATAATGCTATAGTTGGTGCAGTCAGTGGTTACTCATGATGTTCCGTCAAATACAACTGCAGTTGGTGTGCCTGCAAGAATAAGTTTAGGACATGATGCCGACGAAGTTAAAAAACTTGAACATTCTAGATTGCATGATCCTATAGCTGATGCTATGAAATTTGTTTTGAAAGAGCAGAAAAAACTTGAACAGAATATGTCGGAAAAATATAAGAAACTCGAAGAAAAAATAAACCTTGCAATTGATATCGAAAAACGATGAAAGCAGTTGTTTATGTATGGGGAGAATAATATGAATCTTTCTAAATTTACAATCAAATCGCAAGAAGCTTTAGTGGACGCGCAAAATATAGCGTCTGAATATGGTAATCAAGAAATCACATCAGAACATCTTTTATATGCTTTAGTTAAACAGCAGGACGGTACAGTAGGAGCAATAATAAAAAAGTCTACGGTATCTGGTCAGGAAGATATGTTGTTTGCAAATATTTCAAAAGATTTGCTTTCTGAAATTGAAAGAAAAACGAAAGTTTCTGGTGGAAATTTGTTTTTGTCTCAAGGATTAAACAAAATTTTAAATAATTCTGAGAAAGCTGCAAAAAATTTAAAAGATGAATTCGTTTCTACGGAACACATCCTTATTGCTATAGCTGAAGAAAGTTCTGAAAATTCCTCAAAAATATTAAAAAAATATGGTTTTACAAAAGATATTATTTTAAAAACGCTTGTAAGTATAAGAGGTGATCAGAGAATTACAGATCAAAATCCAGAAGATAAATATCAAGCTTTAGAAAAGTATGGAAGCGATTTAACCGATTTAGCAAAACGAGGGAAACTTGATCCTGTTATAGGTAGAGATGAAGAAATTCGCAGATGTATGCAGGTTCTATCAAGAAGGACAAAAAATAACCCCGTTATTATAGGTGAACCGGGCGTAGGTAAAACAGCAATAGTGGAAGGGCTAGCGCAGCGTATAGTTTCTGGAGATGTTCCGGAAAGTTTAAAAGATAAAAAAGTTATAGCTTTAGATTTGGGGGCATTGATAGCCGGTGCAAAATATAGAGGCGAGTTTGAAGATAGACTTAAAGCAGTTCTTAAAGAAATTCAATCAGCTCAAGGAATGATAATTTTCTTTATTGATGAGTTACATACAATAGTTGGTGCAGGTTCTGCTGAGGGTGCGGTTGATGCTGCAAATATGTTAAAACCTATGCTTGCGCGCGGCGAACTTAAACTTGTCGGAGCGACAACTCTTGATGAATACAGAAAATACATTGAAAAAGATGCAGCATTGGAGAGGCGTTTTCAACCGGTTTTTGCAGGTGAACCATCTGTTGAAGATACTATTGCGATTTTAAGAGGTATAAAAGAAAGATATGAAGTGCACCATGGTGTAAAAATAAAAGATTCGGCGTTAGTTGCTGCAGCAACATTAAGTGCAAGATATATAGTGGATAGATATCTACCAGACAAAGCAATAGATTTAGTTGATGAGTCTGCAAGTAGATTGAGAATAGAAATAGATTCAATGCCTACGGAACTTGATGCTGTGGAAAGGAGACTTATGCAGCTTGAAATTGAAAAACAAGCTGTAAAAAAAGAGACTGATATTGCGTCAAAAGAACGTCTTGTAAATATGGAAAATGAAATAGACAAACTTAAGCAAGATTCTGCTGGAATGAAAGTTCATTGGGAAAAAGAGAAGTCCTCAATTTCAGCAATTAGAAAACTTAAAGCGGAACTTGAAAATATGAAAATTGAAGAACAAAAAGCTGAAAGAAATGGCAATTTAAATGCTGTTGCGGAAATTCGTTATGGAAAAATTCCACAGATACAAAAACAGCTTGAAGAAGAAAATAAAAAACTTCTTAAATTGCAAAAAGAAAAGAAGATGTTGAAGGAAGAAGTTGATGAAGAAGATATTGCTGAAGTTGTAAGTAAGTGGACTGGGATACCAGTTACGCGTATGATAGAAGGCGAGATGCAAAAGCTTCTTAAAATGGAATATAAACTACATGAAAGAGTTATTGGTCAGGACGAAGCAATCACTGCAATAGCAAATGCAGTACGGCGTTCTCGTTCTGGATTGGCAGATCCCAATAAACCTATAGGTTCATTTTTGTTTCTAGGTCCTACAGGCGTTGGGAAAACAGAACTTGCAAAAGCACTTGCAGAATTATTGTTTGACGATGAAAAAAATATAGTAAGAATTGATATGTCTGAATATATGGAAAAACACAGCGTATCGCGTCTTATAGGTGCTTCTCCCGGGTATGTTGGCTTTGAAGATGGTGGGCAGTTAACAGAAGCTGTAAGAAGAAGACCTTATTGTGTAGTTTTGTTTGACGAAGTTGAAAAAGCAAATCCTGAAGTGTTTAATGTTATGCTTCAGATGTTTGATGATGGTAGACTTACTGATGGGCAAGGAAGAACAGTTGATTTTAAAAATACAGTTGTAATAATGACGTCAAATATAGGTTCGCACTATATTCAAGGATATGGCGATTATAATGCAATGAAAGATAAAGTTACACAGGAACTTCATAACTATTTCAGACCAGAGTTTTTAAACAGAATAGATGAAATAATAATATTCCAAAATTTGAGTGAGCAGGAATTAAATAAAATTATTGACATACAAATTAAATCTTTTGAAAGTCGTCTTGCAGAAAGAAAAATACATGTAGAACTTACAAATAAAGCAAAAGATTTTATATCTTTGAAAGGATATAATCCTGCTTTTGGAGCGAGACCTTTAAAGAGAGCTATACAGATATACTTGTTAAATCCGTTGTCCTCAAAACTTATTTCAGGAGAACTTAAAGAGGGGGACAATATTACTGTGGATGTAACAAAGAAAGAAGAAGATGGTCTGGAATTTAAAAAGAAGTGTATGTGAATAGACTCTAATTAGGCTTTTTAGTTTTAAAACTATTGTTGTCTACGTTTCTATCAGGAGTGAGTATGACACGACAAAAAGAGTAAACTGCTGTAGTGTCATTCCCGCCACCGATAAAAGACATTTGAGGGTAAACTCTCGGCGAGAATCCATGTTTTTTGTTGTCATTGCGAATCGGCAAGTCGGTGAAATAATTCGTGTCGCTAACAGTTGCGCTGTGATGTTACTAAAAAGGATTAAAGAGAATGTGTACTGATGGTTATGCAAGACAAAGTGATTTTTTTTCATTGCGAAACAATATAATTGCTGTGGCAATCTGTGCTTTTTTATTTTTTGTTTTATGCGCAAATGTTTTTGCACATACGAAAAATGACAAACTCAATTATATTCTTGTTAAAATGGAAGAAGCTGATAAAAAAATAAATACTCTTAAAGCGGATTATACGCAAATCATATTTTATGAATCCACAAAAGAAAAACAAGAAGTGTCAGGAACACTGTTTTTGAAAAAACCAAGCAGTATTTACATAAACCAAAGGGTACCACAGGAACAGCAAATATACATTGATGGTAAAAATATAGTAATTTATACTCCTGAAAATGGACAAGCAGTGATTGATAATTGGAAAAATGTTATTGATGGCGATTTTTCTCCTGCAACAATTATAAGTTTTGGAAGCAGTTGGAGAGAAATAAAAAAAACAAATATAATAAATCTTGGCGATGAGAATGAAAAATATATTATAATTAAAATTAATCCAGTTAAAAATAAAAGGTTAAATCTAAAGATATATATTTCAAAAACAAGTATGTATCCAGAAAAGGCTGTGGTAGAGTCTGAAGGAGTTGTAGTAGAAATTATATTTACAAGTTATACTTTTAATCCTGTGTTATATAAAAATATGTTCAAATTTAATGCGCCCGACAGCGTTGAGATAATAAAACTCAATTAAGGGAGATGTAAAATGAGGGATGTAATGGAAGAAATAGGTAAGATACTTAAAGAAAAGCGTAAAGAAAAAAATGTGCTTCTTGCCGAGGTATATAAAGTTACAAAAATTCATGAAAAATATCTTTCTGCAATTGAAGATGGCGATATAAGTGTTTTTTTAGCGGAGATATATTATAAAGGTTTTGTAAGATCGTATGCTAAATATCTTGGTTTTGATTCAGAAGAGTTACTTAATAAGTATAATGTAAGAAAACATTTTCTTGAAAAAGAATCTGTAGAAAAAGAGAAGTCTTTAACTGCTGGAAATGAATTCATTAAAAAACTTTTTCAAAAAGGTAAAGTTAGCGTTAAAAAACTACTGATTATGTTTACAATAGTAGTAGTTCTTTTAGTATTGTTTTTATATATAAATAAAAATATGAGTACAAATGTTTCGTCATCTATTGAAACGTTGCAACAAACTGAAATGTCAGAACTAAAAGTGTTGGATGATAAAAATACAACTGAAGAAACTGTTGTAGTTGTTAAGGAAGAAAAAAATAAAGTTCCGATTAATACTAAACAAGAACTTGTTGTTGAGGCTTTAAGTAATGTTTGGATTAAAATAAATTCGGATGGTAGAACTATATTTGAAGGAACTGTTTTTAAAGATAATAAGAAATCATGGAAAGCGAACAAATCTTTTACATTAAAAACAGGCTATGCACCTGGTCTTAAGGTATTCTTTAATGGCAATCAGGTTGATATAGTTTCAGGCGCCGTTCAAGATGTAAATACAATTGTTTTAAAGAAGTAGGAATAGGGTTATTATATTATGCAAAAAGTTGCTGTGATATCTTTAGGATGCCCAAAAAATACTGTTGAAGCTGAATATTTGCTTGGAATTTTTAGAAATAAAGGTTTTGTGATAAGTAATAATCTCGATGAAGTTGATATTGCTGTAATACATACATGTTCTTTTATAAAAACGGCAAAGTCGGAATCTGAAAAATATATACGAAAGGTTTTAAACATTAAAAAAAAGAAAGGTTTACGGATTTATGTTTCCGGATGTCTTCCACAATTATTAAAAGAAAAAATGTCTATGCTTTTTCCTAATATTGATGGTTTTGTAGGTACTGGGACGTTGCAACGTTTACCGGATTTAATTCTCAATAAAAACTTTGACAAGCTTTTTTTGCCGCCTGGTGGCTTAAATAATTCAAATTATAGAATGCTTTCTTCAAATCTGCCATTGGCATATTTAAAAATTGCTGAAGGTTGTGAGCATAAATGCAGCTTTTGCATAATTCCAATGCTGCGCGGAAAATACGAAAGTCGTACAATAGAATCTTTAGTTGACGAAGCCAAGGCGTTGGCTGAAAGCGGTATAAAAGAACTTATATTGATAGCTCAAGACACAACAAGTTATGGTCAAGATATTTATGACAGATTCTCCTTGGATAAACTACTTATAAAACTTTCAAAAATAGGTGGATTAAAATGGATAAGATTGCTTTATGCTTATCCATCAAGTATTACAGATAATTTACTTGAAGTGTTGAAAGAACATAAAAATATTTGTAATTATATAGATGTTCCCATACAGCATATAAGCAAAAATATTTTATCTGCAATGAAGCGTCCATTAAATACTGCAAATATTATTGAGAAAATAAAGAATAAATTGTCTGATATTGTTTTAAGGACATCTGTAATAACAGGTTTTCCAGGAGAAACAAAAAAAGATGTAAATGAACTTATAAGTTTTTTAAATGACGGATATTTTCAATATGTTGGAGTTTTTGAATATTCTGACCAAAAAAAAGCTGATTCGTCAAGATTAAAAAAACATATCGAAGCTTCTATTGCAAAAGAAAGAAGAGTTCTAATAGAAAATGCTCAATATAATGTTTTTAAGTCGAAAATTGATAAAATAAAAAATAAAACTGTTGAATTTATTGTTGAAAATTGTGTAAAAAAGGGAAACAGATACTATATAGAAGGAAGAGGCAGCTTTCAGTCGCCTGAAATTGACGGTAATGTGATATTGACGAATGATAGACCTCTTACGATAGGGGAATTTCATAAGGCTAAGATAAAATGCGTTAACGGTTATGATATAAAATTATATATTTAGTGTAAACAGACTCTAATGATGACTGAGTTAATGCCAATCAATAAGCGAGGGAAGTTAGTGAATTTAGCAAACAAACTTACAATAGCAAGAATATGTATGATTCCTTTTTTTATTTTATTTATGGAACTAGATGGCGTTTACAACAGTATTTTAGCATTAATCATTTTCTGTGTTGCATCAATTACTGATTTACTTGATGGACAGATAGCAAGAAAAAATAAAACCATAACTTCTTTGGGAATATTTTTAGATCCTCTTGCTGATAAGCTATTGATGTCGGCTGCTTTTATATGTTTTGTCGGGATTCCGATGCTTGGTATTCCTGCATGGATGGTTATTGTTATAATTTCAAGAGAATTTTTAATTACTGGTTTTCGTTCTGTTGCTGCTGTTAAGAATGTGATGATACCTGCCGATAAAGCTGGAAAATTTAAAACTACGTTTCAAATAGTTGTAATTATAATAACAATGGTAATTTTAATAGTAAATGAAATATTATCAAAATTTACTGATATAACTCCTGAGATACTTAAACTTTATAACTATGATTCTTATGCTATATTAATTGTTATAATGGAGAAAACACCTTTTTGGGCAACTCTTGTTGCTACTGTTCTTACCATTTATTCGGGTGCAAATTATATTTTTAAATATAGAAAATTGCTGAGTGAAAAATGAATAAAATAATAATATTTTTTTCTTCTGTTTTTGGTGTGGGCTATATAAAATATGCTCCTGGAACATTTGGCAGTTTTGTAGGTGTTTTGCTTTGGGTATTATTTGTGCCTGATAATTATATATTTCAGACTTTTTTACTTACTTCAATATTTATAGTTTCAGTTTTGTTTTCTTCTCTTGCCGAAGATATTTATAATAAAAAAGACGACCAAAGAATAGTTATAGATGAAGTTGCGGGAATATGGTTTTCTGTTGCGTTTTTGCCTAAGACATTTATGTTTTTATTGTTAGGTTTTTTATTGTTTAGAATCTTTGATGTAAAGAAACCACTGTTTATAAACAAAACCCAAAAAATAAAAGGTGGTCTAGGTGTTACTATAGATGATATTGTAGCAGGAGTATTTGTAAATGCAATATTACAAATTATAAGGACTATATTTTAATGATAAAAATTAAAAAAATAATCTCTGGGATTTTGGAAGAAAATTGTTATGTGGTTTATAATTCTCAAAGTTTGCAGGCGATAATCATAGATCCCGGTGAAGATGGAAAAAAAGTAATTTCTGAAATAAGAGAAGACAATTTAAAGCTAGAAATGCTTATAAATACGCATGGTCATTGTGATCATATTTTTTCTGATGATCAAATTCGTTCTGAATTTAAAATTCCATTAGCAATACATAAATACGAAACGGAAATGCTTACTAATGCTTGCAAAAATTGTTCAGAGTTATTTGGTTTTCCAAGAACTATTAAGGAAGCTGAAATACTGCTTGAAGATAATCAAAAAGTAGAATTATCTTTTGCAACTTTTATAGTTTTGCATACGCCAGGACATACAAAAGGCAGTATATGTTTATTGTTTGACGATTTTTTAATTACAGGAGATACTCTTTTTGCCGGAACGATAGGAAGAACAGATCTTGATGGCGGGAATTATGAGAAGATTTTAAAATCTCTTTCTAAAATAAAAAAATTAAATCCATCTCTTATTGTCTATCCTGGACACGGAAGCAGAACCACATTAGCAAATGAATTACGTCATAATTCATATCTAATATAAAAGTGTAATAAATAAGCTTTTATGTTATTGAAATTGTGTAGCGAAACAGTAATCTTTAGCTGTGATTCTACTTAAAAAGTTGAAAGAAAAGATATGATAGATTACAAAACAGCGCTAAATGATTTTATTTCCTATATAGTTGTTGAAAAAGGGTTGTCAAAAAATACCGCTTTAGCTTATAAGACTGATATTATAAAATTTATTAATTTTGCCAAAAAGAAGCAAATACCTCTTGAAGATTTTGAACATCATGATATAACTGATTTCTTGTGGGAAATAAAAACAGAAGGTTTAAAACCAAGATCAATTTACAGACTTATGGAATCTTTGAGGCAGTTTTATAAATTTTTAAATTCGGAAGATTTAGTAAAAAATAATCCTACATTGTATTTAACATCTCCAAGAATTCCTGAAAATTTGCCAGGTATACTTACTTTTCAAGAGGTTACTTTTCTTTTAAATTCCATAAATGCTGATGATGAAATGCATATAAGAAATAGGGCAATGCTTGAACTTTTATATGCTACGGGCTTAAGAGTTTCAGAGCTTGTAAATCTTAAGTTTTCAAATATCAATTTAGAAAATTGTTTTTTAAGGATTATAGGTAAAGGTTCTAAGGAAAGACTTATTCCTTTTGGAGACAAAGCTAGAAATTTTATAAATATTTATCTTGCAAAAAGAAAACCTGCTTTAAGTGAAGACGATAGTGTATTTATTTCAAGATTAGGTAGGAAGCTTTCTAGAATAGAATTTTGGAGACAGCTTAAAAATATTGCTAAAAATGTAGGAATTACTAAAAATATTACGCCGCATATTTTAAGACATTCTTTTGCTAGTCATTTAATTGCTGGTGGAGCAGATATTCGTTTTGTTCAGGAAATGCTGGGGCATACTTCAATTACAACGACGCAGATTTACACACACCTTGATAAAGAACAAATTATACAACAACACAAAAAATTCCATCCAAGAGGATAAGATAAAAGTTTTTCTTTATGAAAAACTTGGAATTTATTCTCAAATACCTTAATTGAGGGCAGGAATGACACCTTTTTTTTCTATGTCATCCCGGGCATAAAGGTCAAAAAAAGTTGCTAAAAAGTCCAAATTTTATAAAAAGATACTTGACAAAAACATTATTTATATAATAATTACTAAAAAGGTTTAGTAATTATAGAAAAAAAGTTGTCCAAAATGTTTAAGTAACAATGTAAAAGTTATATGGGCAAAACCAAACAAATTAAATGCAAATATACAAGACATCAATGTTTTTCATTGAAACACAAAATTGTTTACTTAAAGAGGAACAGAGTCCTGACGGAGCAATCTATGCAGTTAGTAAAGAAAAGCTTGCCACAGCCCTTCGGGCTGGCATATCTTCTGGGGTGCTATTGGGTGCTACTACAATTACTCCCTTAACTTGATTACTATCCCTATTATGCGCGCCAGAATAAAAGCAGTTATCTCTGAGGTTTCACTCTTTGTATTACTGGCTGTGCTGCTACTTGCTCTGGAACTGATAACGAAAGCATTAACATTAACGATAAGACTACATACATAACTGACATCTTTAAACCCTTAAACGACATTAAACTTTTTTTCATCTTTTTCTCATCTTTCTTTTCAATCTTAATTTCTCTTCCCAAAACTATTTATTTGCCTCCTTTTACTTAATTTAATTAGCCAAATAGATAAATAGGGTATTATAGAGCA
>JAITPF010000024.1 GCA_031289585.1 Endomicrobium sp. | reverse complement strand
CTCTAATAAGTAATAAAAAGAGTCGTTAATAAGCATACTTTAGATATTTAAGAGACAATAAAGAGAAACACAATTATTTTTTAGAATATTCCGATGGTATTAAAAAACAATAAGCGGAGGGGGAGAGATTCGAACTCTCGGTACGGACTTTCATCCGTACACCGGTTTAGCAAACCAGCGCACTAGACCAACTATGCGACCCCTCCACTTGTAGATTTATCTTTTTTGATTTTACTGCAACACTCTGCTAATCATTTGCCATAATACTGTTTGATTTCATATAACTCATCAAAACTTGTATTTTACCTTTTTGCTTCTTAATGTGCCGACTCTCTTAACCGCCTAGCTAGACCACAATTACATCTCTACCACAAGAGTTGTCTAAACTTAAAAACTTCACCTTATGAAAAACTTAGGATACCCTATATCAATTTAGTACTACCAACGATAGTGATTGTACAAAAATTTCTTGTTCCTTGCAATGCATTGTCATTAGTTGATATAATTTTATTTTGTGGTTATTTCCAAGATTTTCAGAGGGCAAATGAACTTAATTGATGGAAAAAAAATTTCAAACGATATAAGATCAGAAATAAAAAACCAAGTTCAGAAAATTAAACAAAAAACAGGAAAAACGCCAGGTCTGGCTACTATTTTAGTAGGTCAAGATCCTGCAAGCCAAGTTTACATAAAATCAAAAATTAAAGCTTGCCAAGACGCAGGAATTCAATCTTTTCATCATAATCTTAACGAAAAGACTCCAAAAGAAGAAATCATTAATTTGATAAAAAATTTGAATACTCCTTCTGAAGTTGATGGGATTTTGTTACAGCTTCCTCTTCCAAACAATAAATATGCTCAAGACTGTATCAATACAATAAGTCCTTTAAAAGATGTTGATGGTCTACACCCTTTTAACGCAGGTTTGCTGAATTTGTCAAAAAGTTGGGATGAGATTATTAAGAAAAATATTTTGGTTTCTTGTACTCCTTTGGGAGTTATATATCTTCTCAACAAATCAAACATATCAATTGAAGGAAAAACTGCTATTGTCCTCGGCAGATCAAATCTTGTAGGAAAACCTCTTTCTATGTTATTGCTTGCAAATAATGCTACTGTAATAATGTCTCATTCAAAAACAAAAAATCTTAAAAGTTTGTGTAAAACCGCAGACATTGTTATAGCAGCTATAGGCAAACCTAAATTTGTAACTAAAGATTTTATAAAGGAAGGAGCAACAGTTATCGACGTAGGAATAAACAGAACTTCTGATGGACTGTGCGGTGACGTTGATTTTGAATCTGCCAAAGATATGGACATAAACATAACACCAGTACCGGGTGGAGTAGGTCCTATGACAATAACAGTGCTTCTTGAAAATACTCTCAAAGCATTTAAAAACAGAATCTGATAGTCTTCCTCATACTTAGCAAAATATATGAGTTATAATTTAACCATAGAATTTTAATCGAAAATTGTTCCTAAAAAAAATATACTGTAATTTTAGTATAAAAGTGTTGGAAAAATTATTTAAATAACTGGCTACGAAACAATTTAAGAATAATACTTTTGGAGATAAGATGATTTTTAATTTTTTAATAATTTTTATTTTGCCTATCTTAGCAGGATTAATGTATTTCTTTATGGCCTCGGAAGTCTGTCGCACAAGCAAATTCCGATCAATGATGTTTGGTGACATTGGGTTTAAAAAAATCGAAGCAGCATTTATATTATTTGGCATTTACTTTATAACAAGACCTCTTCAAAATATTTTGGGTCCACATCCAATGTCTTTGATAGTAAATTGTCTGCGACAATTTTTTCTGATGGCTGTAATAGCTCCGTCTATTCTCGTCGCTATTTCCCATTGGGTACCAACTCCAAGCGGTGCGCCACGTTCCACAAAGTTCGCAGCTTACACAATAGGCGTGTTGATGGGAATTATTTTTATTCTTTTAAATACTTTAGTTGTAACAGGTTCTAAAGTTTTGTCTACATGGAACTTTATAACATTGTATGATTCCGTATGGTTTCAATCAAACACTCAACCAATACAACTTATACTTATACATTTAATATGCCAATTTGTTTCTCCTGTTGGATTTTTGCTTCTTGCTGCGGCATATGTAAGACATAGACGACATAATTATCAACTTGTAAACATTTATAATTTAATACCGACGAAATGGCGCTATCTTGAAGCAAGTCTGGTTATTTTTGCAGGCTCGTTTATCGTCGCTGGAATCGCTGCACTTTTTGGAGCATATTATACACATATCTGGGTTATTTATTTTACAGGAGCAATTATTTCAGGCATCTTTGCAACGAAAAGCATTAAACTTCCGCCGAAAGATATTCCAAAAGACTTGAAATAAAATTTATTTTTTATTTAAATACTGTTGGTGTCTAGTTTTCCGCACCTTAGCACGCGGAAATAAAAATAGGGGATTAAGTTCCCAAAAGGAGCCTAGAATGGCTTGTGGATGCAAGACAAAAAAAGCTGTGCCTAAGAAAAAGGTTGCAAAGAAAAAAACTGCGACCAAGAAAAAGAAAAAATAAGACCGTGCGATTCAAAGAATAAACCGTTTCGTTTAACGAAGCGGTTTATTCTTTTATCAAAAACTTAATATTCTCCAAATACTTATACTCGCAGTTAAAACTTATGGAAGAGCATCGAATAAAACTTTGTAATAATCATAATCTTTACTCCTTCCTTTAAAGTCGTACCAAGTAAATTTTATTTGTCATACCTACCAGAATTAGCAACATTGACTATTGCATCAACTTCATCAATAGTTACAATATCTACACCATCCAACAATATTATTTTAGTAGTGCCAATAGTTTTCTCAATTCTAGTGTTAGTATTATTGGTAAGTGTTCTCTCTGGTAACAATTTCTTTTCTCTTGCAACAAAAAAAGCAAACACTGCACATCAACATTCCTATCATTAATAATAAGAACAATTTTCTAACTTTCATTACATTCTATCCTTAATAATATGCTTATCGTAGAGATTCCCCCTATTTTTTATTTCTCGCGAGAACTTGTATTAAGTATATAACATATGATTGCTTTTCTTGGTAAAATTTGTGATTTTTTTTGAAATAACTTATTAAGAGAAATGATATAAAATCTAAAAGTCACTCATTAACTTGGGGGGACTTTTAGATTAACAATTGCATAAGCTTATATCATTTATTACTTGCTTTTAATTATGTCAAAACCTGTATATTTGCGGAGACTTTCCGGTATGATGACAGAACCGTCTTCTTGTTGATAGTATTCAAGGATTGCCGCAAAAGTCCTGCCAACAGCAACACCTGAGCCATTTAGCGTATGAAGAAGTTCTTTTTTCTTGTCTTTATATTTTACTTTTATGTTCATTCTTCTTGCTTGGAAATCTTTAAAGTTTGAGCATGAAGAAATTTCTCTGTATACGCTGTCGCCTGCAAGCCAAACTTCTAAATCATACGTTTTTGACGAAGAGAAACCCATGTCTCCAGTTGACAAAAGAGAAACTCTATAGGGAAGACCTAACAACTCTAAAACATTTCCAGCATCTAAAACAAGCAACTCAAGCTCTTGATCTGAAATTTCCGGCTTAACAAACTTCACAAGCTCAACCTTATTAAACTGATGATTTCTTATAAGTCCTTTTGTATCTCTACCATAAGTTCCTGATTCCCTTCTAAAGCATGCAGAATAAGAAACTAGTTTTTGAGGAAGATTTGTTTCGTCTAAAATATCGTCCCTATAAATATTTGTAACTGAAATTTCCGAAGTTGATATTAAATACAACTCATCATTGGCACATTTAAAAGCTTCTTCGGCAAATTTTGGGAGTTGTCCAGTACCAAACATTGAAGTTCTATTTACAAGATACGGCGTCATTATTTCTTTGTAACCTCTTTCTTTATGTGTATCTAAAAAGAAAGAAATTATTGCCCTTTCCAAAGCACAGCCTTCATTTTTTAAGACGGCAAATCTTGAACCTGAAATTTTGGAAGCTGTAGCAAAATCAAGAATTCCAAGCTTTTCACCAATTTCCCAATGATACTTTGGTTTGAAAGAATGTTTTTTAGGTTCGCCAATATATCTAATAACTTTGTTCTCTTTTTCATCTTTACCAATAGGAACGCTTGCATCTGGAATATTAGGCAATCCAAGAAGAAAATCTTTTATGTGGTTTTCTAATGATAAAAGTTGTTTTTCTTGTTCTTGAATTAAATCTCTGCTTTCGTTCGTCTCTTCAAGAACTTCATGAGAAGGCGCTTTACCTTCTCTTTTAAGCTTACCAACTTCTTCGGAAACTTTATTTCTTTTCAGTCTTAATCTCTCTATTTCACCTATAACAAACTTTCTTTCATCGTCCCACTTTAAGAGCTGCTTAAAATCTACTTCTTTATTTCTGTTTGCAATTGCCTGCTTTACGGCCTCAACATTTTCTCTGATAACTTTAATATCTAACATTTTCATCTCCATTTCTTTTGCATGACGAATCCATATCTTTCTAAGTTGAATTTAATTCGCGTACCTCAACTCAACAGAATCTTTTATGCCGATTGCCGACTCTATATCATTTATAAAATTATCCGAACAGTTTGCAAGATATTCCGTTTCTATTGAAAAGTTTCCGTGTAAAGAATCTTCCAAATCAATATATACTTTTGCTTTGCCTTTGTGCGACCCAAAAAATTTTTTTAAGTCTTCACTTAAAGCATCGTCATATCTTGTGGTTGAAAGTTTGACGTGAACCTCGCCGGAATTCGGTGGAAATTTATCTTTTGCCTCATCTATAGTCATAATATCTTCAAC
>JAITPF010000009.1 GCA_031289585.1 Endomicrobium sp. | reverse complement strand
ATCCTCTATATCTTCTTGCTTCAAATAATCGTCAATTTTCCTATAAAATTCAAGCCCGTTGTCTGTCTCTACTCTCTTTATCTTATACTCAAACTCTTTTCTCTAATCAATCATAAAATCTACTGCTTTTTTACTGTTTAACCCTCTTTTTTCTTTTGCAAAAGTACTGCAATTAAGCTCATCTATTGCCCCCTTCCCTGTGATAAATGTATATGTACCCCTTATTTGAACTCTGCCTTTTTATTTATATCCTTTCAAAAGTTATTTACCATTTTTCAATCTTTTTATATTTTATCCTTTCACCGTCTTCTTTCTATTTGAGATTTTACATTCATCTTCATGTTATTTAAATGACTGATAAAATACTTTACCCCCCCTAACCTAAGGCATTGTTCTGATTTTGGATATATACTATATAACGATTCCTATTTAAATTGCCTAATAAATGTCTGTGAATAAATAGGGTTATTGTTTTAGACAACATATCCAATTACTATATCCTTTTGTCCTGCGATTAAATCGTTTCAGATTATCCCTAAAACTACTATTGCTACTTTCTATCAAATGTGTCTGTGCTTTCGTTATCGTTAATCTCTCTTGCAGCATAAATCTTTTAAATGTCTGCTCTTAACAACTGTTTGCATCTCTATAAAAATTCTTACTTCTTTTACCTTCCTATATATCCTCAAACAACCACTTATCTTTCATCGCTTATTTCATATGTAATAACACTCGCTTGCCTTCGGCTATAAGCATTACAATCGCTCTTTGAAGTTTTTTTTAACAAAGGATTTAGTGGGTTGTTGGTTGATTCTTGGTGACAGCAAAAGACCTCTTTTATCTTTGAATCTAAAAACGCCTTTACACATTATGTTTCAAAATTCTAAAATATCGCATATCTATTTAACCAATGCAACAACTAATTGACATTCTTATTGAAATTTATTATAAAATGAATGGATTTTTAAAAAGTATAGTTCATTTTGGTAAAGGTATTAATTTGATGAAAAAAACTGACATTGTCAAACAGATTGCTAACGTTTCTGGCTTAACACAAGGCGATTCAAATAAAGCAATCAAAGCTTTGGTAAAAGTGATTCAAAATACTATAAAAAATGGTGAAGTAATTTCTTTTTCAGGACTCGGTTCTTTCAGAGTCAAATCCCGCAAAGCCAGACGAGGTAGAAACCCTAAAACTGGTGAAATAATTCCTATTCCAGCAGGTAAAAAGGTTTCGTTTAAACCTACCACGACCCTCAGGAAATTGATATATAAATGATACGAGTTTAAATAAAATATGATAAATATAAAACCATCTAAAAAATTAAAAAAACTGCCACCCTATCTGTTTACAAAAATCAACCTATTAAAAAAAGAAGCCTTCGATAAAAAACTTGATGTTATAGATTTGGGTATGGGAAATCCTGAGTTACCTACACCTAATCATATTATCGATAGACTTTGCGATACTGTAAAACATCATTCCAACACACATAGGTATCCACAGGCAAAAGGAATGCCTAAATTCAGAAAATGTATAGCCGAGTGGATGGTAAAACGCTTCGGTGTTAAACTTGATCCAGAAAATGAAGTTCTTTCCTTAATAGGCTCAAAAGAAGGCATAGCTCATATTTGTATGGCATATTTGGATCCCCAAGATTATGCGTTAGTATGCGATCCCGCATATCCAGTACATTTTAATGGTGTAGCTTTAGCCGATGCAAAAACATATTCAATGCCTTTGATTGAAAAAAATAGTTATTTACCTGATTTTACAAAAGTACCTGAAAAAATAGCTAAAAAATCAAAGATAATGTTTTTAAATTATCCAAACAATCCAACCGCTACAGTTGTAGAAGATGACAATTTTTGGAAAGAAGCAATAAAATTTTGTAAAAAATATAATATTTTACTGGTATCAGACAATGCTTATTCAGAACTTACTTTTGGAGATTACTGCGCTCCATCAATCTTTGAATTTCCTGGAGCAAAAGATATCGCTTTGGAATTTCACTCTTTTTCAAAAACATTCAATATGGCGGGCTGGAGGCTCGGGTGGGCTTGTGGATCAAAAAAGCTGTTATATCCTCTTGAAAAATTCAAATCATTTTTAGATTACGGAGCTCCGACATTTATGCAGCTTGCTGGTGTTGCTGCACTAAATGGTCCTCAAAACTGTATAAAAGAACTTTCTAGCGTTTACGAAAAAAGAATGAAAAAAATGGTGCATGGACTTCAAAAAATAGGATGGCATGCACATGAAACTAAAGGTACAATGTATATCTGGGTAGGACTTCCTAATTGTTTAATCAAAGAAGGATCTCTTAGCGTCGCAAAAAGACTTGTAAAAGAAACAGGAGTTATTGTTTCCCCAGGAATAGGTTTTGGCAAGCACGGTGAAGGATACTTAAGAATATCTTTGGTAACACATGACAAAAGATTTCATGATGCTCTACTTCGTATAAGTAAATTTACAAGATATGCAAATAAAAGTTTATAAATGGGAAAGAAACACAATATCGTAAACTAATTTGCAGACGAAAGGTTAAAAGAATTATGGGGAAAAATTATATCAATGTAGGTCTTATAGGATATGGAACAGTAGGTAAAGGCGTAGTAAAAATTTTAGAAGAAAATAAAAAAATAGCCTTAAGAAAAGTTGGAAAACCTATACATGTAAAATCAATCTGCGATTTAAAGTCTATAGATAAACCTGAACTTTATGTTAAAAAATTTAGAGATATAGTAAAAGATCCAGAAATAGATTTAGTAGCTGAACTTATAGGTGGATACGAACCTGCAAGAACAATAATAATAGAATCTTTAAAAGCCGGCAAAAATGTTGTTACAGCAAACAAGGCTGTGCTTGCAAAATACTGGGATCAGATTTTTACAACAGCGCAAACATGTCAAAAATCAATATATTATGAAGCTTCTGTTGGCGGAGTAATACCAGTTGTGCAAGGTTTAAGTGAAGGGCTTGCTTCTGAAGAAATACTCGAAATTAAAGGTATATTAAACGGTACTACAAATTTTATTTTAAGCGAAATGACAAAGCATGGAGTATCTTATAAAGAAGCTTTGAAAAGCGCTCAAAAAGCTGGTTTTGCAGAAGCTGACCCTTCCTTTGATGTAAATGGTATTGACACAGCAAACAAACTTGCAATACTTGCTTCTCTTGCGTGGGGTGGCTGGATAAAAGTTAAAGATATATCAGTAAAAGGTATTGCAGATTTGGATATTGAAGATGTTTTAATAACGCAGGATTTTGGATACGATATAAAACTAATAGGTTCTGCACAGAAAACAAAAAGTGGAATAGATTTATCCGCACAGCCATGCCTTGTAAGCCATAAACACACTTTTGCTACTGTTGAAAATGAATACAACGCTGTTATGATTACTGGAAAAGACTCAGGCGATGTTCTATTTTACGGAAAAGGCGCAGGACAACAACCTGCAGCAAGCGCAGTTGTGTCTGACATTATAAATCTTTCAAAGTTTATCGTTACAAATACAGCCGGAATTGTCCCTGACGTCGTTTATGATAAAAAAATAAAAATTAAAGTTCTTCCCGCAGGTAAAAACAAAGCATCTTACTATTTGAGATTTGCTATTTTGGACAAGCCGGGCGTACTATCAAAGATTTCCGGAATTCTTGGTAAGTTTAAAGTTTCAATCGCAAGTCTTGCTCAGTCTGATATAAGCGACAACGATTTTGCTCAGATAATTATAATTACGCATAAAACTTGTAGGGATAATTTGGAAAAAGCTTTAAAACAAATCAATGCGACAAAGTCTATAGTAAAATCCAAAGTTGTAAGAATTAAAATAGAGGTTTAAATGAAACAAAAAGTCGCATTTCCAAGAATAAATGATAAAAACACCATTGTCAAAATCAGCGATTTTACTTCTTTCTTACAATTATTTTAACGATCTTACGCTATTTGGGGCAAATAATGTTCTTTATTATTATCCCATAAACAATAACAAACTTATAATAGACAATTTTGTTTTATAGCGTAACAGAGCAAAAATTTTATTTAATGGCAAAAATCGCAAAGCCTTGTCTCTTGCAAACGGGAAGTTTGCAAGAGTTAGAAACATTTTTAACAAAAACCTAAAAGATTTAGTGAAGATCTTATTGAAGAACTGCTAAATATCCGTTGGTGAGACATAGATTCCAAAACTTAATAAACTTATTCCTTCAATTGTATCCAGATATATAAAAAAACTAAAGAAACTAATACAGTAAATTAAAAGCAATATTTTTTCGGCACTTGGTCAACCTTAAATATACAAGATTGCCCAAAAATTTTATATATTGTATATTTGCATCAAGTTATAATATGAACCAAAGGGAACATAAATGGAAAATTTAATAGTTGAAATTGTAAATGGTAAACATGTTACAAAAGAAGAAGCTTTAAAACTTTTCTATCTTGAGCTTGAAGATCTCTTTTTGGCATCAACAAAAATACGCAAAAAGTATAAAGGTAATAAAGTAAAAGTTTGTTCTATCATAAATGCAAAATCAGGACAATGCAGCGAAGACTGCAAATTCTGTGCGCAATCATCTTTTAACAAAGCCAATGTGAAAGTATATCCTCTTGTAAATATTAAAAAGATAAAAGAAATTTCTACAAAAGCTTTAGAAAATGTAGGATGCTTCGGTATTGTTTCAAGCGGTAATTTTTTAAATAATGCTGAAATAGAAAAACTTTGCGAAATGTTTAAAAATCATAAAAAAGTATCACATTTAGGCGTTTCTATAGGTAAAATATCAGATGACACTTTTATCAAACTTAAAAAAGCCGGCATAAAAAAAATGCATCACAACCTTGAAACCTCTGAAACTTTTTTCCCACATATATGTTCCACTCACAGTTATTCTGAAAGAAAAGATACTATAAGAAGAGCTAAATTTTTTGGATTTAAAATTTGTTCCGGTGGACTTTTTGGTATAGGTGAAAATTTGAAGGATAGAATAGATTTAGCATTTACTTTAAAAGAACTTGGTGTTGACAGTGTTCCAATGAACTTTTTAATGCCTATTAAAGGTACAGCTCTTGAACATTTGCCTACAATGCATCCTATTGAGATTTTAAAAACAGTTGCAATCTTTAGAATAATTTTACAAACTCCAGACATTATGATTTGCGGTGGTAGAGAAGTAAATCTAAGAGATCTACAGTCATGGATATTTCAAGCAGGTGCAAATGGTATGATGACCGGAGGTTATCTAACAACAAGCGGCAGAAATATAAAAATTGATAAGCAAATGGTAAGAGATTTGGGGTTAGAATTAGAAACAGAATAAAACAATTAATTTTATTATCAACAATGACAATATATCGGTCAAAACATTTTACCTGCATATAAAAAAACATAAAAAAAGCTGCAGATATAAAACCTCACAGCTTTTTTATCAAAATAACTATTATTTATTTCTTTTTGGATTGTTCATATTGAAGCGTTTTTGTTGTCATATCTGTTACATCTGCAGGACCGAAATATTGTACAGGTCCAGGGAAAATATAACTTTCACTGATAGCCCATTTCTCTTTGTTTCTAGTAAATTCTTTAAATGGCTTTCCATTCAAATCAACTAAAGCTTTTTGTATAACAGGTTTTTCCTTGCCGTGTCTTCTTTCAATATTCATCATCATTGTAAGAGGAATTCCACCGCATACCCACTGCTTTGGGGATTTTACAAGTTTCCGTACAGATGACAAATAACCTGTAAGTTTGTTAAGTACAAGAACAGCCGCATTATAACCTAAAGCGTAAGTATAATTTGCATCAAAGTTTGATGGTATTCCACAGCGTCCTTCATACCCAAAGAAATGTGTAATTGCTGAAAATTTACCTTTATATCTATCCGCTTTTTTTAGTTCAGCAAGTTTCTTCTGCACCATTTCAATTAAAAGTTTTTCCGTCTCAATCAATGATACCTGAACGTTACCATGAGGATCTCTATCCAACATAAGCTGCGAAGCAATGCCTACTGGAAGCGACTTCATTAAATCAGAAACTTTTTTTGGAAGTTTGCTGCAAATAAATTCTTTTTTATCTTCTGCTAAATGAAGTTCTGTAACAGCATCGGCATTTTCAGCTAAAGTATCATTAAGAACTGAAATAAGTTCTTTCATCTCAGGTATAAATTCTATAAGACCTTCAGGAATTAAAGCAACACCGAAATTTTTACCAGATTGTGAACGTTTAACTATAACATCAACTATATTTTCAACAACTTTAACAAGCGTCATATTTTTTGCTAAAATCTCCTCACCAATTAAAACAATATTAGGATGAGTTTTCAAACCGACTTCCAATGTAATATGAGAAGCGCTTCTACCCATAAGACGCACAAAATGCCAGTATTTCTGTGCAGAATTTACATCTCTACAAATATTACCAACAAGTTCAGAATAAATTTTTGTTGCTGTGTCAAAACCAAATGAAGTCTCAATATATTTATTTTTCAAATCACCATCAATAGTTTTAGGAACACCTACAACACATTTATCTGAATTTTCCTTTTTAAAATATTCTGCTATCATTGCAGCATTTGTATTTGAATCGTCTCCACCAACAACCACTAATGCATCTACTTCACATACTGAAAGATTATCTTTCGTAGAGCAAAATTGCTCAGGTGTTTCAATTTTTGTTCTGCCAGACTGTATAAAATCGAAACCGCCTGTATTTCTATATTCATTAAGTACTTCTTTAGAAATTACTTTATACTTATTCTCCAAAATCCCAGCAGGCCCACCAAGATATCCTATTAATACATTTTTTTTATTTGCTTTTTTTAATCCATCAAAAAGTCCTGCGATAACATTATGACCTCCCGGAGCTTGCCCTCCGGAAAGAACCACCGCAACTTTTATAACTTTCTTTGTAACAGTTGCATTTGCATCTTTTTTAAATGTAATTTCAGGTAAACCGTAGGTATTCTTAAAAATTTCTTTTATTTTAGCCTGATCTGCTACAGATTGTGTAGCTTTTCCTCTAACAGGTTTTACATAAGATGCGCCATTTTTTAATACATCTGGAAGAATTGGTTTAAATTTTCCTCTTTCAATTTGAAGTTCTGAAACATTTATTGATTTTTGCACCATTTTCTACATCCCCCGCATTTATATAGTACTAGAGTCTGTTCATACTAAATAGTATAACAAAAAAACCAGTACATTTTCTACTGCCCCGTAAGTATAAAAAAATAAATTTTTATGTGACATGATATAATAAAAACATTTGTGTTAGTCCTAATTAAGAAATATTATTTTATTACAACTGCTTTAAGATTATTTTGTACACCCACAGCTCAATTGGTTGGATAGAGCATTTGACTACAAATCAAAAAACTAAAGGTTCAACTCCTCTTATTTACTCTTTTCTCTAATTTCATAGCAATCCGTTTATACTTGGGTATATTATTACCTTTCATTCATTTTTTGTATCCTTTTTTACTTCCTTTTTCTCTTTTACAGCTACTTTAACTTTGCCACTTTTCTGTTTTAACCTACACATTATTTGTATTTTTGCCTATCACAAAACTCCTGTCAACTTTTCCTCAAAAATCACAGTAGCTATTTCGTCATATTAGTGTGAACAGACTCTAATTAGTTTATTGTGATAGCCTTCTTAATTTTTGAAACATATTCAGCAAGTTTTGAAGCGGCATTTTCTTTATATTCTTCAATTATTTTAACAACAGCGCTTCCTATTATTACACCGTCAGCATATTTTGTTATTTCTTTTGCTTGCTCGGCAGTAGCAATCCCAAATCCCACAGCAATCGGAGTCTCTGTAATTTTTTTTATTTCTAACACTATAGTGTCAATATTTGTCGTTATCTTGCTTCTCACCCCCGTAACACCAAGCGATGAAACAAGATATATAAAACCTTTTGCCTGTTTTGCCAAAATATTTATTCTTTCTTTGGACGTAGGCGCTATAAGCGTAATAATTGTTATACCGTATCTATCTGAAAATTTTTTGATTTCACTCTGTTCTTCAAATGGCATATCTGGAATAATTACACCGCTTATTCTTGTTTCATGGCATTTCTTGAAAAATTTATCATACCCGTAAGAGAGTAAAGGGTTTAAATATGTCATAAATGTAAGTGCGATGTTAGATTTTTTTCTAACTTCTAGAACCATATTAAAAATATCATCCAGATTTATATTTTTTGACAACGCTCTTAACATAGCATTCTGTATTGTTTCACCTTCTGCTATAGGATCTGAAAAAGGTATACCTATTTCTATTAAGCCAGCTCCATTTTTAGCTATTGTTAATATATATTCTTTAGTCTTATCGAGAGATGGATCTCCAGCTGTAAGATATACTATTAAAGTCTTTTTATCTTTAAATATTTCTGTGATTTTATTCATTTTTCTCTACCCACACTTATTCGTTTTGTGAAGAAAAACAGCTATTATAGCGCATATTATTACTCATTTACACTTTTTTCCCCTTGTATTTGGCAATCATTGCAACATCTTTATCACCTCTGCCTGAAACGCAAACAACTATTATCTCATTTTTTTTCATCTTAGGTGCAATTTTCATTGCGTAATACATTGCATGTGCAGATTCTATTGCGGGAATAATTCCTTCGGTTTTTGATAAAAACTCAAACGCTTCAACAGCTTCATCATCAGTAACAGAAACATATTGAGCTCTTTTTGTATCGTGCAAATATGCGTGTTCTGGTCCTATACCCGGATAATCAAGGCCTGCAGAAATTGAATATACTGGTGCAATTTGACCACTTTCTGTCTGACAAAAGTACGATTTCATTCCGTGAAATATTCCAAGTCTTCCTTTTGCAATGGTAGCTGCTGTTTCAAAAGTATCAATACCTTTACCTGCAGCTTCACAACCTATAAGTTTAACTTCTTTATTATCTATAAAACTATAAAAAGCACCTATTGAGTTTGATCCTCCCCCTACACAGGCAATAACTACAGAAGGAAGCATACCCTCCTTTTCAAACAACTGTTCTTTTATTTCTTTACTTATAACACTTTGAAAATCTCTTACAATTTGAGGATATGGGTGCGGTCCCATTACAGAACCTAAAACATAAAATGTATCGTCACTTCTTTTGCTCCATTCTCTCATAGTTTCACTTACAGCATCTTTTAAAGTTTTTGTTCCGCTTGTTACAGGATAAACTTTTGCACCAAGCAGCTGCATTCTAAAAACATTTAAAGCCTGCCTTTTAGTATCTTCTTCACCCATAAAAATTTCGCATTCCATATCAAGTAATGCAGCAGCAGTTGCAGTTGCAACACCATGTTGTCCCGCACCAGTTTCTGCTATAACTCTTTTTTTACCTATCTTTTTTGCAAGCAAAATTTGCCCTAAAACATTGTTTATTTTATGTGAACCAGTATGATTTAAATCTTCCCTTTTTAAATATATTTTTGCCCCGCCTAGTTTATTTGCGGCATTCTCAGCGTAATATAACCTTGATGGTCTCCCTGCATATTCATTAAGCAAAAATGTAAGTTCTTTGTTAAATTGTTCGTCATTTTTAAAATGGTTATAAGACACGTCAAGTTCATTTATGGCATTCATAAGAGTTTCTGGAACATACTGTCCGCCATGTATTCCAAATTTGCCTTTTGACATTATCTTACACCTCTTACAATTTTTATTATTTCGACAATTTTGTTTAAATCTTTTACACCATCGGTTTCAACACCACTACTTAAATCAACACAATAAGGATTTAATTTTTTTATAGCTTCCTCTATATTATATTTGTTCAACCCACCAGCAAGGAAAAAAGGTTTTTTATATTCTCTTAGTAAATTCCAGTCAAAAACTTTTCCCGTACCCCCGTCTCCAGAATCAAAAAGCATAAAATCTGCTTTTGTACCTTCTGAAATACATATTTTTTGACTTGCTAAATTCTTTCGAATTTCGTTTGTAAAAATAAAGGGAATTCTAATTGCTTTTATAACTGGTTTTTCAATTTTTTCTTTTAACTCATTTATATACGTTTCATCTTCATCTCCGTGAAGCTGAATTAAATCTATAGTTTTATCTTTACATAAGTTGACAATATTTTCAATTTTATCATTTACAAAAACGCCTATTGATTGAATCCCATCATCAAGTAAAGAACTCAATTTTGCTGCAGTGTTAAAATCTATTTTCCTTTTCATACCAGCAAAAACAAACCCAATATAGTCTGGTTTTGTTGTATTTACGAAGTCTACATCTTCTTTTCTTTTTAAACCACAAATTTTTATTTTTGGCACTATTTATCCCACTCCTACCATCTATTCACTTAAACTTATAGTCTTTCTCCATCAAAAGATTGCAATGGTAAAACAACAACTTAGAATTTCTGTTCCTTCTAATTAGGACACTTTCGTCCTATTAGTGAAAACAGACTCTAGTCCTTTAACTCTATAAGTCTTGCTGCAATATTATTACTCTTCATCAATTCTTCACCTATTAACACTGCATTAACATTATTTGCTTTAAGAATATCTATATGTTCTTTCGTTTTAATTCCACTTTCTGAAACAAAAATTTTATCAAATGGCACAAGTTTGCGAAGTTTCATACTGTTATTAAAATCAACTTCAAAAGTTTTAAGATTTCTGTTGTTTACACCAATTATTTTTGCACCAACATTTAATGCAGTTTCAATTTCTTTTTCGTTATGTACCTCAACAAGACAAGATATGCCAATCTCTTGCGCTATTTCCATAAACTCTTTTAAAACATCATACGATAAAATAGAGCATATTAAGAGAATTGCATCAGCACCTATAAGTTTTGACTCATATATTTGATAAGAGTCTATTATAAAATCTTTGCGTAAAATCGGTATTTTTACAATACTTTTTATTTCCTGTAGATATTTTATGCTCCCAAGAAAAAAATCTGGTTCTGTGAGAACGGAAATTGCAGCAACCCCAGCTTTCTCGTATTCCAAAGCAATTTCTTTATATTTAAAATCATAAGATATTAGCCCTTTTGACGGAGATGCTCTTTTAATTTCGCAGATAAAGTTTATGCCTGACATGGATAATACTTTTTCAAAATAGAAAAAACTCTTTTTTTTATTTAAGACTTCTTCTTTTATTGCTTTAAAAGATTTTTGGAGTTTTGTTTTTTTTACTCTTATTTTTGTTGCCGCAACAATTTCATCTAAAATCATTTTTACACCTCATGCGACAATTTTATAAATTCGTTGAGCTTATTTAATGCTTTTTTACTGTCAATCATTTCCTGTGCCATTTTTAAACACTGTTTAAGTGTTATATTATCATAAAACATATATAAACACATAGCAGAATTTAAAATCACTGTATCTTTTTTTGTTCCTTGTTCTCCATTTAAAACATTTAATGCTATTTCTTTGTTTTCTTGAGGTGTTCCACCTCTAAGTTCAGACAATTTACATCTTTTTAATCCAAACTGTTCAGGAGTAATAAAGAAACTGTTTAATTTACCATTGTTCACTTCGCAAATCGTTGTAGTGTCAGACAATGTTACTTCATCAAGCCCATCATGTCCATGTACCACCATTGCTCTCTTTACACCAAGATTTACAAGAACATTTGCCATAGGTTCTACAAGATTTTCATCGTAAACACCAATAAGCTCATAATTTGCTCTTGCTGGACTTGCAAGAGGTCCTAAAATATTGAATATTGTTCTTATGCTAAGCTCTTTTCTTACTTTAGCTACATATTTCATTGATGAGTGAAACGTTTGTGCCATCAAAAAGCACATTCCAATTTTTTCTAATATGATTTCACACTGCTGTGAATTAAGCATTATATTTACTCCTAAAGCTTCAAGCAAATCTGCGCTGCCACATTTGCTTGATACACTTCTGTTACCGTGTTTCGCAACCGGCACACCTGCTGCCGCAATTACAAATGATGATATTGTCGAAATATTAAATGTCGCAAGCTCGTCACCACCTGTTCCCACAATATCGAGTACATCAAATTTAGGGTTTAACCTTTGACATTTTTCTCTCATAACCATTGCACAAGCTGTTATTTCTTCAATAGTTTCGCCTTTAAGTCTTAACGCCGTAAGAAAAGACGCAATTTGTGAGTCAGTAGCTTTGCCATCCATTATTTCATTTATCACTTCTTTTGTTTTATCCACTGTAAGATTTCGTTTATTTACTAGTTCGTATATTGCGTTTTGAATCATATTTTTTTCCATCCCACCTCTACCACTAGAAACTAGAGTCTGTTCACACTAATTAAGACAAAAGCATTAGGTAATTATAAACTTAAAAAATTGTCTATTATTGTTATTCCGTTTTTTGTAAGTATTGATTCTGGATGAAATTGCAAGCCGTAAAGATTATAATCCTGGTGCTTTACACCCATTACCTGAGAATCTTCATCTTCGGCTATTACAAGCAGTTCATCTGGAAGAGTTGCCCTGTCTGCAACAAGAGAATGATATCTTGCAGCTTGAATAATCGGAGACAATCCTTTAAAAATAGAACTGCCATTGGCAATATGTATATTGCTTAACTTACCGTGCATTAACGTTTTTGCATACGTAATCTTTGCACCAAACACTTCACATATTGCTTGATGCCCTAGACAAACTCCTAGTATCGGTACTTTGCCTGTAAAATATTTTATCGCTTCTTCACATACTCCTGCAGCATCGGGTCTTCCTGGTCCTGGTGAAATAATTAAATGCGTCAATTTTAATTTTTCTATTTCTTTAACTGTCATATCATCGTTTTTTATAATTTTCACATTTTTATTTATAATCCCTACATATTGGTAAAGGTTATAAGAAAAACTATCGTAATTATCTATAATTAAAATCACATCCCCTCCTTATGTGCAATTTGTAGCGCATTAATAATAACTTGAGCCTTTTGACTGCATTCGTTATATTCTTTTTCCGGATCACTATCTGCAACAATACCTGCGCCGGACTGAACATAAACTTTCCCGTTTTGCAGTTTTGCCATTCTTATTGCAATGCACATATCCATATTTCCCGCAAAATCTATATACCCTATTGCACCGCCATAAGTTCCGCGTTTATGTTTTTCTAAATAATTTATAATCTCACATGCTCTTTTTTTAGGAGCACCTGACAAAGTACCGGCTGGAAGAACTGCCAACAAAGCATCAAAATGATCGTATCCGTCTTTTATTGTTGAATTTATCACTGACGCTATATGGCTCACATGTGAAAATTTTAAAATTTTCATATATTCTACTACTTTTACAGAACCGAATTTGCTGATTTTGCCTAAATCATTTCTTTCCAAATCTACAAGCATATTATGCTCAGAAAGTTCTTTTTCATCACCTAAAAGTTGCGAAATAAGAGTTTCTTCCTCACTAGCATCAATCCCCCTTCTACATGTTCCAGCTAAAGCACAACTTGTAAGTTTTTTATTTTTCAAAGTAACAAGTGTTTCTGGCGAAGCTCCTGCAATCTCAATATCACCAAAATTAAAATAAAACATATATGGCGATGGATTTGTAGTTCTTAAAACTCTATATGTTTGCATAAGGCTACCATTGAAATCAGCTTCAGCTCTATTTGATATTACAGCTTGAAAAATATCTCCTTCTCGTACATGATTTTTTATTCTTTCAACCATATTTATAAATTCTCTTTTATTATGCAGCATTTTAAAACCTGATTTAAGTTCTGATTTCTGTTCTTTTTTCGTGCCACCATTTCTTATAAGATATTCCATTTCTTTAATCTTTGCTTCTGCTTTTTTAAATTCTTCTTCAAAATTTTTAACTGGGACGTTTACTATAATAAAAATCTTTTGCTTAAAATGGTCAAAAGCTATAACCACATCAAATAGCATAAGATAAAAATCATCGAAATTTTCATCATTTGAATTTAAAAGATTTAAAGATTTTTCAGAATATTTAATAAAATCGTAAGAAAAGTATCCTGCTAAACCACCTGTAAATGGAGGCATATATTCTATCTGTGGACTTTTATATTCTGAAATAATATCTCTTAATATTTTTATTGGATTTCTAGTAACTATTTCATCCTTTTTCCCATTATTTATAAAAACTTTATTATTGTTATATTTAACAGTCAGTTTCGGATCACATCCAAGAAAAGAATATCTTCCCCAATTCTCACCATTCTCAACACTTTCAAGCAAATAACATTTCTTGTTTTCTGCCATAAAAATTTTGAGGATTTCAACAGATGTTCTGATATCGGCAAAAAATTCAGAACATACCGGAACTATTGTATAATCTTTTAAAAACTTTTTCGCATCTTCAAACGAAGGTCTAATCATTCCTACCACCTCTCTGCCATAGACAAACAAAAAACGTCTGTCTTTGACATAATAATTATATTATATGTCAAGGACGGACGTTTGACATTATCCGCGGTACCACCTTGATTTATAAGAATAGTAAAAACTAAACCTATACTCTTTATAGAGCGCTAACACGCCCCTCGCAATTAACGCTTGCGGTACGTCGCGGAATACTCGGAATTGTAAAAACAACTCTAAGTAAAATCCTTTTGACCGCGCCCTCTGTGGTCCATTTGATAATCTGCGTTGTACGGGAATTTCAGCTACGCCCGCTCTCTGTAACTGCACAATTACCGTTATCTCCACATCAACGGTTTTGAGAACAAAGATTTAACAATATTCTCTATTAAGTTTTGATTATGTTATAAAATATATTATTAAGATGTCAAATATATTTTCAACCTTTTTTATCTGAGTCTCTCTTTTATTTTGTCAAAGTCAGGAGAGTTTGAATTGAGTTCAGAATAGACTTATTTTTTATAAAATATTGAATGCTTATCAACTTATCTTGCTACTTGCCCCTCTTCTTTTTTGCTTTGTTTTTCTAAAATAATAACTGCTATCTCACTTGTATTAAATAATCTCATCGGCACACCCCACCAACGTGTTCCAGAAGTTATATACATAACTGAATCATTTTTACAATATAAACCATATCTATATTTCATTAAACATCTTTTTATTATTTCATTAGGTGGAAGTTGCCCTGCGTGTACATGTCCTGAAAGTTGCATTATCTTTATACTTTGTTTTGAAGCTTCGTCAAAAGATTCCGGGTTGTGGCTTAAAAAAATTACAGGATAATTTTTATCTACATTGGTAAAAGTCTTTGAGATATTTACAGAATTGTTTTTATCCACATCATTTATACCTGCAACATTAATTATATTCCCAACTAAAATACTTTCATTCTTAAGAGCTTTAAATCCCAATTTTTCAAGCATTGAAAAACATGCGTTAACATTCCCTCGATAGTACTCGTGATTTCCCGTGACAACAAAAACACCATATTTTGCTTTTAATTTTTCAAAACCATATTCAATGTATTTATTGTCTTTATTGATATCAATATCTATTATGTCTCCTGTAATAACTATCATATCAGGCTTAAGAAACATTGTTTTATCAAAAATTTTATTTATAATTTTAGGATTAGTAAGTACGTCAATATGTATATCTGAAAGCTGTACTATTTTTAAAGCATCAATAGGAAGCTGCGGAATCGTTATTTTTATTTCTTTTACATTTAATATAAAAGCTACATTTAACAATGACCAAATTGATGCCACTATACTTAAAATTACTGCTATTAGAGTCGAATAATATCTAAATTTCTTAATCTTAAATAGTAAATTAATTAAATTCAATATATCATTTACTATTAAAAAAGAAAATGTTATCTCACCAGTACCCATACATACAAATCCAAAAGGATATATTGCTGATATAAATGGAATATCGTAACGGTTACCGATAGGTGCGAGAAAGCTTAAAATTCCTAAAATGATAAATAATATATATAAATAATACTTATAAGGAGTACGAATATTTAATCCTGAATTTATACGCCACGCAATATAAATACATCCAAGTAAACATAGTGATATTATAAACATCTGTTTTTCCTTAATTGTTTTATAAGATATGCCCGGGCTTTTAAAAGAAATTCTGTAGCTGATTTTGATAAATAATCAGGATAAGACCACGGAAGTTTAACAAATCCATCTTTTTTATATATTGTTGTAACTTCACCATATATTCCATTTGAAAGATAAATTCTATGGCTAAAATTCTTTGTTGTAGCAAGAATAACATTTGCAGGAGTTATATATCCTGGATCAATATTTATTTGTCTTTTATTGTTTATAGCAAAATTATCTTCAATAGAGTTTGTAAAAACTTTTATCTCCACAAGGTCAGCAGCAGAAATTAATTTTTCAAACGAAATCCAAAAACGTTTCAAATTATCACCCATTTCAGGGTTATAATAGTCCGAAAAATCAAAAAGTATAACACTACTTACTAAATCAATTTTACCGAACTTATCTTCAAGTATTGCCAAAGATTTTTGTTTTATTTCTTCATATGAAGAAATTATACCGCAAAACAATTTTACTTTTTTTGGTGTACCTATAGCACCCATATTTCCTCTTAATATTTAGAGACTGTTCAAACTAATAGGATAAAAGTACCCTATTAGTGGAAACAGACCCTACTTTAGCATAAGTGAAAAATTTCAAGACTAATTGAACGAAAAAAATAGATAGAAATAAGTGTCAACAACAGTTGAATGATAGACTCATAAAATTCTAGTCATCATTACAAATCGATGAAACAATCTGTATCGTTAAAGAAGGAAAAGCTTGCCACAACCCTTCGGACTTGGCAATGACACGACAAAAAGGTAAGCTCTAACAGTAGTCAACATTTTTGTTGTTGGTTATCGCTATTAGTGTTTTTTGTTGTCATCCTGATCTTCAATTAAGACATTTGAGTGTAAACTTTTGCACAAATCCACGTTTTCAAAAAATCCAACATGTTAAGAGAGATACCATATTAAGTTTACTATAAAACATTAAAATTGTAAAATATTACGATAAAATGAATTTACTCACAGCAAAATGTGCAGTGTTAAATATTAAAATATTTTTATACGTTTGGATTTCTGTTGGAATTTATCCTCAAAGGTCTTAATTGGGGACAAGATGATACTACTCAAGGAATTTGAATGAAAAAATTAGTTTTTGTAATAGTATTTACTCTTACCTTTATAGCGAATGCTTCTTGTTTTAGAGAGTTTGTTGAAAAAATTGACTATTTTGTGGAGTTTAAGGAAAAATCACCCGAAATGGCTGCGGTATTGCATGTTAATTTTATAAGCATTCCCCCAGAATCTAAAGAAGCCGAAGAGATAGTAAAACAACAATTAAAAATATACGGAAATATGATTGTATCACATAATAAAGTGTTTGCAATAGTGAAGAAAAAAACAAAATATAAAAATATTATCGGCTCAGCTTGGTATATAAATGACATAGATCCTGCAAATCCTATAAAAATTAAGTTTCAAAAAGATTTAGCAGCTTACGTATGGCTCGGCAAAACAAGAAAAATTGTAACATTTCCTAACTATATGTATTTTCTAAAAAAAGAAAGAGACAACGAAAAACTTAAAAGCAAAATAGCTAAAAAGCAATTACAAGAACAAGAATTGAAAGACTAGAGTCTGATTATTCATCTCTCATAGCACAAAACTCTCCGCACATTGTACATACATCTTCTTGTTGTGGTGGAAGTTTTGCTCTTTCTTTTGCAAATTTTATAGGATCTATACAAAATTCTTTTTGTTTCTCCCAATTTCTTGCTTTCCGCCATTTAGACATTTCATTGTCACGCTCTCTTGCACCTTTAATACCTTTGACAATATCTGCGGCATGTCCTGCAATTCTTGCAGAGATAACACCATCGTGAATATCTTGAATATCAGGAAGTCTTAAATGTTCTGCAGGAGTAACGTAGCAGATAAAATCAACTCCATAAGATGCTGCTAAGGCACCACCTATTGCTGAAGTTATATGGTCATATCCAGGTGCTATATCAGTTACTAAAGGACCTAAAAAGTAAAGTGGTGCTTCATATCCTAATCTTTTTGCAAGAATTACATTTGCCTTAATTTGATTTAGCGGAATATGCCCAGGACCTTCTATCATAGATTGAACACCAGCTTCTCTTGCTTTTAAAACAAGTTCACCTAAAACTGAAAGTTCTGCAATTTGTGGACTATCTGAAGCATCAAAAGTACAGCCAGGTCTAAATCCATCGCCAAGACTTAACGTAACATCATATTTCTTTGCTATTTTCAAAAGTCTGTCATACTGCTCAAATAAAGGATTCTCTTTCCCAGTTGCATTTATACATTTAACCAAAAAAGAACCGCCTCTACTTACAACACCTGCAAGTCGTCCTTGACGATTTAATATCTCTACAGTAGCTTTATTAATGCCGCAGTGAACAGTTATAAAATCCACACCTTGTTGAGCTTGTTGTTCTACAATATCAAATAACAATTCGCCATCAATTGCAGATATTTTTTTACCTTTTGCAACCGTTCTGCAAGCAGCTTCATAAATAGGCACAGTTCCAACTTGCATAGGAGATGCTGCGAGAATTTCTTTTCTTATCTGTGTTAAATTGCCACCTGTTGATAAATCCATCACGGCATCAGCACCAGCTTTCACTGCAGCATCAAGCTTTGCAAGTTCTTCTGCAAGGTCAATATGATCAGGCGAAGTACCTATATTTGCATTTACTTTTGTTTTAAGACCTTTACCAATAGCGATAATTTTTTTAAGATTTCTATTAACATTTTTAGGGATAATAACACTCCCTTCAGCAACCCCATTCCTTATAAATTCCTCGCTTAAATTTTCAGTTTGTGCGACTGCCTTTATTAAATTATTTATTTTCTTACTTTTTGCATCTTCTATTAATGTCATTGTTATTTCCTTATTTTGAAATATATTTTTGATTTTTACTTTTTGGTTTGTCAGGCATAGTTAAAGATAATTTCCCTACTTTAACAAGTGGATTTAAAATAAATTTCCTAAAATATTCCCTATCTTTGATTTTAATATAATCTTGTATCTCATTTCTCGTTTTTGGCACTTTACAAAACGTAAGAATAACCCTTTCTCTGTCTCCATCATGCGGGGTATCATGCGGGGTATCATGCGGGGTATATTTATTAAAAAAATCTACAAGAAGGACAAATTTAAATAAATTATCATCTGAAATTACAGTATTATGCCCACAATAAGCCTTACAAAATCTATATAGCTTTCTAACTCCTGATCCAAGCTCTTCCACTCTTCCAATCTGCCTAAAAACTTTGGCAATATTTGGGTTTTTAGGATGAGAGATTAAATTAGAAAGACTTACAACACCGTGTATATATGGTCTATTACTGTTTTCTGTAAAAACTTTATCTCTTTCTATGATAAGTCTTGTAGGTTCCCCTCCAAGATACTCTTTGTGTACAATCATATTAGCTACTACTTCACGGAAAATAGTATCTCTTAGGCTTATTCTATGGTATTTTTCAAGATAAAAAGGATCTGGTAAATGTTTATTGACAAACTCTATAGTTCTCTCGTAAACTTCTATAAGATTAGTTCTTAAATCCACTCTATCGTCATATCTATCAGGATTATCAACCCTTTTGATTAAATCTATTCTAAACGCAGGGGCAGCCGCAGCAATAAGCGTATCTTTGCCAAATAAAAGAATTCCTGCCAATGTAAACCCTTCTTGACCCGTGAAAGGATCTCTTTGATACAGATTTGCTGCTTTTAAAATATCCATATCAAGCATGTTTTGCCACGGATGATTTTTGCTTTGGTTTATTGCCATCTGTTTGGCCTTATTTATTAAATCAATTCTCAAATCCGTAAAATCTGCAAAGGGGAATATTTTGTTTTCGGAATAAGAACTTTGCTTTCTTAAATATAAATTTGAAACTTCTTGATTTTTATCTGTAATATCAAAATCTCCAGAATTATTGCGTATAAATATTCTTGAGCTACATCTATGCACTTGTGAACTTTCCGGCACAAAAATATGTAAAACAAGCTTATCGTCTATCAAAACTTCTTCAATGTTTAAACAAAATGTTGGAGCCAATTTTGAACTGTTGTTTACAGAATTAGCAAAGTCTTGCTTGATTGTAGAAATATACTCTTTGGAAATGCCAACAATTTTACTATTGTCATTTATTCCAAGCAGAATATCTCCACCCCTAGTGTTTAAAAATGCGCATACGGTTTCATAAACGCTGTTAGATATACCGTTTACACATGCTTTAAATTCTGTACTTAACCCCTCACCCTGCGAAAGTAATCGTTTTATTTTTTCATTCATCGTAAAAATTTTCTTTAATGAACATCTGCAAAACAAACCGTGCGATACTAAACATTGAAACATTCTTTACATACTTAGATTCCAGTTTGAAGCTAAGTTTCACGGGACCATAGTATTCTTTTTTAGTATGGATTTCCGAGTAGCGCGGGATGACCCCACTTAAAGTAATTCTACAGCAAGAGTGTGGAGAATTCTTTCTAGAGTTTGTTCATACTAATAGAACAGTGCTGCTTGGATTCTTGAGGAAATTTTGGCTGTTTTGTGATATGTATATAACATATTAACAGAATAAAACTGACAAAATTTACCAAAAAGCTACTACAGCTCGACGGGTTAAGCACAAAAATAGCCAACTGCTATGTTACTCAAAATACGTCAATAATCTCGCTATTTCCATACTTTCACGCCCTGACTCTGACTATTTTCGCTCCTAACTCTTTTGCCCTAATGTTGAACTGACCTAACCATTTCAAATTACCCACTATCACAATTTTGATATATCAATTCAAAATTATAAGGCGCAACTAATTCAAAATTTTTTCAAACTCTTGATGATATTCTCCAACAATAACTTCAATTTTTGAAAATATTTCACTATAATTTTTAGCTAAATCTTCAAATATTACGCACTCTGACCCTTCAACATCAATCTTAAAAACAATTGCGGAAATATTATTTTCATCTTTTCTTTGCCAATAAAACTTTTCTTCTACCTGTTATCTCATCAATAATAGATAAAATAAACGAATATTTTATAAATAATACAAGCTTTCTGTGTTTTCTTAGCTTATTAACAATGGTTTTAATTAGTTTTATCTTCATATTTATTTAGCGCTAAAAAATTTCTTATATTTTAAATAAACTAATTTCTCAAGCATATATATCGCATATCTTTGTTTCTTAAAGTTTGCAGATATTATAGGCGCAAAAGTTTTTGAACACTCTTCTAAAACTCTTAAAGATTCCTGTGCACGTTTAAAATTTGCAATTACTACATCTGACAAGTCTTTCTTTGCTACTTCAGGTATTTGTCTACCAGAATCATCAAAAGAATTTCTTTCTTTTATAAGTTCATAGTATCTGCCTCTTAAAATTTTATCAATATTATGACGAATATTACGAACTTTTTTATAAAGAACTCCATCATCTAAAATAAAGCGCAAACTGTCTTCAACAACTCTTAAGCCTTCTCGACAGCGATTTAAATTAGCATCAATAATTCTTAAAGTAGATTTTTGATCAAGATATTCTGTAATTATATTTCGATTATCCTCACAAAGCAAAGAAAACGAACGTGCCTTGAGTGAAGCCGATGTTGATTTTTTTCTATTTAGAACCATAGCGATTTACTATAAGATTTATTAAATTTGTTGTTGATTTGCCTTTTACGAAGGGAAATTTATAAACCTTTTTTACAAATTCTCTTCCAACTATTTCTGATATTTTATAATCACCGCCTTTTACCAAAACATCAGGGCATAATTCACTTAAAATTTCTTTTGGCGTTTGCTCACCAAACACAACAACATAATCCACAGGTTTTAAAGAGAGAAGAAGTTTTGCTCTATCTTTTTCTCCGACTAAAGGTCTTTTTGCGCCTTTAAGACAACGTAAAGATTTATCTGAATTTATAGCAACTATTAAAACGTCACCCAAACTTTTAGCTTTTGTAAAAAGACTTGTATGACCTACATGAAGCAAGTCAAAACAACCATTTGTAAAAACTACTTTTTTACCAGCTTTTTGAAGTTTTTTAACTTCTACCTGCATTTCTTTTCTGGTTAAAGCTCTATTTTGCATTATTAACCTTCTACTTATTTAAAGTCTGTTCATACTAACTTAGTATGGTAATTAACAACTCTAGGTCATTTCCACTTTAAAATCGGCTTTCTCGCTGCTGCTACTTCATTTAACCTTTTAACTGGCGTATTAATTGGTGCATCTTTAATTTTTTGTGGTTCTTGAACTGTTTCCTCAAGAATAATTTTAGCAAGAGTGTCAACAAATGCATCTAAAGTTTCCTTAGATTCTGTCTCAGTAGGTTCTATCATTATTGCCTCTTCAACAATCAAAGGAAAATATACTGTCGGAGCATAATAACCATAGTCCAAAAGTCTTTTTGCAATATCTAAAGTTCTTATGTTGTTTTTTAACACTGATTTTGGAGAGAGAACAAACTCATGCATACATTTATTCCCAGCAGGAACGTTAATTTTATCTTTAAATTTTGCAAGCATATAATTTGCATTTAAAACAGCCTGTTTGGAAACATTTTTCAAGCCTTTTGCACCTAGCGACTTTATATATACGTATGCTTTTAATATTACAGGGAAATTCCCAAAAAATGCTTTTAATTTTCCTATACTTTTTGACCTTTTATAGTTCAAAATAAATTTAGATTTCTTGTTTTCTATTCTCGGTACAGGCAGAAAAGGCTCTAAAAATGCTTTCACCCCAACTGGACCTGATCCAGGTCCACCACCACCGTGTGGAGTCGAAAAAGTTTTATGAAGATTTATATGCATAACGTCAAAACCCATATCGCCAGGTCTTACTATACCCATAACAGCATTAAGATTTGCACCGTCATAGTATAAAAGACTGCCATTGTCGTGAACTATTTTTGATATTTCAGATATATTTTTTTCAAACACTCCTAAAGTATTTGGAACAGTAAGCATGATTGCTGCAACTTCTGGAGTCAAAATTTCTTTCAAATTCGCAGTTGATATAGTTCCATCAGATTCTGATCTTAGAGGAACTATTTCAAAACCTGCAAAAGCTGCTGAAGCCGGATTTGTACCATGTGCAGAATCAGGAACAATTATTTTCGTTCTTTTTTGTTTTATTGATTTAAAATATTTCGCAATAATTAAAAGCCCTGCAAACTCTCCATGAGCTCCTGCCGCTTGCTGAAGAGAGAAACAATCCATTCCAGAAATTTCGCATAAATCTCTTTCTAGTTCATACATTATTTCTAAAATACCCTGAATAGTTTCTTGGTTTTGATATGGATGCAATGCATTAAAATTATCAAACTTGGCAATACGTTCATTTATTAAAGGATTGTATTTCATTGTGCACGAACCGAGTGGATAAAAAACTGTACTTAAAGCATAGTTTTTTCTTGAAAGATTTGTAAAATGTCTTAACAAATCATTTTCTGCAATATTTGGAAGACTTAAAGTTGAATTTCTTTTTAAATTTTCAGAGATTTGTATGTCAATTTCAACATCGGAATTTACACTAAATGCCGAACTACATTCTGAAGATAATTCATTTAACAACTTTTCCATTTTTACATCCTAAGAGACAGATTTAGAATTTTATGATTCTGTCAGTTCCCACTACCACTCTGCCAAAGGAAGCGAAAGAAAAATATAATCTTTTGTATTTTTCGTAGTAATTTATTCTTTATTGATTACATAACTAACTACGACAGATTGCCACAGCCCCTTCGGGCTTCGTAACGAGACAACACAGATTGCTTCGTGTCAGGACTTTGTCCTTACCCTCGCTGCCTTCGTCAGCCTCACAATGACGACAAAAACAATTGCTTCATCAATTCTCAGCCGAATTTGCAGCCAACTGCTACGGGCTTACGCCCATAGCTTATCAAAATGCAAGCTCTGCTTGCCCCAAGTCTTCTTTTTCCTGATATTTTACATATCGCTTCTCTTCTTCCAAAACCTTGTATCTATATTGGGTTATCCTAACTATATGATATTGGCATCTATACTCACACTGGGATTGTTTTCTTATTTGCATTCATCCATTTTATCATTCTACACAAAAAGAAGACTTGTGAATTTGTTTCCTCTACGGGCTTACGCTCGTAGTTTCCATAAGGTATGGTTATCAACAACTAAAAATATCATTATCTATTTATTATTATTAAATTTTTGCCAATATTTCTACAAGCTTATCTATTTCGGCTTTGGTCCTCTGCTCTGTTACGCAAAATAACAAACAACTTTGAAAGTTTTCATTTATATCTGACAAATCTAAAGGACCGAGAATATTATTTTTAAGCAAAACTCTATTTATCTTTTTTATATCTTTTTGTGTCTCAATCACAAATTCATTAAAAAAGATTTTTCTTTCAAATTTTGCTTTAAAACCCTCTAAAGATTTTATTTTATTAAAAGCATACTTTGCTTTTGAAATATTGATTTCAGCAAGATTCTTAAACCCACTATTTCCCCACCCTGACAAAAAGACACAACCTGCCAATGCATTTAAAGACGCATTTGTGCATATATTAGACGTTGCTTTTTCTCTTCTTATATGTTGTTCTCTAGACTGCAAAGTAAGCACAAATCCTCTCTTACCATCTTTGTCAATAGTCTGTCCTACAATTCTTCCGGGCATCTTCCATTCCAAAGCTTTTTTTACAGCCATAAATCCAAATGTAGCTCCACCTGCACTCATAGAAGAACCTAAAACCTGTCCCTCACCAACCGCAATATCAGCATCATACTCACCTGGTGCTTGAAAAACACCAAGCGACAAAGGATTTACTACTGCAACAAATAATGAATTCTTTTCCTTTATAGCAAAAGATAAAGCTTGCATATTTTCAACAACACCAAAATAATTTGGCGATTGTATTATAACTGCAGCTGTATCATCATCTATCGCAGCTTCAACAATACTTTTTTCTATGGAACCATTTGATGTTTTTAAAATAACAACCTTTGCTTTAGAATTTTCTAGATATGTTTTTATAGTTTGTATGTATTCAGGATGTAACGCCTCTGAAATTAATATTTTACTTCTCCCGCTTACCCTTAAAGCAAGCAATGCCGCTTCTGCCGTTGCAGTTGCACCGTCATAAAGAGAGGCATTTGACGTATCAAGACCCGTTAATGCACAGATTAAACTTTGATATTCAAAAATTGCCTGAAGAGTCCCTTGGCTTGCTTCAGCCTGATAAGGCGTATATGCAGTCCAAAATTCTGACCTTCCTACAATTTCACCTACTAAGGATGGTATATAATGATCATAAATTCCAGCACCCCTAAAGGATGTAAGTACTTTGTTTTTAGATGCAATATTTGAAAAATAATTTAACAGTTCTTGCTCCGTTTTACCACCGGAAATATTGAGCTCTTTTAATCTTAAATCTTTAGGAATTACATCAAATAATTCGTTTATATCAGTAATTCCTATTGTTTCAAACATTTTTTGTTTGTCTTTCTGATTTTGTGGTGTATAGTCCATAATATCTCTGTTTAAATCAATTTTTTATAGTCATCTGCATTAAGCAAACTAGCAAGTTCTTTTTCATCTGAAAATTCAACTACAAATAAATATCCACTTTCATACGGAGATTGGTTTACAACTTCAGGACTTCCTAAAATATTGTCATTTATCTCAACAATCTTGCCACTTACAGGGGTATATATGTCAAAAGCAGATTTTACAGATTCTATAACAGCTACAGGTTGCTCTTTTTTTACTTGTTTGCTTATCTCAGGAAGTTCCACATGCACAATATCTGTAATTTCGTGCTGGGCAAAATCAGTTATACCTACTTTGACTTTATTACCATCAATCTTTACCCACTCGTGAGTCTTTGTATACTTTAAACCCTGTGGAATGTTCATTATACCCCCTTTATCAATATTACATTTGTTATAAATGGATTTTTATACTCATCTAGTTTTACCCATCACAAATTGCTAGACATTCCAAATAGTAAATTTTATTAAATTTCTCTTCATAATATTTACTTTATCTGATTAAGTCTGTTTTGAGCCTTTTCTGCTTCCGGAGTTGCAGGAAAATTAACTAGTATTTCATTAAAAACTCTTACGGTATCATCTTTTGATCCAGAAGTGAGATAATACTCAGCTAAATTCAGATAAATATCTCTTATAAGAAAATGATCTGGATATTTGTTAATAAATTCGTTTGAAGCTACTATAGCATTGAAATAATCTTTTTTAGAGTCATAGACATAAATAATTCTTGCACTTGCAAGAGATCTTATGCTACCAGGTTCTCCGTTACTTGCAGTGTATGTCAAAATTGCTAAAGCTCCATCATAATCACGAAGTTCAACAAGAATATCTGCCTTAATAAGTCTTGCTTGATATGAAGCTGGAGTTTTTGGAAATTGCGCTATTATTTCATCTATAAGAGCAACTCCTTTTTTTTGGTTACCCTGTGCAAAAGATGTATAAGCTTCTGATAATCTTTCAGATGATTTCTCTTCAATTTTATGAATCCTTGAACAAATAAATAACTTTACAAAAACTATTCCTAAAATTAAAGCTATAGCTATAATCGTAAAAAATATTATCTTACTCGTTTTAATTCGTTTTACGATAAACTCTGAAATATTTTTCATAATCGGACTTTTTTGATTTTTAAAGTTCATTCTTAATAATCTCCTTTATGTATTTCCCAATAATTTCAAGAGAATTTTTTTGCATAATATCATAATAATTATATGGCAATCCTGCCTCTAACAAAACTTGTGATATAAGATCTTTTGTTAAAAAATTTTCTGGAGTATGAGTATCAGTGTTTAAAACAAGTTTTGCTTTTTTCTTCAGTGCAACTTCCGCAACTTCTTTATTTGTAACATTATGACCTTTTCTTGTAGTAATTTCTATTTTAACATCATTTTTAGCTGCAATATCAGCTTCATCTTCAGATAAATGACCTGGATGAGCTAATATATCAATACCTGCCTCAACAGCGTACCTATTTGTTTCCGGGGGTACAGTTTCAGCAACAGTTTCACCGTGAACAACAATGATTTTAGCTCCAAGTTTTCTACATTCATTTGTAACAAACTTTATAAGTTTTGGAGGGACATAAGTAAGTTCCGCCCCCGGAAACACTAAAATATCATAGTTTTCTGCTAATATTTTTGCAGTTTTAACTATTTTTGGAATAACAAAATCAATATTAGAATAATCAATATGATCTGTAAGCGCAATAGCAGTGTAACCTTTATATTTTGCTCTATAAACAAGTTCAGATGGATTTAAAACTCCATCTGAAAAGAAAGTATGCGTATGCAAATCAATCATGCTTTAATCCCATTATAACCAATTAATTGTTATCAACAAACACCGTAAGTTATGCAAAATTAAACTTACTCGTTATAGAAGATTATAACAAAGATATAAGTTGGCAGTCAATGAATTGTAATATCACACAACAAATTGGACTTTTAAGATTTTAAAAAAGATAAAAAGGATTTAAGATGACTTCTATACTATTTCTCAAAATTTATAGCAAAAACAATCATTTTTGACCAAATTACAAAAGTGCTTATATCCTTTTTTAACTAAAAATCTATATATCTTTTCAGTCCAATATCTCTTTGAGACTTACAGGAATGAACATGACAAATGCATGAAAGAAAAAAATAAGAGAAAAAAGATTGTCATATTTTTTGCTTGTCATCACCTCAGTAGTTGAAAAAGACCGACATTACGCACGAGGGATTGCGTAGCAATCGTGACAATATTTTCTTTTGTCCTGTCTGTGTCATTGCGAAGCCCGAAGGGCTGTGGCAATCTTTCCTTT
>JAITPF010000038.1 GCA_031289585.1 Endomicrobium sp. | reverse complement strand
TTTTCATCTTTTCCAATCTGCTTTTTCCTCGCTTTTTATTCTCCTGGCGTGGCTATATAGAGAAGTCGTCTAGGAATTGGGCTCGGTCTCGGGCTTGGGCTTGGGCTTGGGCTTGGGCTAGGGCTAGGGGGCTCGGGCTTGGGCTAGGGCTAGGTCTCGGGCTAGGCAGGGCTCGGTCTCGGTCTTGGCGGGCTAGGGCTAGGGCTCGGTCTCGGTCTTGGGCTTGGGCTTGGGCTAGGTCTCGGGCTAGGGCTAGGGCTTGGTCTCCTCGGTCTCGGGCTTGGGCTAGGGCTAGGGCTTGGACTTGGGCTGCTTGGACTAGGGCTTGGCGGTATTGGCGGTCTAGGCGGTCTAGGCGGGCTCGGCGGGCTCGGGCGGCGTGGGCTTGGGCCTGGCTGACCTGTGTTGCCATTGCCGGTAACATCAATGATAAAACTACACTCATCACTGCCTTCTTTACACCCTTTAACGTTTTTAATCTTCTTTTCATCTTTCCCTTCCTTTTCAATTTAATCTTTACTCCCATCTTTCTATAACTATTTCCCTCCTTTCGTCTTTTAATATTTCAACAACTATAACTCTTTAACAACTTCTTTGAAAAATAAACAAAAATTACTATTCGTTTTTTTTCATTCTTACGCAAAAAGAAGACTTGTGAATTTGTTTCCCTCATAGTTTCCATAAGATATGGTTAATGACAAACAAGAATACTAAAACTCTAATCCTATTTGTTTTTTCTTAGCATGGCTTGAACTTTTGTTGGCAACCCCCAGAGATTAATAAATCCTTGTGCATCTTTATGATTATAAATTTCATCTCTTTCAAAAGTTGCAAGTTTTTCTGAATATAGAGAATACTTTGCTTCTCTTAAAGCAGGTATAATATTTCCTTTATAAAGTTTCAATTTTACATTACCTGTAACATATTTTTGCGTTTCATTGATAAATGCATCAAGAGCTTCTCTTAGAGGAGAAAACCATAAACCGTAATATGCAATTTCAGCATATTTTGGAGCAAGCGACTGTTTAAAATGTAGAGTATCACGATCAACAGCAATAGATTCAAGTTCTTTATGTGCTGCATACAAAACCATTGCTGCAGGAGCTTCATATACTCCCCTTGATTTCATTCCAACAAGCCTGTTTTCAACTATATCAGTTCTTCCTATACCATTAGCACCTGCGATTTTATTCAATTTCACAATCAGTTCTACTGGAGCTAGTTTCTTACCGTTTACAGAAATAGGAATACCTTTTTCAAACGCTATTGTAAGATATGTTGGTTTATTGGGTGCTTTTTCTGGAGAAACAGTCATTTTAAACATGGATTCATCATATCCATTGTCAAGATCTTCTAAAATACCGCCTTCATAAGAAACATGCCATAAATTTGCATCTGAAGAATACGGTTTTGCTTTTGTTACTGGAATTGGAATATTTCTTTTTTTAGCATAATCAATAGCGTCTTCTCTTGATCTTATATCCCATTGTCTCCATGGAGCAATAATTTTTATATCAGGAATTAAAGCTTTAAAAGCAAGTTCAAAGCGTACTTGATCGTTGCCTTTGCCGGTTGCTCCGTGACAAACAGCATCAGCATTTTCTTTCTTTACAATATCTGCAATTTTTTCAGCAATTATAGGTCTTGCGAGAGATGTTCCTAAAAAATATTTATCTTCATACAAAGCGTTTGCTTTTATCGCTGGATAAATGTAATCCATAACAAACTCTTTTTTTGCGTCAATTATATATGACTTTGAAGCACCAGTTTTTTTTGCTTTTTCGTTTAATCCTTTAAGCTCTTTCCCTTGTCCTACATCAATACAACACGCTATAACTTCGCAATTATAATTTTCCTTTATCCATGAAAGAATAATAGATGTATCAAGTCCACCTGAATAGGCTACAACCACTTTTTTAACAACATTTTTACATGTAGGTTTACTGCTCACATTGTTAGTTGCCATTTTAATGCTTCCTCCAAAATTTTGATAGCAAAATCCACATCTTTTTTTACAATTACGAGCGGCGGCAATAGCCTCAACACCGTATCTTGTGTACAATTTATAATCAATCCTTTATCCATACAATAACCTACAATATCTTTTCCATTTACCGTAAGCTTTATGCCAATCATAAGACCAAGACCCCTAACATCTTTTACAATCGAATATTTCTTTTTTAAATTTTCAAGTTTTGCACGAAGATATTTTGCAGTTTGTAAAGAATGATTTAAAAATTTTGAATTCATAATATTCAACACTGCAAGCGCAGCAGCACACGATACAGGATTTCCTCCAAAAGTAGAGCCATGGTCACCGTATACAAAAGTTTCGGCACATTTCTTTCCTGCAATAGCAGCACCTAAAGGAAGTCCATTAGCTAAAGATTTTGCCAAAGTAACAATATCTGGCTTAACGCCGTAATTTTCAAAAGCATAAAACTTACCAGTACGTCCTATACCGCACTGTATTTCGTCAAAAATTAAAAGAAGATTATTCTTATTGCAAAGCGCTCTCAATTCTTTTAAAAATTTTTTATCTGATGGAACTATTCCTCCTTCACCCTGCACAGGTTCTATCATCACAGCAACTGTCATGTCATTTATAAGTTCTTTTACGGAATCAATATTATTAATTTTTGCAAAAACAAATTTCTCCTGTAATGGTTTTAAATATTCGTGAAAATTTTTCTGCCCTGTAGCAGAAATGGTTGCCATTGTCCTTCCGTGAAATGAGTTATCAAAACATATTATTTCATATCTATTTCCCGTTTTTGAAGGATTCAAAAAACCCCATTTCCTTGCAAGCTTTATTGCGCATTCGTTTGCTTCTGCTCCAGAGTTAGAAAGAAAAATTCTGCCACCTTTAAATGTTCTTTTAGCAAGTTTTTCACCAAGTTCAACCTGCGGCGGGGCATAATATAAATTTGAAACATGTGCAAAATTATCCAATTGTTTTTTCGCTGCTTTTATAATAGTTTCATTACAGTGTCCTACATTGCATACGCTTATACCAGCGAAAAAGTCAAGATATTTTTTGTCATTTTCATCCCATACGAATTGGTTTTTGGCTTTTTTTACGACTAAATTATTTCGTTTATACGTATGCATAAAATATTTATCTTCGATTTGTTTTATGTTCACTTTTTTATTGCCGTTCCTTTTATTTTTTGTATTCCGCTTATACCATCAGCTATCCATACTTCTTTTATGCCTTTTTTAACAGCACTTGTACAAGACTTGATTTTAGGTATCATTCCGCCCGTTATGGTTTGGTTTTTTATTAAAGTATTTATTTCTTTTGTTTTAACTTCTTTAATTGTGTTTTTGTCTTTATCAAGCACTCCTGCAACATCAGTCAAAAATACAAGTTTCTGTGCTCTAAAAGCCGCTGCTATTGAAGCAGCAAAAGTGTCAGCATTAACATTCATAACATTACCTTTAACATCAGCGGCAATAGAAGCTATAACAGGCAAAAATCCAGATTTTATCAAAATATCTATAAGTTTTTTGTTTACTTTAACAGGATCACCAACAAAACCAAGTTGTTTAATTTGTTTACATACCACGCTTTTTCCATCTTTACCTGATATTCCAACGGCATTTGCCCCATTTTTTATAAGCCCTGTAGTTAAACTTCTATTTACTTTACCGCTTAAACCCATTTCAACAACATTAAGTGTGTCTGTATCGGTAAACCTTAAACCATTTACAAACTTACTTGTTATTGCAAATTTTTCAAGCAGTGTATTTATTTCATGACTGCCGCCATGCACTAAAATAATGTTTTGTCTTCGCGAAATTTTGGCAAGCTCTTTAAGAAATTTATTTTGTGCTGGTAAATTTTTAGTTAAACTGCCGCCAAATTTTACTACCATTAATGGCTTCATCTTTTACTCTCCACTTTCAACTCTGTCTTTTGAATACTTGCATTTTAACTTAAAATCGCACATCTGACACTTTGGAATATTAGGTTCAAAATTTTCAACAGCTATGTTTTCTGCGATTTCTATTGTAACATTTATTGCTTCAGATATTTCAGTTTGAGATCTTTTCGTATAAATTTTTTTATTTTCTGATAAAAAATAAACTGACATTTTATCAGGATTTAAACCAAAAACATTTTTGCATGCATACGCGTAAAAACTTAACTGTAAATCTTTATCTACTTTTTCTTGTTCCCATATCCTTAAGTGCGTTTTATAATCTATAACTTCATATGTGTTGTCAAGATGTTTATCTATCCTGTCGATAATACCTATAAACCTATATTTACCTATGTTTGCATCAAATGCTTTTTCAACATACAAAACTCTTGTTTTTGACTCACTGAAAGATTTATAATAATTTTCAAGCATTTGTTTACCGCGTATATAATATTCAAAGGTCTGTTGTGGATCGGTAAATCCATCTTTTTTCCAAGAATTATCATAACACTCAAATAAATCATCACAAGAATGTTCTTTGCCACCGTGAAATTGTTCGAGTGTTTTATGAACGATATGCCCAAAAGTAATATCTGCAGTAATCGGAATGTGAAAATTATCCAAATATATAAGTTTATATTTATACGGACAAAATAAATACGTATTTATTCTTGAATAACTTATTTTAAAATCTTTAAAATCCTGTCTCATTTTTTATATATCTTCTAGAGTTTGTTTGCGCTAACAGGACGAAAGTGCCATATTAGTAACAATAGGCTCTAATTTCGCCAACATGTAAAAAGAAATAACCGTGTCGCCATATTTTTCAGTTCTAAAACATTCAAGTTCTATAACATTCCCGACAGGCTCTTTTGTATGTTTCTGCGCTATAAGCACAGAATCCTTTTTTAAAATGCCATGCCTAACTATATTTTTTAACGTAGGATATGTAAGCATAAGTGCTTTTTTTCCTTCATCTTTATAAGGAGGCCCCATAAAAACTATATCATATTTATCCTGTAAAATAGAAAATTCTTTTATTACATCGCATTTAATTATCTTTACCTTGTCGTTAAACCCAAGCATATTCACATTATATTTAATGAGAGACAGCGAAGTATTGCTTAACTCTGCAAATACAACTTTTTTAGCGCCGCGGGAAAGAGCTTCAATTCCGACAGAACCTACTCCTGCAAATAAATCAATAAAAGTAGAATTTGGAACTTTAAATTGTATTATGTCAAAAATTGACTTTTTCATTCTGCCAAGCATAGGGCGTACAGATAAGTCTTCCTGCGGAAGAGTTTTTAGAATTCTTCCACGCGCCGTACCTGCAATAACTTTTAAAGTCACTTTTTATTCTCCAAAAACCTGAACAAAAACTTTTCTGCTTCGAGATCTGTTATCAAAGTCTATTAAAATTATCTGTTGCCAAGTTCCAGTCACCAAAGATTTTGATACAACTGGAATAGTTTTCGATGTGCCTATTAGTGAAGAGCGTATATGTGAAAAACCGTTGCCATCATGCCACTTCTTATCATGAGCATAAATACCTTTTACAGGAGCAACTATTTCAAGGGCTTTACGAAAATCAGCAATAAGTCCTGCCTCAAACTCAATAGTTGTAATAGCAGAGGTAGAACTACTAATACCCAAAGTTACTATCCCATTTGTAACTCCAGAGCGGGTAACAATTCTTTTAACGTCATCTGTTATGTCAAGAATATCGGTATAACCTTTTGTTTCGCGATTAATATACTCTGAATAAATCATTTTGCCTCTTGCCTCATAAACGCAAAATTGGAAACAAGCAGAGATTTATAGAACCCTAAAAAAGCTGAACTTGAACGCATTTTTGCTCTTATCTCGCTGCCTTTTGTGAGTAAATTATACACAGAATATAAGGAAAAGTCAAAATCATTTCGTATGCGCCCAAATGTATAATGAATTCAATTAACCCAATCTCGCAAGAACCGCATTATTTGAGGTTTAAGAATGGGAATGCTGTTTGGCAAAAAATCTGATTTAATAGTATTTGAAAGAAACGAGATACTTTATTTGTAGGCAGGGTCTTTCGCCCAAGGGGGTATAGGGCTGTCTGTTTGCCACAAGCCTTTTTTGTCTGCTTCTGGGCTATTTCTTGGAGTTGCTCCCATTCTGTTTTTTCAGGAATTTTAATGTATTGATAATATACCAAGCATAGCCGTTTTCAATCATTGTTCTGTTAATGTCTAAATCGTCAATAAAAACCCTGCCAACTGAACGTTTGTATCTATCAATATCTATAACATCAATGGTTATATATTTGCCATTTATGCGCTCGGATAAGAATTCTTTTGAATTTGAACCAAATTCTTGCTTTGTTTCAGGTGCGTCATGGCATAAAGCCTAATTTTGACTAATTTGTTATCAGAATTTAGGATAGTTGAAGTATCCCCATCAGAAACTTTCGTTACTTTGCCCGAAATAATCCCTTTGACAGGCTCTGCATGTTCTTTTATAACAGTTTCTTTAGCAAAAAAGCCTGAAAAACTGCAAACAAAAAGGCAAGGAGTTTAGAGGTTTTCATTACAGAGGCTTTCTTTTTCGCCATAAAATGAGTTCCTTATGACAGCCATTAGCATTACAAAGAAAAAAAGTTTTAATTTTGAAAAATTATTTTTAGATTACAAATCTAAACCTTTGTTTTAATTTGTATTAAAAATAATACTACATAGATATATAAGCAAGTATTGCAAAATACAAAGGAGCATTTTTGTCCTTTAATTTTCCTATCTCTTATATAAATTAGTTTTGTAAAATCAAAAACTAACTCATTCAGCAGATCTTTGATGAAGCGTTACAAAAGATTGCCGATGAATGCTGGGATTTTTCAAAATTCTTTTTGGGAAATACGGATAAGATTTGGCAAGAGAGCAGTTTTGAAATAAAAAAAGGCGTTCAGATTTTAATAACTCCAAACGGCTGGACTTTAGAAAATAAAGTTATTGGACCCTTAAAAACGCCTGATTTTATAAGCCTTTTTTGTATTAAGAATGACTTAATTCCGGTTAAGTGGAGCTAAGGGGGATTGAACCCCTGACCTCTTGCATGCCATGCAAGCGCTCTCCCAGCTGAGCTATAGCCCCTCCCTGATTTAAAGATTATACGAATAGATACCTGTATTGTCAAATTCTAATAAAAAAAGCCTCTTTTTAATAACACTATTTCTTAAAATGGTAATGTAAAAAAAAGAAAGTGTAAGGTAGTTTCATAGATATTAATAAAAGGGAAAGGAGTTTTAGAATGAAGAAAGGAAGAAGATTTTCAGAGGAGTTATAGAAAGAGGGTAGGCAGTAAGAACGGAGAATATAGAACTGCCTAGAAACAGGAAAGAGGGGGGGGAAGGAGTCAAAAATAATAAAGAAGGTATTTGGGATAGAAGATAAAATAATCAGTTTATATGGGAAAGGGATGAGGATACGGGATATATCTGAGGAAATAGAAGAGTTGCGTGGTTGTGACTAAGTGATTAAAATATTGTAAAATACGTATATGTTCTACAGAAAATATTATATATTAGAGTCTGAATCAACACTAATAGGGTAAAAGCGCTAGAATCAAAAATAGTCAAATGCAAGGCATGAAAGAGTGGTAATAGTAAGATTATTAACATATCTTGAGCAACGATGCAGTTGGTTATTTTTGTTCTAACCCTTCGGGCTGTGACTGCTTTTTGGTAAATTTTGACTGTTTTGTTGTGTTAATATTGATATTGCTCAATATTCTCCATCACAAGACAGCTAAAATTTCCTCAAAAATCCTAGCAACACTTTTGTTCTATTAGTATGAACAGACTCTAAATTTACTAATTCAGAAATCGGAATAGATTTGTAATTTAATACTTGATTTTTATCATGGGAGTTTAAAATGCTTCAGCAACAAAAAGAGAGAATAAATGCTTTAAGGAGGTCTCTTTGATATAGATTCAAAAGAGAATCAAATCAAAAAACTAGAACTTGAAATATCAAACCCAGGTTTTTGGGATGATCAAAACCAAGCCAAAAAAGTTATGGCAAAACTTAACAATCTAAAAAATATATATCAGTTATGGAATAACATGAATGCGCAAATTAAAGATTTAATCGATTTAAAAGAACTTGCCGCTGGTGAGAACGATGAAAATCTTTTAAAAGATATTGAAAATGGCAGTAAAAAACTCGAGAAAGAATTGTTAGCTTTTGAAACTAAAACGAAACTTGGTAATGAACACGATAAAAATAATGCAATCATATCTATACATGCTGGTGCAGGTGGAATAGAATCTTGTGATTGGGCGCAGATGTTAGTTAGGATGTATTCAAGATGGGCTGAAGACAAAGGTTTTGAAATAGAAGTAGTTGACAGTTTAGATAGCGACGAAGCTGGAATAAAAAGCATAACAATGATAATAAAAGGTGAATATGCTTATGGATTTTTACAATCAGAAATGGGTGTTCATAGACTTGTTAGAATTTCACCATTTGATTCAAATAAAAGACGACATACATCTTTTAGTTCTGTTGATGTTATACCAGAAGTAGAAGATGATATCAATATAGTTATTGAAGATAAAGATATAAGAATTGACACATACAGATCTTCTGGCGCTGGAGGACAACATATAAATAAAACAGATTCTGCAGTAAGAATAACGCATTTGGCAACAGGTATAATAGTGCAGTCGCAAAACGATCGCTCACAAATTAAAAACAGAGTAACCGCAATGAAACTTTTAAAAGCCAAACTTTATAAGCTTGAGCAGGAAAAGCAGCGCACTTTTTATGAGAAACATTATGATGAAAAAGGTACAATAGAATGGGGTAGTCAAATACGTTCTTATGTTTTTATGCCTTACCAGCTTGTAAAAGACCATAGAACAGGATATGAGATGTCTCAGGTAAATTTAGTTATGGATGGAGAAATTGACGACTTTATAAGTGCCTACTTATCTTGGAAATTAGAAAAGAAGAAATAAAATAAATAGAAATTTCCTTTAATTTTCAATGGTTTTTAATATTTTGACATGAAACTGTATTTTTTTGTAAAATTTACAACAGTTTTATGTATGTAGTTGTGTGCACATTTACTACAAGAAAAGGATTATTATGCAAATTGTGAAAGAAGGATATCCATTCATTGTTATCCCATTTATTTTGGGGTTGGCATTACTTATTACGGGATGGAGTAGGATTTCAATTGCAACTGGAATTCTATGCATTTTGATTTCGTTGTTTTGTTTGTATTTTTTCAGAGATCCTGAAGTAGAAATAACAAAAGGTGATAATTTAATTCTTTCCCCATGTAATGGAACAGTTTTAGAAGTAAGTGAGAACGAAACAGAAAAAGTTATAAGAGTATTCTTATCTGTTTTAGATGTACATTTGCAACGTTCGCCAGTATCCGGAAGAGTTGTAAATGTTGAATATAAGCCCGGAAAGTTTCTAAAAGCTATGGAGTCGCAAGCTCATGTAGTCAACGAGCAAAATGTTATAACAATAGAAAATAAAACTGGGAGATATATTGTTAAACAGATTGCTGGAATACTTGCAAGAAGATGCGTTTCGTGGGTAAAGTCTGGCGATGTTTTAAAGACTGGAGATAAAATAGGTGTAATAAAATTTAGTTCGCAGGTTGATTTGCATATGCCGAAAAATACTGATATTAAAATAAAGCAAGGAGATAAAGTTGTATCAGGTGTGACAGTGTTTGCAACATTAGAGGTTGTTTCCACTAATATGGTAAAAGAAGTTTAGGAGCAGAAATAGCCAAATGCAAAACACGAAAGTATGGCAATAGGAGACTATTAACGCATCTTGAGCAACGCAGCAGTTGGCTATTTTTGCTCCTAAGACTGCAACAGTTTTTTTGTAAATTTTGTCAGTTTTGTTATATTAATATGTTTAGGTATTGCCTATTGCAAAACAGCCAAAATTTCCTCAAAAATTCAAACATCATTTTTATTCTATTGGTGTGAACAGACTCTAAAAATAAATAGGAAAACAACAAAAATGGGTGAAAAATTAAAAAAGAGTATTTACATAATACCAAGTCTTTTTACGTGTGGAAATATGGCTTGTGGTTATTTGTCGATATTTTCTTCAATAAATGGAAATTTCACAAAAGCAGCATGGCTTCTTATACTTTCTATATCTTTTGATATGATGGATGGACGAATTGCTAGGATAACAAAAACTACAAGCGAATTTGGTGTTCAACTGGATTCTTTAAGTGATTTAGTGTCGTTTGGGCTTGCTCCATCAGTTATGATGTATCAGCTAGTGTTAAATACAATGGATAAAATTGGCGTAGCAATAGCCGTACTGTTTGTTTTGTGTAGCGCTTTAAGACTTGCAAAATTTAATGTTAAAGCTCAAGAGGGTGTAGTACATAAATCTTTTATGGGATTACCGACACCGGCTTCAGCAGGATTATTAATATCTTTTGTATTAAGTTATGAATTATTTGTTGCAGGTACAGGTCAGTCTTTAACATTTAAAACAATACCAGTTTTGATGAAAAATATGCCTGTATTTTTTAAGGCAATGCCTATTGTAATGGTAGTTTTGTCTTTACTTATGGTTTCAAATATTCCTTATCTTTCATTTAAAAAAATGGATATTTCAAAACCAAAAACATTCAGATTTTTAATTTTGATAGTACTTCTTATATGGCTTGTGCTTACATTTCCTCAAAATGTTATTTTTATATTGTTTGCTTTATATGCTATTTCAGGAATATTTAATTATATGGCAAAATATTGGAGAATTTATATGAAAAAGGGAGACAAAGATGGCAGTTGAACAACTTTTGATTTTGATTAAACCGGATGGTATAAAAAAGTCTTTAACCGGAAATATTTTAACTAAACTTTCAGAAGCAAGAATGGTTATTATAGGAGCAAAAGCAGTTAAAGTTAGCAAAGAATTGGCAGAAGCTCATTATTATCAGCTTAAGGATAAGCTTTTTTTTGGTGAACTTGTAGATTATATTCAGGGCAAAATATATGGAGAACCTTATGATAGAGTATTGGCATTTGTATATCAGGGAGAAGATGCTATTTTAAGAATGAGAAAAATTGCAGGAGCAACAAATCCAGAAGAAGCGGATCCCGTATCAATTAGGGGAGCTTATGGGAGAATAACAACAAAAGGTGTATATGAAAACGTTGTTCACTGTTCTTCTGATCAGTTAGAAGCTGCAAGAGAAATTAAGTTGTGGTTTAAACCAGAAGATATAGTAAAAGAAATATATCCGACAAAAAAAATTACTGTTGAAAAAGAAGCAAAAACAATTTGGACATAGTTGTTAAAATATTAGTGTGAACAAACTCTAATATTGTTTGTCTACGATAAAAATGTTGTCATTGCGAGGAAGGACAAAGTCCTGACGAAGCAATCAATCTGTGTTGTTGAAAGAGAAAGATTGTCACGTTGCTTCGCAACCCTCTCTGCCTTCGGCAGTGCGCAATGGCGGACAGGACTAAAAGAAAAAATTGCCACAGTCTTTTGGGCTTCACAAATTGATGAAATGTAACGACACAATCATTTAGTTAAGACTTTGTCTCTACCCTCGCTCCCTTCAGCAATGCGCAATTGACGAAAGAAACATATTTCTTTATTGGTCTCTTAGTAAGATTCGCAATAACTACAAGGCATTACATATATTTTAAATTTTTTTTTGAATCAGTGATTAAAATGAAAAAAACGATAAAACTGTCAATAACAGACTTAAATTCTCATAAAAATACAGCTGAAATAATAAGGAGAGGTGGAATTGCGATTGTTCCTACGGAAACAGTTTATGGCTTTGCTGTTGACGCTTTTAACATTGATGCTCAAAAAGCGGTATATAAAATCAAAGGAAGAAGTTATAACAAGCCGCTTATTCTAATGACGCCAGATATTGAAAGTGTAAGAATACTTGTTGAAATTCCCAAAAAAGCGTTTAAGATTGCTAAAAGATTTTGGCCCGGACAATTAACATTGATATTTCCTACAACAGAATTAGGTAAAATTTTATCCGGTGGTAGAAAAGATTTAGGGGTAAGAATTCCAGACAGTAAGTTTATGTTAAAACTATTGAAAGAAATAGATAAGCCTGTGTTTACAACGTCTGTAAATATGTCAAACAAAAAAAGTGCAAAAAATATAAAAGAAACTTTAGATTTTGATGGTATAGCCGACATTATAGTTGATGGTGGACAGTGTAAGTTTTCTTTTGAATCTACGGTCATAGATATGGTAAAATTTCCATACATTATCATACGTAAGGGATGCTTAGATACTAACGAGATATTAAAATATATATAAATGAAAATATTAGATTTAAAATACTACTTTGAATATGAAAAAAAAATAGGTTTTTCAATACCTAAATTTATATATGAGTATAATTTTGATGATATCTACAAAACTTCAATATATCAAACACAGTCGGCAGCGGTATATTCTTCCAATATTGAGGGCAATTCTTTGGACTTAAATTCTTTTATGAATTATGAATTGCATAATAAAAAAAATGAGAATAAAGAAGTCAAAGAGATAGAAAACTTGATAAAGGCTTATGATTTTGCCAAAGATAACAATTTGAACGAAAAGAACTTTTTAAAATGCCATCAAATGTTATCTGAAACTTTACTTATAAAATCTAAAAGAGGTGAATATAGAAATGAGAAAATAGGAGTTTTTTCCAAACAGGGACTTGTATATCTTGCTATTGAGCCTGAATTTGTTGTGAAAGAAATGATTGCTCTTTTTGATGATATACTAGAACTTTTGAATAAAAAACTCACTGAAAGCGAGGTGTTTTACTGCGCATCTTTTATACATTTAAAATTTGTACATATTCATCCGTTTAGCGATGGTAATGGCAGAATAGCAAGACTTTTAGAAAAATGGTTTTTGTCTGAAAAACTTGGACAGAATTTCTGGCAGATAGAGTCTGAAAAATATTATAAGGAATATAGGAATGATTATTATCAAAATATTAATTTAGGTGTTAATTATTATGAGCTAAATTATGACAAATGTATATCGTTTCTAATGATGCTTCCGAAAAGTTTATATAGAAATATAGGAGAATAAGATGGAAAATCTAAAAAAGAAAGATATTGAAATTTATAATGTGTTAGTAAGAGAGCTTAAAAGGCAAAGAGAAACTATAGAACTTATTGCTTCTGAAAATATAACTTCTCAAGCTGTTATGGAAACGCAGGGTTCTTGCCTTACAAATAAATATGCCGAAGGATATCCTGGTAAAAGATATTACGGTGGATGTGAATTTGTAGATATTGCTGAAACCGTTGCAATTGAAAGAGCAAAAAAACTTTTTAATGTAAAGTTTGCAAATGTACAACCTCATTCTGGTGCACAGGCGAATTTTGCTGTACAACTTGCCCTTTTGAAGCACAAAGATACCATAATGGGACTTAGCTTGCCTCACGGTGGACATTTAACACACGGCAGTCCTTACAATGTTTCAGGTAAATGGTTTAATATTGTTTCTTATACAGTTGACGAAAAAACAGGTTGTATAAATTATGATGAAATGGAAAAACTTGCTTTAGAACATAAGCCTAAACTGATAATCAGCGGTGGCAGCGCATATTCAAGAATTTGGAATTGGAAAAGAGTAAGTGAAATTGCAAAAAAAGTTGGTGCTTACCATATGTCGGATATGGCGCATTATGCGGGTTTAATAGTAGCAGGCGTTTATCCATCGCCTGTAGAATATGCTGATATTACAACTACTACTACACATAAAACACTTCGTGGTCCTCGCGGTGGTTTAATTCTTACTAATAGTGAAGCGCTTGCAAAAAAAATTAATTCTGCAGTTTTTCCAGGGGAACAAGGCGGCCCTTTAATGCATATTATAGCTGCAAAAGCTGTAGCTTTCGGCGAAGCGCTTAAACCTGAATTTAAAGAGTATCAAAAACAAGTTTTAACAAATGCAAAGAAACTTGCCGAAGTTTTAGAAAAAGGCGGTTTGAAAATAGTTTCTGGCGGTACGGATTCACATATGTTTTTAGTTGATTTAAGTCCTTTAAATGTTAAAGGAAAAGATGCTCAGGAAACCTTAGAAAAAGCTGGAATAACTTTAAATAAAAATGGAATACCTTATGACACTGAAAAATCAACAATAACGTCAGGGATAAGAATCGGTTCGCCAGCTGTTACTACAAGAGGTATGAAAGAGTCAGAGATGGTAAAAATATCCGAAGCAATAGTTAAAGTTCTTAAAAATATTAATAATGAGAAAGTAATTTCTGAAGTTAGAGTCGATATGTTAAAACTGTGTCGTGAATTTCCAATATATAAAGGCTTAGAATACTAGAGTCTGGTTCATAATTAATGAAAGTAGCGTTAGGAGCAAAAATAGTCAAGTGTAAGGTACGAAAGTGTGGCAATAACAAGATTATTGATGCATCTTTAGCAACGTAGTAGTTGGTTGTTTTTGCGCTAACCCTTCGGGCTGCAGAAATTTTTTGGTGAATTTTGTCAGTTTTGTTGTGTCAATTTCAGGTATTGCCTATCACAAAACAGTCAAAATTTTCTTAAAAATCCAAGGAACACTTTTGTCCTATCTAAATTAACATCGCTGCTTTACCAACGACCAGGCTTACTACAAAGCTATCCGCTATGTTGTCCTCGCCTGTGTTTAAGCAAGAGTTAGGAGTATGTTTACCTGACTTTGATAGTTGGATGGTTGAGATATTGAAAGGATGGAGTAGTAGGAAATTGTGAGAAGAATTTCCAGAGATTGAAGAATTTATATTGGGAGATGGTTGCTTGAGTTGATGTGTAGTAATTTTGCTGAGACAGTAGGGATAAAAAGATACATACGCGTCTATGATGCGGTTTCTTGACATTTTCTGGTGTTTTCTATATACTCTCTTGAGGTGCGATGTGAGTAGTTAAGTCCTAAAAATTTCCCAGAAAGGTTATTTTTAGGGCGTTTTTACATATAAATAAATGCTATTATTTGGCTGTGTGGAGGAATAATGTTGAAAGAAGGTGAGTTACGAATCCCATCTGGATGTGCTATAAGTGGCATTATTGATAGAAAAGGCAATAGGTTTAGTGGTGAAGAAATTATCAAGTCTATTGCTTTGATGCATGATCGCTCAAATGGATTGGGGGGTGGTTTTGCGGCTTATGGTATTTATCCGCAATATAAAGATTTTTATGCCCTTCATATATTTTATGACAATTTAAGTGTTAAAACACAAACAGAAGAGTTTATTGCAGAACATTTCGATATTGAAAGCGCAGGAAATATTCCTACAAGGTCCGTACCAGGCGTTACAAACAAACCATTAATATGGCGTTATTTTGTCCATCCTAGAACCTATATGATAAAAGAAGGTTTTGTGGACGATGCCGAATTTACTTCAAGATGTATTATAAAAATAAATAAAGACTACAAAGGCGCTTATGTTTTTTCAAGTGGAAAAAATATGGGAGCGTTTAAAGGTGTTGGATACCCTGAAGATATTGGCGAATTTTTTATGCTTGACACTTATGAGGCTTATTTGTGGACAGCGCACGGAAGATTTCCAACAAATACACCAGGTTGGTGGGGAGGAGCTCATCCTTTTACAATGCTTAACTGGTCGGTGGTACATAACGGCGAAATATCTTCTTATGATGCTAATAGAAGATTTGTAGAAATGTATGGATACAAATGTACACTTCAAACTGATACCGAAGTAATAACCTATTTGTTTGATATGCTTGTAAGAAAGCATAGGATGCCAATGGAAAAAGCGATAAAAGTGCTAGCAGCTCCTTTTTGGGATGATATTGAAAGAGAAAATAAAGAACTTCAAAATGAGTTAAAAAGTATGAGAGCTGTTTATGCAAGCGCTTTAATTAACGGACCATTTTCAATAATTTTGGGATATGAAAAAGGAATGATAGCTGTAAATGATAGAATTAAGCTTCGTTCTTTGGTTGCTGCTGAAAAAAGCGACAGAACTTATGTTGCAAGTGAAGAGAGTGCAATAAGAATAATATGTGATAATCCCGATAAGGTCTGGTCGCCCAAAGGCGGAGAAGCTGTTATTGCTTTATTGGATGGAGAAAAGGAATGAGTTTAGACTTTAATACTCCCGCATTTGAAGTAATAAGAAACGAAAAGAAATGTACTCAATGTCAGGTATGTGTGTATCAGTGCTCTAATAAAGTGCATTTTTATGATAAAGAAGATAATACTGTTCATGCTGATGATATGAAATGCGTTAATTGTCACAGGTGTGTAGTTCTTTGTTCTACGAAGGCTTTAATAATAAGAAAGTATCCTCTTGAGTTCAGAGAAAATGCAAACTGGACAGATAATGTAATAAAAGAAATTTATAAGCAATCTCAGACGGGTGGTGTTTTGCTTTCGAGTATGGGCAATCCCAAGCCTTTACCAATTTACTGGGATAAGATGCTGCTTAATGCAAGCCAAGTTACAAACCCATCGATAGATCCTCTGCGTGAGCCTATGGAAACGAAAGTTATAATAGGCAGAAAACCTGAAAAACTTGAATTTGATGCTAAAGGCAAACTTGTAACAAAAATGCCTCCACAGGTTGAATTGAGTGTTCCAATTATGTTTTCTGCAATGAGCTATGGTGCAATTTCAAGAAATGCCCATGAGTCTCTTGCAAGAGCTGCAACAGAGCTTGGAATTTTTTATAACACTGGTGAAGGTGGCTTAAATAGAGATTTTTATAAATATGGTAAAAATACGATTGTTCAAGTTGCTTCAGGGAGATTTGGTGTTCATAAAGAGTATTTAGATGCTGGTGCTGCTATTGAAATTAAAATAGGACAAGGTGCAAAACCTGGTATTGGTGGGCATTTACCTGGTAAAAAAGTTGGTGAAGATATTTCTACAACAAGAATGATACCTATAGGTTCAGATGCTATTTCACCGGCTCCGCATCATGATATTTATTCAATAGAAGATTTAAGACAGCTTATATTTTCATTAAAAGAAGTTACAGCTTATAAAAAACCTGTTTTTGTAAAAATTGCAGCTGTGCATAATGCTGCTACTATAGCGTCAGGTATAGTAAGAGCTGGAGCGGATGCTATTGTGATTGACGGTTTTCGTGGTGGAACAGGTGCAGCGCCCACAAGAGTAAGAGATAATGTAGGTATTCCAATAGAACTTGCTTTAGCTGCAATAGATCAAAGATTAAGAGAAGAAGGAATAAGAAATCAGGTTTCTATTATTATTGCAGGAAGTATCAGAAATAGTGCGGATATAGTGAAAGCTGTTGCTTTAGGTGCTGATGCTGTTTATATAGGCTCAGCTGCACTTATAGCTTTAGGGTGTCATATGTGTCATTCGTGCTCTACAGGAAAATGTAACTGGGGAATAGCAACTCAGGAATCGGAACTTGTAAAGAGGCTTAATCCGGACATTATGTATAAAAGGCTTGTAAGCTTAATATCTGCATGGAGCCACGAAATTCAGGAAATGCTCGGTGGAATGGGAATCAATGCTATTGACAGTTTAAGAGGCAATAGACTTATGCTTAGAGGGATAGACTTAAACGAAAAAGAGTTGTCTATTTTAGGCATAAAATACGCTGGTGAGTAGAAAACACAGCATTTTTTGTATTTATGTTTCCTTGCGAACTGACAGGCTGGCGAAGCGAATCGTGTTGTTAGGTCTCGTCGTTGTTACGACAAAATTGGCAACAAAGTTGCAAGCTGTGTTAAAGGCGTTATTTCCACCTTCAATTAAGACACTTGAGGGTAAACTCCAGCTGGAATCCACTTTAAGACTTTTGTAATATGTATGTTCGCTTGAAGCTTCGCTTCCGCGAGGCGTGGACACGACAAAAGGAGTAAACTGTTGTAATGTCTTGCGAAAGTGCGAATCCACGTTTTTCGTCGTTATTGCAAACCGGCAAAACCTGTGAAATAATTTGTTTTTTGTCATCATTGCGAGGAGGGACAAAGTCCCGACGAAGCAATCTGCGTCGTTCAATCTCGTTGTCATTGCGAAGTCCGAAGGACTGTGGCAATCTATGCAGTTAGTAAAGGAAAGGTTGCCACGTTGCTTCGCAACTCGCAATGACGGACAGGACTAAAAAGAAAGATTGGCACGATTGCTACGCAATCTTGCAATTGACAGACAAGACCATAAATATCGTGTCATACCTGCATCCGATAAGGACATTCGAGGATAAACTCCAGTGGGAATCCACTTTAAAACTTTAAATGATATATTCAACTGGGTTGATGACGACTTGATTTTAGTGTTATAGCAACGCGAATAAAAAATATGGAATCATAAAGGATGTAGCACAATGAAGACTATCGATGCTTTAAACGTTTATTACCGTGATTTGAACAGTTCAATAGATAATGAAATTAAGACTGAAAAAAACATTACTTTAAAAAATGTTTTTGGACAGAGATATATAGGAAGAGGGTTGCCTAAAAAAGTTAAAATAAAAATTTATGGTACACCTGGAAACGATATGGCTGCATATATGGATGGAGCTGAACTTGAAATATTTGGAAATGCACAAGATGCTATTGGAAATACTATGAACTATGGAAGAATAATAATTCATGGTAACTGTGGAGATACTCTGGGATATGCCATGAGAGGTGGAGAAATTTATGTTAAGGGAAATGTTGGGTACAGAGTTGGGATCCACATGAAAGAATATAAGGAAATGAAACCTGTTATTGTTGCAGGTGGTAAAGCCGGCGAATTTTTGGGAGAGTATATGGCAGGTGGAGCAATTATTCTACTTGGTTTAAATCTTGAAAAAAATGAAGATATAATAGGAAGATTTTGTGGAACAGGTATACACGGCGGTGTTATTTATTTAAACAGTGCTCCAGATAAATATAATTTTGGAAAAGAAGTTGTTAAAGTTGATCTTACTGACCAAGATTGCTCATTCCTTAAAAAACATATTGATTTTTATGCAAAGACTTTTAATAAGGATTTGAAACATTTAAAAATAGAATCTTTTTCAAAATATATGGCAGTAAATAAAAATCCTTATTCAAATATGTATTGTGCTTATTAGTGTGAGCAGACCCTAAAAATTATATAACTGTCTTTTCATCTTTATTTCCTCATGAGTGGTGGAAAAAAATAGAAAAATGTTTAACAAGGAATAATATAAAGTGGAAAAAGAGAAAAAGATTTTTGGCAAGAAATACAAAAAAGCTTATCTTGAACTTTCAAATGGCGTAAGACTTGATGGATGTGCCATTGGTGCCGATGTAAGTGTTAGCGGTGAAATGGTTTTTAATACTGGAATGCTTGGCTATAGTGAAGCAATGACAGACCCGTCATACTTGGGACAAATACTAGTTTTTAGTTTTTGTCTTATTGGCAATTATGGAATTCCCGCTCCTAAAAGTGGGAATTTTTTTATGTCTAAAGGACATGAAAGTTCTTCAATAAAAACACAGGGGATTATAGTTTCAGATATTTATGACGGTTGCCATCATCATGATGGTGGAATTTCTCTTGAAAACTGGATGAAAAGTCAAGATATCCCTGGTATTGCAGGTATTGATACAAGATATTTAGTACAGATGATAAGAGAAAGTGGAAATCTTTGGGGTAGAATTGTTCCTGAGAGTGCGAGACCGCAGGATAAAAATAAATTTGAGTTTTTAAAAAATTTTAAAGATAATGAATATGTTGATCCGTCAAAATATAATTTAATGCCATCGGTGTCAACAAAAGAAAAAGTGATAATGGGAAAAGGTTTAAAGAAAGTTGCAGTTATTGACTGTGGTGCAAAGTGGAACATTATGAGAATGCTTGTTGAAAGGGGCTGTGAAGTTAGACTTTTACCGTGGGATAGCGATTTTTCTAAAGTAGAATGTGATGGCTGGCTTATAAGCAATGGTCCCGGAGATCCAAAAAATACAGGTGATTTAGTTGAAAGAATAAGAAAAGATGTTTTATGTTTAAATAAACCCATTTTAGGGATATGTCTTGGACATCAGCTTTTGTCGCTTGCGTCGGGAGCAAAAACAAAAAGGCTTAACCATGGACACAGAAGTCATAATCAGCCAGTATTTTCACTGCCTGGGAAAAATGCGTATATGTCAAGTCAAAACCATAGGTATGCTGTTGAAAAAAGTTCAATACAACCGGACTGGGAATTGTGGTTTGAAAACGCAAATGATGATTCTGTGGAAGGATTAAAACATAAAACCAAACCATTTATGTCAGTACAGTTTCATCCAGAGGCTTCAAGTGGTCCAAACGATACAAGCTGGATTATGGATAAATTTATTTCATTAATAAAGAAATAGGAATATGTCGCAACTATGTTAAAAATTAAAAATATAATAGTTTCATTTTTTACAGGGAATATTTCTTTTGGAAGAAACTTTTTATTTATATCGTTATTGTTAATAATGGGATATATTTTTTTTAATAATCTTGGTGTAAATCCTCTCTCTACCGATGGATATTATTATGCTAATGTTTCAAAGACAATGGTTAGAAGTAATGATTTTTTAACGTTGACATATAATAACGAACCGAATTTTGAAGATGCTAAAGGAGTTTTTTTTTATTGGATGAATGCTGTTTGTGGATATGTATTTGGATTTAACTCTTTTGCAATGAGATTTCCGTCGGCAGTTTTAGGATTTATATGTATATTATTTATGTTTTTAATTTTAGAAAAGAAATATGATTATAAGTTTGCTTTTATAAGTTCTATGGTTTTACTTTTTACACAGCAATTTCTTTACCATTCAAGAACAATTTATCCTGATGGTAATTTTGCTGTTTTCTTTACATTTACTGTTATGACTTTTTATATTGCTGTTACAGAAGATAAACCAGTTTACTATTATTTATTTGGCTTTTTCTTAGCAATTTCAATACTTATAAGGCAGGCAATGGGATTATTTATCTTGCCTGTAGTATTTTGTTATGTAATGAGTATACCTGATAGAAGAAAAATAATTTTTAATAAACATTTATATTTTTCTTTGTTACTTACAGCGATAATTGTAATGCCGTGGTATATTTTGGCATATCGAAAGTATGGAGATTTTTTTCTTAAGCAATATCTAGCTACACCATATAAAATTTTAACAGGAATTCAAGTTAACGAGAGTCCATTCGTTGGAGCTGATTGGTGGTCATATATTGATATCCTTTCTGCAAACTATGAACCTTGGCTTATTTTTATGCTGATTGGAGCATTTGTTATCACAAGAAAAGTAATAGGGGACAAACTAATATTTTCAAACTCTTTTGAAAAGTTTGTGATTATATGGGGTTTTTTACCTCTGATTCTATTTCATTGTGTGAAAGGATACCAACCTCATTTTATAGTCCCAATATATGTTCCTTTTGCTATTGTATCCACTAGTGGTTTGTTATATGTTTTTAAAAACCGTAAAAATGCAATTATTTCATATTTGTTGTTGATTTCTATTATTATTTCATTTCTGTGTTTTTCTATAAAGTTTTTACCTAGAACACTTGATAATCAACATTATATTAACACAATCAGTTTAATTCCTAAAATGATGGAAATAAAAGACCAAATATACACTACCGAAAAGCCTAAATTTTATACATGTGTTTTTTTATTTTATGCAAATCGAGATATAAAACATGTGTCATCTAAAGAATTTGATGATATGATTAGATCTAATAAGAAATATTATTTTGTACTTTATAAATCTACATTTAATAAAGAGGTTGTAGATAAATATGATGTAAATATTATTGCGGAAACTAAAGAGGATGTTTTATTTTCAAATAATATTTTAACAAATGTAAAAAATATACTATAAACCCAGTCCTGAGAGATGAAATGAGACAGCATGATGATGAAAGCTTGCAAAGAGGTTTGAGTGAAAGGCATGTCCAACTTATAGCAATAGGCGGAGCCATAGGAATTGGCTTATTTCTTGCTTCTAGCAGTACTATTTCTTTTGCGGGACCATCCGCTATTATCGTATCTTTTAGGCGGCATTGTTATTTATTTTATTATGCGTCGTGCATTAGGAGAACTTGCTGTTGAAAACCCTGTATCAGGGTCTTTTAGTACCTACGCTCATGAATTTATTAGTCCATGCGCGGGGATTTATGGTAGGTTGGACATATTGGTTTATGTGGGTTGTAATTTGTATGGCTGAGGTTACGGCAATTGGAATATATTGCAATTTTTGGTGGACTGCATTACCTCAATGGATACCGGCTTTGGGTTCTTTAGTATGCATAATGGCGTCAAATCTTTTTAATGTAAGAATGTTTGGTGAATTTGAATTTTGGTTTGTTTTGATAAAAGTTATTACGATTATATTTATAATAATTGCAGGCATAGCGATTATATTCTTTGGTGTCGAAAGTGGCGGTTACGCTATAGGACTATCTAATCTTTATACTCTTAAGGGAGGTTTTTCCCTTTTGGAATTTCAGGAGTTTTACAGGCTTTAACTATGGCAATATTTGCTTTTATTGATGTCGAATTTATAGGTATAACAGCTGGTGAAGTAAAGAACCCAGAAAAGACTATCCCATCTGTAATTGATAAAGTTGTATTGAAAGTTATATTATTTTACGTAGGTACACTTTTTGTGATTATGTGTATTTATCCATGGATGAGTATCTCAAAAGGCGGTGGAGTTACGGAAAGTCCATTTGTTTCAACATTTTATGGATTAGGGATAAAACAGGCAGCGGCAATAGTAAATTTTGTAGTAATTACAGCTTCTCTCTCGTCTTGTAACAGTGGAATGTTTAGTAATGGCAGAATGCTTTATAATTTGGCTTTACAAAAACAAGCGCCACAATTTTTAGCTAAAGCTAATTCAAATTCAAATTCAAATTCAAATTCAAATAAGATACCGGCTAATGCTATTATTGTTTCATTTATAGTAGCTTTGATAAGTGTGGTATTAAATTATGTTATGCCTAAAAGTGTATTTATGACATTGGCAGGTATTATAACATCTTTAGCACTTTGGGTTTGGGGAGTTATAGTAATAGTGCAGATGTATTCACGTTGTGGTAAAAGTGCTGATGATATTGCAAAATTAAAATATCCAATGTTATTTTATCCTTATTCAAATTATATAGTTTTAGTAGTTTTAGCAATTATAGCGGTTATGCTTGTCGTAGGAGAAGCAACACGTATAACAGTAATGATAGCTTCCATTTGGCTAATTGCACTTTACAGCGTTTATAGGTTGTTTTTTAAACCGTGGAATAAAAAGGTTCTTTTGAAGTAAGTTGTGACAGAATCGTTTTTTATTGTCATTTGTGTGCTGCTGAAGGCAGAGAGGGTTGCGAAGCAGTGTGGCAATCTTTTCTTTTAGCTCTGTCCGTCATTGCGAGCCTACGAAGTAGGCGTGGCAATCTGTTCTTGATGACAAAGATTGCTTTGTCATTTCATTCTTAGCAATGACGACAAGACTTAACAACATAGATTGCTTCGTCGGGATTTTGTCCCTCCTCGCGAGGATAGAGAAAATGTATCATTTAAAGAAGCAAAATTCATGTTGGTGGTTTGTTCGGCATTTGTAAATTATTTGAAAATAGCATACCATACAGTGAAGTAACAAACAACAAAAATTAAAAGTTGAATATAAAGAGAGAAAATATGCCGATTTTAGATTTTTTACTGCCGAAAAATGGAAGAAAACAAAAAGTAATTCTTTTAGGGTCTGGAGCTTTGTCTATTGGACAAGCAGGGGAATTTGATTATTCTGGTTCGCAGGCTGTAAAAGCTTTGGAAGAAGAAGGACTTGAAGTTATAATTATTAATCCTAACATAGCTTCTGTTCAAACGAATAAAGGTCCGAATAAAAAAGTTTATTTGTATCCTATAACTCCTTTCTGGGTAGAAAAAATTATTAAAATTGAGAAACCAGCTGCTATTATTTCGAGTTTTGGTGGTCAGACGTCATTAAACTGTGTTATAGACCTTGAAAAACGTGGCGTTTTGAAAAAATACAATGTAAAGGTTTTGGGAACGCAGGTTAACGCGCTTGAATTATCGGAAGACAGAGAGCTTTTTGCTCAAAAAATGAAGTCAATAAATGCCCCTATAGCAAAAAGTCACGCTGTTTCAACTGTAGAGAAAGCGTTAAAAACTGCAGAACAAATAGGCTACCCTGTTATAACAAGGTCTGCATTCGCTCTTGGCGGACTTGGCAGCGGTCTTGCAAGGACTGCCGCAGAACTCAAAGAACTTACGCAGGCAGCGTTTATGAGTTCTCCACAGGTGTTGATTGAAAAATCTTTACACGGTTGGAAAGAAATAGAATATGAAGTTATGCGCGATAAAACAGGAAATACTATAACAATATGTAATATGGAAAATTTTGACCCTATGGGAATACATACTGGAGATTCTATAGTAATTGCTCCGTGCCAAACAATAAATAATACTGAAAACAATATGTTAAGAGATACGGCAATTAAAATTGCACAAAATGTAGGTATTGTCGGAGAATGTAATGTGCAATATGCTTTGAATCCAAAAGATTATGGTTTTTATGTAATTGAAATTAATGCAAGGTTATCGCGTTCAAGCGCTTTGGCAAGCAAAGCTACAGGATATCCTATTGCATATATAGCTGCAAAAATAGTTATAGGATTTGATTTGCTTGAACTTAAAAATCCTGTCACGGGTACTACTTCGGCATTTTATGAACCGTCGCTTGATTATGTTACTTTAAAAGTTCCACGTTGGGATTTAAGCAAATTTAGCGGAGTTTCAAAAAATCTTGGTACACAGATGAAATCTGTCGGTGAAGTTATGGCTATAGGAAGAAATTTCTGCGAAGTTTTGCAAAAAGCTTTGAGAATGGTTAACGAAAATGAAGATGGCATAACAGCAAATGTTTTGAGCAATGCTTCTGATGAAGAACTTGAAAAAGAGCTTTTGTTGCCAACAAATTTAAGAGTTTTTGCAATTTATGAAACATTTAAGAGAGGAAAAACTCTTGAATACGTATATGAAAAGACAAAAATAGATTATTGGTTTCTGTCGCACATTTTATATCTTGCAAATGTCGAGATAGAATTGCTTAATTTCTTTAAACAAAGAGATAAGAAAGATAATTTTACAGCTCAGGAAATATATAATACTTATAAACAAATCCCAAAAGATCATTTGCAGCGTTTAAAGTCAAGAGGTTTTTCTGATTTTCAGCTTACAAAGATATATCTCTTGGCATGTTTAAACAGTAAAGTAAAACTGAGTATAAAGCAAATAAGAACTTTGTCTTTCGGTATGAGAAAATTGAGAAAGAAACTTAGAATTTTACCTGTTGTAAAACAGATAGATACGACGTCATCAGAATATCCTACAAAGTCTAATTATTTGTATCTCACTTATGATGGGATACACAGTGATGTATTTCCAAAGAAAAATGAAAAGAGTATTATAACTCTTGGAAGTGGAAGCTATCGTATAGGAAGTAGCTTGGAATTTGATTGGTGTTCAGTAATGACAAGCAGTTATTTTAAAAATAAGAAAAACGACAGTGTTATTATTAACTGCAATCCAGAAACAGTCTCGACAGACTATAGCGCTTCAGACAGACTTTACTTTGAAGAACTTTCATTTGAAAGAGTATTGGATATTATAGATATTGAAAATCCTAAAGGCGTAATTGCGTGTATGGGGGGACAAAATCCTAATAATTTAATTCAGCCTTTAAGCGAAGCAAAGGTAAATATTTTAGGACATAGCCACAAGAGCGTTGATGAAGCTGAAGACAGAGAAAAATTTTCAAGCTTGCTTGATAAACTAGGTATAGATCAGCCGGAATGGACTTCTGCTGTTTCTATTGCTGATATAGAAAATTTTATAAAAAAAGTCGGGTTTCCTGTTTTGATTCGTCCAAGTTTTGTGCTTTCAGGAACTCTTATGAACGTTGCAAATGATAAACAAAGTTTGGATTATTATTTATCTCTTACAAAAGATATTTCAGCCGATTTCCCTGTTGTTATCTCAAAATTTATTCTTGATGCGAAAGAAATTGAATGTGATGGAGTTGCGAAAAATGGCGAAGTAATACTTTCGCTCATAAGCGAACATATTGAAAATGCAGGAGTTCACAGCGGTGATGCTACAATGGTGTTTCCATCGCAGAAAATATATGTTCACACAGTAAACGTTATAAAAGATATAGTAAGAAAGACAGTGAAAGGTCTTAATTTAAACGGTCCTTTTAATGTACAATTTATAGCTAAAGATAATGATGTTAAAGTTATTGAATGTAATGCAAGAGCTTCGAGATCGTTTCCATTCATTTCCAAAGTTGCAGATGTAAATCTTGCTGAGCTTGCATGTAAAGTGATGAATAACGAGAAAGTAAAAAAGATTTTAATAGATGAAAGCGAGATACCTTATGTAGGAGTGAAAGCTTCAATGTTTAGCTTTCAAAGATTAGATGGAGCAGATCCTGTTGTAGGTGTAGAAATGGCTTCTACAGGTGAAGTGGGCTGTTTGGGTGAAAAGTTTGATCACGCAATGCTTTTGTCAATGGAAGCAACTCAGATAAGAAAACCTAAAAAGGGAGTTCTTTTAAGCACAGGAAGAGAAAAAGATAAAGTTAAGTTTATGGAAGTAGTGGATAATCTTTATAAATTAGATGTTCCAGTTTATGCAACCAAAGGAACTGCGAAATATCTTGAAGATAGAGGTTATAAAGTTAATACAGTCCACTGGAATCGAAATCCGCGTGCAGTTGACATTATAGTTGATGGAAAAGTGGATTTTGTAATAAATATAAACAAAAATTTAAGTGTTGATGAACTGCATAATAATTCTGAAATAAGGAAAACGGCAGTCAAATGCGGATGTTCTATTTTAACTAATTTGGAAAAAGTGATGTCTTATTTGAGAGCGTATGATTCATACGATGAACTACAGAATATTGAAAATTGTATTAATTTATAATATCATTCATTCTTGATTTCCACATTGAATGGAATATTAAGTTATGAATAGACTCTAGTTATCTTTAGTTTTTAATGTTAAAGTTATATTTTAAGTAGTTCACTATGTGTGCTTATAAGCACACATGGGGAGCATATTTTTTATTTTTTTGTAAAGAGGCAATTTATTTATGTGTGGAATAATTGGTGTTGAAAATAATGAAAATGCTTCCGTTTTAGCTTCTGCGGGGCTTCTTACTTTACAGCATAGAGGTGAAGAATCTGCGGGTATAACAGTAAGTGGCAAAGAAAAAATGAAAACTTTTAAATCTATGGGACTTGTTTCAAGAATTTTCAATGATGAAATTTTATTGAATAAACTTCCAGGTACTGCAGCTATAGGTCACGTTCGTTATACAACTTCTTCAAAGAGTTCTTTGATAAATGCCCAACCTTTTCAGATAAACTGTATTCATGGAAACATTTCCGTAGCACATAATGGAAACATAACAAATTTTCCTCAAATAAAAGAAATGCTTTTAAAAAAAGGCGCAATTTTTAACCATACTTCAGATACAGAAATATTGCTTCATCTTATAGCTATGTCCAAGGGCAGTCTTGCAAATATAGTTGCAAATTCAATGCGTAAGCTTGAAGGAGCTTTTTCTCTTGTAATACTTAAAGATAGAACTCTTATAGGTGCAAGAGATGAAAATGGTTTTAGACCTTTAGTTTTAGGAAAAATAGCTAACTCCTATATAATATCTTCAGAAAGTTCTGCAGTTGAAGTTATTGGTGGTAAATATATAAGAGACATAAAGCCTGGTGAGATTATAATGATAGAAAATGGTCGAATTAAAAAATCTTTTCTATATAAAAAACCAAAAAAACAAAACACTTGTATTTTTGAACAGGTCTATTTCTCCAGATCTGACAGTATAGTGTTTGGACAAACAGTAAAAGAAGCAAGAGTAAAAATGGGCGAATATCTTGCACAACAAATGAAAAATATAAAAGCTGATATTGTTATGCCTGTTCCTGATACTGGTTATTTTGCAGCATTGGGATTTTCAAGGGCATCAAATATACTTTTTGAAAATGGTTTTGTTAGAAATCATTATGTTGGAAGATCTTTTATAAAACCGTCACAAACTTTAAGAGATTTAACTGCAAGTCTTAAACTTCGCCCGATAAAAGAAGTTGTATATGGTAAAGAAATAGTGCTTATTGATGATTCAATAGTAAGAGGGACAACTTCAAAAAGGTTGATAAACATTTTAAAAGAGGTTGGTGTAAAGAAAATACACTTTGCATTATCTTGTCCACCTATAATCAGCTCCTGTTACTATGGAATTGATACCCCAAGTAAAGAACATTTAATAGCTGCAAATAATTCAATTGAAGAAATGAGAAAATATTTGAGTGTCGATAGTTTAACTTTTTTAACTTTAGACAATCTTGTTAAAGCTTGTTCTTTTAGTAGTAAAAAAGACGATGTTTTCTGCGCTGCGTGTTTTACTGGAAAATATCCTACAAAAATTTCAAAGAATACGTATAAGGAAGATTGTTAAATGACAAAGTATATTTTTATTACCGGTGGAGTTGTAAGTTCTTTAGGCAAAGGCATTTCAGGGGCGAGTATAGGCAAACTTCTGCAACTTCACGGCTTTAAAGTTAATATGATAAAGTTTGATCCTTATATAAATGTAGATCCGGGAACTATGAACCCTTACCAACATGGTGAAGTTTTTGTTACAACGGACGGGGCAGAATCAGATTTAGATTTGGGAACTTATGAAAGGTTTTTGGATGTTTACACAAGTAAAGCCAATACGAATACTGCTGGCGATATTTACCAAACTGTAATCAATAGAGAAAGAAGAGGAGATTATGACGGAGCTACAGTTCAGGTTATACCTCATATTACAGACGAAATAAAAAGACGTTTTGTAGCTTTAAAGGCTGACTGTGATATTTCTATAATTGAAATAGGAGGAACTGTAGGAGATATTGAAGGACTCCCTTTTATGGAAGCTGCAAGACAATTTCAACTTGAAAATAAAAAAGAAGATATTTTTAGTATTCATGTTACACTTGTTCCATATATTGCAGGCGCTCACGAGTTAAAAACAAAACCTACACAGCATTCAGTTAATAAATTGAGAGAAATAGGTATTTCTCCTGATATGATAATATGTAGAACTGAACATGCACTTGACGAATCGTTAAAGAGGAAAATATCACTTTTTTGCAATGTAAAAGAAGAGTGTGTTGTTGAGGCATTAGACGCTCCATCGATTTACTATATTCCAGAAGCGTTGTATGAACAAAATGTTGATTCTCTAATAATAGAAAAACTTAATATAAAACCCAAAAAGAAATTTGATAAAACGTGGTTTACAAAAATAAAGTCTATAAGCAAATTTGACAAAAAAGTTAAAATTGCTGTTGTAGGTAAATATGCAGATTTAAAAGATGCCTATAAGTCCATTGATGAATCTTTAAATATTGCTGCGGCAGAATTAAATACAAGGGCAGAAGTACATTATCTTGGAGCTGAAGATAAAAATTTGGTTGAGAAATTAAAGAATTATGATGCTATTTTGGTTCCTGGTGGGTTTGGTAATAGAGGTATAGAAGGTAAAATAAAGACAATAACTTATGCAAGAAGAAATAAAATTCCATTTCTTGGTATATGTTTGGGAATGCAATGTATTGTTATAGAGTCATCAAGGAATTTAGCAAAACTTGAAGGAGCAAACTCTACAGAGTTTGATGAAAATACAAAGTACCCTGTAATAAAAATTCTTGACGAACAGAAAAATATCAAATACAGGGGCGGTACAATGAGGCTTGGAAACTATAAATCTGAAATTAAGAAAAATACATTAGCGCATAAATTATATAAATCTACGGAAATTGAGGAGAGACATAGACATAGGTATGAAATGAATCCTGAGTTTATAAAAGTACTGGAAAAAGTGGGGCTTTCAGTAAGTGCATACCACAAGAGAGTACTTCCTGAAATTGTAGAAATAAAAACGCATCCATTTTTTATAGGCGTGCAGTTTCATCCAGAATTTGCTTCAAGGCCAATGAAAGCGCATCCACTTTTTAAAGGTCTAATAAATACCGCACTAAAAAACAAATAATTTTGTCTTTATGTTATTATAAACCTCGTCAATTGCGGAACGACAAAGTCGATGAAGCAGAACTATTAAAATCATATCAGCTCTACTTTTTTTATTCCTCTTACAGAATTTATACAATATATATTATCTGCTTCATATAAATCTTTTTTTTGCATAATCTTTTCAACGCATTTGTTTTCATCGATAAGCTTTTGTCGTAAGATGCCATTTAAAAGCCCTGATTTTAACGTAGGTGTATATAACTTATTGTTAATTTCGAGCAAATATTTGTTCTACTACCTTCTGTCAATTCGTCTTTTTCATTAAAAAATATTTCATCATAATATTCATCGTAATTTGTGTTGTAATAAGGTCTGTAAGTCGTTTTATGATATAAGAATTCGCTGTTGCTGTTAACTACGATAGAGGAAATTCTTATTTTATTTGTTTTATCTCCTTTTATTTTTTTATATTCAATGTTTATTTTTCCTGTTTTATCTAAAAGTATTCTTACAATTCCATCATTATTAGTATTAACTTTTACACTGTTTTTGTCAAAAGAAAATCCGTAATTCTTTGCAGAATTATGCATTCTTGTAAGATGCTGATCTATAAATAAAACTTTTTTATTTTTAATTCTCATAGTTTCAATGATTTGAAAATTCGTATTTAAAAATTTAGCCTTTGTTATTGCTTCCATCCACTCGTCTTGTATATTAGAATCCCAGGTAATTGCACTTCCAGCTCTGTATTTAAAATTTTTATCATCGATTGATTTTTGTAAAATTCTTATAGGAACACTGAATATATATTTCTTTGGTGTTATAAATCCTATTGCTCCACAGTAAATATTTCTCTTACCTTTTTCTATGCGATCTATAATATTCATTGTACTTATTTTGGGGGCGACTGTTATAGAACCGCTTGGAAACAATGCTTTTAAAATATCTAAAAGGGAAGTATTTTCTTTTAAATCTGCTTCTATTTGTGACGTCATTTGATGTAATGTAGGATGCGTTTCAATATTAAATAAATTTGTTGCTTTGACTGTTCCTATTTTTGCAATTTTGCCAAGATCATTTCTCAATAAATCAACTATCATAATGTTTTCTGATAAGTTTTTGATGTCACTTTTTAAGAATTTAATATTTTCTTTATCTTCTTTTTCGTTTGCTCCGCGCTTGATAGTTCCTTTCATGGGTTTTGTTATTATATGGTTATTTTCAACGGTAAAAAATAGTTCTGGCGAGAAAGATAATAATGTATCGAATTTATTTTTTATAAATGCAGTGTATGGTGTGTTTTGTTTTTGCAAAAGATATTTATATAGTTCAAATTCATCTCCGTTGAATTCTACATTAAAATCAAATGTGTAATTGACTTCATAAGTATTACCTTCTGCAATTTCAGTTTTAATTGTTTTTATATCTGCAAGATAATCGTCAAAACTTATAGATGGATATACATTAAGCGTGTATTGAGTATTAATGTGAGGATTGAAATCTTTGAATTTTTTGAAAGCTTCAAAATATAAAAGCGGTAGTGCACTTACTTTCTTTTTCCCATAAAATATATCTTTTGATTCATATTTTATGTATCCAAGCAAGAAATGGTTTTTCTTATATTTTTCAATTTCACAAAAAGCATTAATAAATTCAACATCATTAAAAGCCTGTATTATTTTTACAGGATTTGAGAATAATTTATTATCATAAACTAGCATTGTGCATAAAGTATATAAAATTTTAGTATAATGATGTCTAAAAGATAAAGGAGCGAAAGATGCTATGAAAACATTCTTTCTTGGCACAAATGTTTTGCTGCAAGATCCAGACATAATTTTTCCCTTCCAAGATAACAAAGTAGTTATTCTTGTAGTTTTGCCTTTGGAGCTTCTTTGATGGGTAATAACTTATATGTTGATATGCACATCCATACCAATTATTCTGATGGGGTATTTACTCCACAAGAAGCAGTAGAATATGCGTCTAAAATACAACTTGCGACAATAAGTATAACGGACCACGATTCTGTTGATGGAATTGATGAAGCTTTAGAAATCGCATTAAAAACAGGGATTGAAGTTATTCCTGGAATTGAATTGTCGTCTGAAGTTATATTGGATTCTCAAAAGAGCGAGATGCATGTTTTGGGGTATTATATAGATTATAAATCTGAAAAACTAAAAAATGCTTTAGTTGTTTTAAAAAAAGCAAGGCATCAAAGAGCTATAAAAATACTTGAAAAGCTTAAAAAAAACGGTGCTGAGTTAAAAAGTAAGGATTTTGTAAAAAATGCTGAAAATAAATCTATAGGTAGATTACATTTTGCAAAAGCTTTGTTTGAAGAAGGACTTGTTGGAAGTATTCAAGAAGCGTTTCAACGATATTTAGCTTATGATAAGCCTGCTTATGTTCCTAAATATTCAGTATCGGCAAAAGAAGCAATAAACCTTATTTTAAGTGTTGGTGGAGTGCCTGTTATAGCGCACCCATACTATATTTACTATAATGATAAAAGTGTATTTGAATCTCTTGTGAAAGATGGACTTATGGGTATTGAGGCTTGGCATATAAAACATCCGGAAAGTGCAGTAAAAAGATTTTTGAGTCTTGCTGAAGAGTTTAATCTTCTTGTAACTGGTGGTTCGGACTGCCATGGTCCATATAAAGAAGAACCTCCAGTTATGGGAAAGGTAAAAGTGCCTTACTCTGTTGTGGAAAGCTTAAAGAATAAACTGAAGATTTAAAGTCAGGTCTACTCTAATATGGCAAAAACAATGGTATTGTTCTGAAACTAGCAATAAGAAAAAGATAGATTAATATTATTTAGTAATCTTTCCATAAACAAATGTCTGTTAAAAAATAAGCCTAATATCTTTTTCAAAAACCCAACAATCTAGAGGGAACGAGTAAGCTTTTATTCATTCCCTCTAGATTATATCTACTTTAAAATCGCCTAAATTGTGTCTTTTAAAAAGCTAACAAGATTGCTCAAAGTGCTTGTGTTGTTTCTACCCTAGTTAGCGCAGCCGCATTGAAGATTACAGAGGGTGAGATGTCCTCCTCTACTATGTACAATTATAGAAACACCACTCATCGCATGCCATTGCGGGTAGGAAGTAAGAAAATAACGAACACAATACAATCACTACTAAATCTGGACGAAACAAAAGACAACACCGCCATATTTGCAAAACCAATTTTTATAATATTTTCCAACGTATAATTGGCCAGTACAGAAATAAGGACTTACCCTTTATATACTTATCAGGCAATGGTCCCCAAAAGCGCGAATCAAAAGAAAAATCTCTATTGTCTCCCATCATCA
>JAITPF010000041.1 GCA_031289585.1 Endomicrobium sp. | reverse complement strand
TGCTGCTGTTGCTTTATCTACTGCACCTTTTACACCAGTTGTGGCTTTTGTGCTAGCGTCTAGTTTTTCTGTTGTTGCTTGGTCACTGGCATTAAGTCTTGCATCTAGTCCTGTTGTTATATCATTACTTAAAGCTTTCAACTTTGCTTCAGTGGTTGCGCTTAATACAAGTCTGGTCAATTCTTCTCTACTCATAGCGTTTCTCAATACTTGTTGCACATTCACATCAAACTTTAAAAGATCTAAAGCATAATACGCATCCCTTGTTCTTGCTTGTTCCACAATCTTGCTTCTTGTAAATACGCCAATTGGGCTGAATCTCCAAACATTGTTTATCTCAGAGATAAACTTCCCTTTTTCTTCTGCTGATAACCTCCCTAATTCTTCTATTTGACGCGCACCCTCTTCTTTACTTATTGCCCACACTGTTTCTCCCGCAAACATTACTAGAAAACCTAATATTGCAAGAACTGGTACTATTCTCTTTAAAAAAGTCATTTTATTTCTCCTCTCTTGTAAAAATTGAAATATTTTCTTAAACAAAATTTCTTTAATATTCATATTTTCCTCCTAATCAGTTCTTAAACGCATCTTCACCCCTAAATACTTTAATAGTGTAATGGACAAAATGATTCTTAGGAGAGGCATATTGTGAATTTTTTGTGAATTTTATTGGCAAATCTTTTTTTGGCTTGTTTGCTTGTGGATCTGCGAAGTATTAGACAAAAACGCATTATTGAATTTAAAATAGATAATAAAGGAATAAAGAGTTTTTTAAGAATATATGATTAGAATTAGTAGAAAAGATGTACGCAATTGACTACGCCGAAAGATTTAGATAAAGTAATCATTGAAATGGAGACTGTTAAGCTGATTATGTAAAGCTGTAAATATGTGTTTCTAATTTTTATCCGAAAATAATCAAAAGTTGACTGTAAATTTCGCCCCAATTATGAACCTTTGAAGTCCACTTTTTTTCAAGCCGTTTAATACCTAAAAACAGGCTTTTAAGCAGCGAATCTTCACTTGGAAATACCCCCCCCTCCTGATTTCTAGTAATTTTTCTCATACAGCGGTTAAACGATTCTATAAGATTTGTTGTATAAATTAGCTTCCTTATCTCCGGCAGATATTCCAAAATGTCGATAAGTATTCCCTATCGTTTTGCCAACTCTTTGATATATATGGATACTTCATATCCCATTTTTGCCTCTAAACTCTTCCTATGCTTCTTGTCCCACTTCTTCCTTGGGCGATGTGTATATCTTCTTTAAATCTCTGCACGCTTCTCTTAAATCTTTATACGATACATATTTTACCCAATTTCTTATCTGATGCACTATACATCTTTGATGGTCTGATTTACAATAAGGCGCTTTTATCGCTTCGTCAAGTTACAATGTTGCAATCTTGAACCATATTTTTTTATATCTGTACGACGGGAAAGTTAAATTAGAGAACCCAAATTCAAAATTGCAAAACGCTTTGTAACTTTGCAAATTTCCTATTCCCTATATAGGGACTTAATTTTATTTAAATAGATCAAATTTTCCAAGCAGAAAATCTTCCAGCTTAAAATTTGAGCTTCCAACCGTTAAACTCAATGCCTGCGGATATAATTTTTTAAATTCAAGAGTTCCGCCGTTTTTCTTAAGTCTACCGCTTTTAACCTCAACGGCAGTAATCTTATCGCCTTTTTGTAAGACAAAATCAACTTCATTCCCTCTATCTCTCCACCAGAATACGTCAAAATCTTCTTCTTTTCCTTTGGCAAGCAGGTAAGCACCAACCGCACTTTCCACTAAATGCCCCTTTGCTTCACTATTTTCAAGCAAACGTTTGCGGCTTGCACCATCGGAATATGTCATTAAAGACGTATCAAACACCATAAACCTTGGAGAACTTTGTCTGACTTTAACCTTATTTAGTGAAAATTTTTGCAAACCGCATAACACATTCGCCTTCTCTAGCAGGTCCAGATAATGGGCAAGTGTAACGGTATTACCTGCATCCTGCAATTGCCCCATAATCTTGGTATAAGACAACTCCTGTGCGGAATATATCGCTCCCAACTTAAAAAGAGAGTGTAATAACGCGGGTTTACGGACTTCTTCCATCAAAAGAACATCTTGTGAAATAGTAGGCTCCACGATAGAAGAACCTATATAACGAGCCCAGCGTTCCTCATCATTTTTTAATGTCGCCGCACCCGGATATCCGCCAAAGAAAATAAAATCCTCAAGAGTGTATCCGAAGGCTTTTTTACATTCATAAAAGTTCCAATGCGGACTATAAAGAACTTCAAAACGTCCCATAAGAGACTCTTTTAAACCTTTTTGCAATAATAACGCGGAAGATCCGGTAAGGATAACTTTAAGCGGAATACCGTTACGGCTGTCTTCGTCCCATAATTGTTTAACTATGGACGACCAGCCTGAAATTTTTTGGATTTCATCAATAACAAGGAGCACATCTTTATTTTTTTGTTTTTGCAATACTCTTGACTGTTCCCATTCGTTACTCAGCCATTGACGGGGCAAAGCGGCGGCGGCATCAGCGCTGACAAAATATACAGGCAGTTTTATCTTCTTTATTGCCTGGGTTACAGCCGTAGTTTTGCCGGTCTGTCGGGGACCTATTACTATCTGTATAAAATGGCGTTTTTCCGTTATCCGCTGAAACAATTGACTAACAAGTTTCCTTTCAAACATACTTGCTCCTATTTAACAAATTACTCAATATATTGTACTCTTTACTTATAATATAGTTTATAAAAAAAGAAGTCAATTAGTTGTAGTATCTCATAACATAATGGACTTTATGGTATTTATGCAAGCCAAAGTATAATGAAACGGCGATTGATAATTTAAACCTCTATGAAACCTTTGCGTATTATACCAAAATAAGTACTCGGCAAGTCTTTGATTGCTCTTTTGGCAATCTGCAATGCAATCTTCGTTTCTATAAACAAATTTTTTCTTTTTTATTTCTTCTCGCTTTACTTCGCTTTCTTCCCCGCTCTTACCATTTAGCCTTAATTTAATCCCCTCTCCGAGTTCCCCTTTGTCTTTCAATATTTTTATTCCTGCCTATGCTTTTGACACTGATGTGCTTTTTTATCCCTTTAACCCTATAATACTCGTCCAAATGCGGCTTATTTTCATCTTGGTGTTATTTACCGATTACTCTTTTATCGTTCTATTAAACCGTTCTATATAAGCATTGCTTTTGTGACTTCTGGGATATTTCCAAAAATTGTTCTATAAAAAAGAATACAATTAAGCGTGAAAGGTGTTGGAAAAGCGAGCCTCTGTAGGGCAAAAAGCCCGAAGACATCATGCTCACCAACATCAATAGGGTAAAAGCTTGATGAGGTTGGAGATGGGCAAACACAAAGTTTGCAGCATGAGAACAATTGAAAATAAAAAGCTTATAGCCAAACAAGTAGGCATACAACTGGGTTAATGATGACATGAAACATGAATACTCATTGTCACGGGTAGTATGACAGAACTATGAAACTATGGTTGGTCGTCAACTCACTTGAAAAAGACTGTCATTGCGCACTGCCGAAGGCAGCGAGGGTAGGGACATAGTCCCGACGAAGCAATCTATGCAGTTAGTAAAGGAAAGGTTGCCACAGCCCTTCGGGCTTCGCAATGACGGACAACGTGGATTCCCGCGGGGAGAAAAGAACATTTAAAGAAATACATAAGACACTCTTTGTTTAAAACCAAACGAAGATAACTGTCATTCTTCATACTTAATTCCTCATCCTTAGGTTTAAAGTATTTTACCAGTCCTCTTTTGGTTTTTAAATGGCAGAGATACTACAGGATACTTGACAATTTGAGGTATATATACTACAATTACTATTACAACTATTGTAAAGAGGAAATAATGACAACTAAATATGAAATATCAAGGACGAGATTCTTTGATAGATGGTTCAATAAACAGGCGCGAGAAGTTGCTAGAGAAACTACAGATGGCATTTTGAGTTTACAGAGAGGTAATTTTTCAAACTGCAAATTACTAAGAAATGGGATATTTGAATTAAAAATACATTATGGAAAAGGAATAAGAGTTTATTACGCAAAGAACGGAGAAACAATATTGATATTATTATATGGTGGAGCTGATAAGAAACAACAGACGAAAGATATAGAAAAAGCGATAAAAATAAAGGAAGTATTAAAGGAGCATGTATGAAAAAGATAACAGAAATAGAAGGAATAAAGCTTGAGGATACTGAAATAATAAGAACAGATTTTTTTGAGGATTATGCGAGACGTTTAAGAAAAAATCCAAGAGAACTTAAAGAGTATAAATATCACGTTATAGAGAAGTATAACAAGACTAGAGACACAGCGTTATTTTTAGATAGTTTAAAAATAATAGCAATGGCAGAAGGGAAAATATCTACTCTTGCCAAAGTAACTAAAATTGAAAGAAGTAGCGTATATAGAATGTTGTCAAAAAATGCTAACCCGTCGTTTCATAGCATAATGTCGTTTGTGCATAATTTAGGAATGGATTTTAGATTAAGTGCAACGACAAGATAAAAAAGAAAAAGAAGCTATAATATAAAGTCTTTTGTATTCATTGACCAAAAAGGGACGTGTCATTCCTGTGAAAACAGGAATCCACGTTTTTCGCTGTCATTGCGCACTGCCGAAGGCAGCGAGGGTAGGGACAAAGTCCCGACGAAGCAAATCTATGCAGTTAGTAAAAGAAAGATTGCCACGATTGCTACGCAATCTCGCAATGACGGACAAGACTGAAAGAAAAGATTGCCACAGTCCTTCAGGCTTCGCAATGACGGACAACGTGAATTCCCGCAGGGAGAAAAGAACATTTAAAGAAATACATAAGACTCTTCTTTGTTTAAAACCAAACGAAGATAGCTGTCATTCTTCATACTTAATTCCTCATCCTTAGGTTTAAAATATTTTACCAGTCCTCTTTTGGTTTTTTAAATGCCAGAGATACTACAGACTGAAAAAGTTTGAAGAGATATTGGACTAAAAGAGTATAAAGAAGAAAAAGAGATAAAAGGGATTAAGCGGCTAAATGTCTTTGGCAAAAAATATGCGAGGTAGGAGTATGCAGTATTAGAACAAGTTTTACAAGATGAGGCACACAAGAGCGCAAAAAGGACTAGAAAAAGCAGTAGCAAAAGAAGATATTGAGGAAGTAGCGAAGAAGCGAGAAAAAGTAGTGCTGTTTTATCAAGGCAAAGGATTAAAGCTCGCAAAGGAAGCGAGAAAGAAGTATAAGCCAAGAAGTAAAATTGACGGATATGCCAGTGATTATTTGAAGGAAAACAACTTAACGCATTTTTGGAATTATCCAAGAAGTCCAAAAAGCAACGCTTATATAGAACGGTTTAACAGAACGATAAAAGAGCAGTTTGTTTATAGGAGGATTGCATAGACAATTGCCAAGAAGCAAACGAAAGAATAAAAGATTGGATAAATTGGTATAATACGCAAAGATTTCACAGAGGTTTAAATTATCAAACGCCTCTTCATTATTTAATGGCTATTCTTTCTTAATACCTAAAAGTCCAATATGTTATGAACGACTACAGAGCATTGACAAAAAGTATATTATATGATACTTTATATTGAGAGAGAGAAAAGAATGTTAATAGATAGGAAGACAAGAATTTTTGAAGAGTGGTTCCTATATTTACCAGAAAATGTTAAGAAAATTGTGGGAACTTATATAAATAGGGTAAAGCAAGGTAATTTTTCAAACTGTAAATCTGTTGGCGGCGGGATTTATGAAATAAAGGTAAATTATCAAAAAGGATACAGAGTTTATTATATGTTATTGGAGAATAAAACAATTTTATTGTTGCTTATAGGCGGAAATAAGAAAAGTCAAAATAAAGACATAAACCTTGCAATAAAACTAAATGAACTTTTAAAGGCAAAGGAGGAGATATGAGGAAGACAAAAATAAATTTTAACAAGGTAACTGTTGACAATTTAGAGGCGTCAGGTTTATGGAAAATATCTAAAACTGATTTTAATACTACATATGCAAAATATTTAAGTAAAGAACAAGACAGGATAAAAAAGTATAAAAAATATATTATTAACGAGTTCAACAAAACGCAAGAGCTTGCTGTATTTTTGGAGAATTTAAAAATACTTGCAAAGGCGGAAGGAATAGCTAATCTTGCCAAAAAAAGTTCTATGAAAAGAAATAATATTTATAGATTCTTATCCAAAGAAAATAACCCAACATTTGCAAACTTGTTAACAATAACACACAACTTGGGAATGGACTTTAGATTAAGTGCGATGGCAAAGTAAAAAGAATATACCAATATGGCAACCTAACCAAAAAAGGCGACAGATATTATATATGCGAAAGTTATTAAACTCCTAAATTTGACGATAAAGGTTTGCCTATTAAAGATGAAAACAATAAAGTAATCTATAGAAACAAAATCAATTTCACTCCCTCTATCTCTCCACCAGAATACGTCAAAATCTTCTTCTTTTCCTTTGGCAAGCAGGTAAGCACCGACCGCACTTTCCACTAAATGCCCCTTCGCTTCACTATTTTCAAGCAAACGTTTGCGGCTTGCGCCATCGGAATATGTCATTAAAGACGTATCAAACACCATAAACCTTGGAGAACTTTGTCTGACTTTAACCTTTGAGTTAATGATGACATGAAACATGAATACTCATTGTCACGAATAGTATGACAGAACTATGAAACTATGGTTGTCGTCAACTCACTTGAAAAAGACTGTCATTGCGAGTCCTGAAAGAGCGAAGCAATCTATTGCAGTTAGTAAAGGAAAGGTTGCCACAGCCCTTCGGGCTTCGCAATGACGACAGAGCTAAAAGAGAAAGATTGTCGTAAGTCTTTTGAGCTTTGCATTGACGACCAATATTATAAGTACCGTGTCATACCTGAATGTTTTTTATCGGGTATCCAAGTTGTCGTAATATGTTAGTTAACATGGATTCCTGTTTTCATGGGAATCCACGTTTTTCGCTGTCATTGCGCACTGCCGAAGGCAGAGAGGGTAGGGACAAAGTCCTGACGAAGCAATCTATGCAGTTAGTAAAAGAAAGATTGCCACGATTGCTACGCAATCTCGCAATGACGGACAAGACTGAAAGAAAAGATTGCCACAGTCCTTCAGGCTTCGCAATGACAGATAAGACCAAAAGAAAAAAGATTGCCGCGTTGCTTCGCAATTCGCAATGACGGATAACATGGACTCCTGCAGGAGTTTACCCTCGAATGTCCTTATCGGGGGCGGATATGACACAGCGAAAAAACCTGCGTAGTCTAACACCATATCATTCATCATCATTACTTAGACTTGTATGATTATAAGGGACTAGATGTGCAGCCCAACCACCGTTTTTTGCTTTTAAATATGCGTCAATCGGATTATCTTTGCCACTCAACAACTGTGCTGTAGCTTTTTTGCTTTCTAAATAGTTAATGGCAATTGCAGCTTCCGCTAAAGCAATAAAGGGTGTAGCTTGCGGACCCAACGCCGAACTATTTGCAACAGTTTTTGTCATAATTGCCAATTGTAATAAAGATGAAACTTCGACTAAAGAGGCAGTTAATGCGGTAGCCCCTGTAAAAGTATCTTCTTTTTTAGGAAACATTGAACCTTTGACATTATACGGCGCAGCCGCAGAATAAACCACAAGCTGTGGATATTGTATTTTCAACAATTTTGCAAATAAAGGACTTTTATTATCTGTTTTTTGACGAAGAACAACTTTAACTTTCTGTTCATTAAATTTTTCTCCTTCAACAAACCATGAGTATTTGCTTTTTTTATATTTACTTCTTGTCAAAAAATGAAAATGTGTTGCATAATCTAAATAGATACAAATATCATTAATCGTGAAATAATATTGTATTCCTTTTGAATTTCGTTTCAATCCTAAATTATTGTCAGGGTGCACCGGAAACAATAAAATGTTGTAATCTTTGTTGCTATTGTTTGCAAGTATATTGTAGTAATATATTGCATATCCTTTAATTGCTACGTCTTGCATTTTCTGTAAAGTATCAACAATAAATTTTATTTTTTGCACGCCGCCATTTTGCTTATTTGCCGCTATTTTGTGTTTTAAATCTGACAAAGGATTTTCATACGAAGAGTTCATTGTTGCAGGAAAACCACCTATAATATCAGTAGAATATGAAGCGAGCTGCGTTACTCGTGGGTTCATTCCAAGAGATAAAATCATTCCAATAAGATAATTTGTTCCCCCAAGAAAATTCAAAACTCTAGCTTTGTATGCTGCTAAAGACAATGCTATATTATCAGCTTCATTTTGCAATATCATTCTGTTTCTTATAAGTCGCGCTATATTTAGCATCATTGCCCAGCTAATAACAAGTATTATTACAAAAATTAAAAAATAATATAATGTTTGTCCTTTGTTATTAATCTTATTCAAATTTCTTTGCTCCCGGAAAAGCTTTATAATAGAATTTTTCATCCGGTGATGGAAACATTCTGTTTCTTGCCGATTGATATCTTTTATTCTTAAAAGAGTTATCCTTTGAAATTAAAGAACCAAACAACACCCTTGTGAAATAATATATTTTAATAGTTTCTTTAACTATGGTTTTTCCGGAATAATCTTTTATTGTTTTTTTACCTTTCCAAAGATTTACGGATTGGGTTTGAGAATTTGAAGAACCATCTTTAACAATAACTTCGGATTCATTTTCTTGTTCTTCATTAGATTTTTTAAAATATTTCTCAACTGTTCTTTTGTTGGAAAGCACAAAATGCGAAGGATTAAAATTGCTTGTGCTTGCACCAAAAACCGCCGCAGGATAAAAAAATGTAAGATAATTTTTTACCCTTGCTTGTACTTCTTTAGAGCGCTGCTTATCTTTAGTAACAACAGCCGAACGCATTGCAACAAATGCAGTCTCATTTGCAACCATATCATCAACAACTACAATGCAAATCTGTATAAATGCAAACATTATAACAGTAGTAAATACAACTACAAATAATGCTTCAAGCAAAGACTGCCCTTTATGTTGATCCAATATATTTATCATCTCACATAACTCACAGATTCTGATGTTTTCAAAGAGCTTACTGCTATTGTAGATGGAGCAGAAACCCTTTCATATTTCCTTTTCCAGAATTTTTTATAAATAACAAAAACACCGGATATTGTTATAAGCAAAACAGTAAATATAAGCAAAAACTCTATTAAAGTTTGCCCTTTATGTATTTTCATTGTTATTTTTCTATTAATTTGGGGGTAATAAAAATAAGTACATTTGTTTTTATTTCAGTGTTTTTTGTAGTACTAAACAATACTCCTAAGATAGGAATACTCCTCAAAAAGGGAATACCTTTTACAGTTTTCCCTTTTGTAGTTTCAATAAGCCCTGCTAAAATCATCGTCTCGCCATCTTTAACTTGAAGATGAGAAGATGCTTGTCTTTTTGATATTACCGGATACTTATCTACAAGTGGAGCATTATAATCAAGTCTTGAAAGTTCGGTATTAATAACAATATCAATTTTGTTATCCTTTACAAATGTTGGAGTAATTTCCATTATTATTCCATATTCTTTCCAATCTATTCTAGACGTGCCAACCGCAGCTGCGACAATAGGAAATTCACCACCTACCATAAACTTGGCGCTCGTACCTGATTTTGTAACTAGTTTAGGTTTTGATAAAACTTTTGCAGCTCCATTTGCCTCCAATACCTTAAGAGCTGCTGAAAACTTTGTTGTTCTTTCCCACACGCCAGATTCAATAATAGATGGAATATTAGATTCAAGCGCTGATATTTCGTCAGCCCATTTGATACCAAGTTCTTTAGATTTGTTTTCATTTACTTCTGTAATTTCTACAGCAATTTCAATCATTTGCTCTGACGAATGCGCTAAAATCGCCCAAAATAGAATCGGAATCAGAATTAATTTTTTCATTTTTTTGATATTTATTCTTCTACTCTATACCATCTATTACGCTTAATAGATTCTGTTATAGCCTTATCTAAAGATAACAAAGTATTATTCATTAATGTATATTTATCATTATTTTTATTAATGGAAGATTCAACAATATTTATACGATTACTACTAATATAATTTTGCCCCTCAACAAGAACTATGTTCATCCCATCGCATATTAATGCAAAATGATTTGCACTTCTATCAAATATATTTGTCCCAACAGCAGCAAACGGTTCTTCAATACCCATAAGATGATATATTGAAGGTATTAAATCTGCCTGTGAAACAGCATAATCGATTTGTTGAGGTTTTAAGATTTTTGGAGCATATACCACAAAAGGAATTCTAAATCTTTCTTTTGTATTGCCAGCTGTCAAAGCAAAACCGCCATATATATGGTCTGCCATAAAAATAAAAATTGTATTGTCAAAATACCCGTCTCTCTTAGCATTGTCTATAAGATGTCCTATAGAATAATCGGCATAATATAAGTTGTTGAGATATTTGTTCTCAACAGAAGTTCTAGGATATTTTTCAAATTTATCTGTGGTCGGATTAAATGGCGTGTGCGTTGTTCCAGTAAATGAATAAATAAAAAATGGTTGACCTTTTTTATGATATTCTTC
>JAITPF010000016.1 GCA_031289585.1 Endomicrobium sp. | reverse complement strand
AATTTGCTATTTTTATCAGGTGTATTCGCAATTAGCTCTGGTCCGTCATTGCGAGCTAACGAAGTTAGCGCGGCAATCTTTCCTTTTTAACGACATAGATTGCTTCATCGACTTCGTCGATTCGCAATGACGACGGAAGTTACCGACGCAGATTGCTTCGTTGGGGCTCTGCCCCTCCTCGCAATGACAGCAAAATAAGATGTCATTCCCGTGAAAACGGGAATCCGTCCTGTCTGTCATTGCGAGCCTACAAAGTAGGCGCGGCAACCTGTCCTTAACGACATAGATTGCTTCATCGACTTCGTCGATTCGCAATGACGACGGGAGTTACCGACGCAGATTGCTTCGTTGGGACTTTGTTTTCCTTGCAATGACTACGGAAAACGTAAATCCTTGCTGGAGTTTATCGTAGAATGTTTTTATTGATGGCGAGTACACACTGCCTTACATTTTGTCATTTCCGCTCCTAATTAAGACGTTCAAGGGTGAACTCCAGTGGGTATCCATGTTGTTGTTATTCTAATTAAACCAATAATAGGTAGTTTTAAGCGTATTGAAATTTCACAACTTTTTCACAACTTGGCGGTTAAACCTAAACTTTATTTAATAAAATAAAATTAGTCAAGAAGTTTGTTTTCTTGAAAAACTGCGTTATAAACGCAATAAAAAAAGGAGAGATGTTATGAAAAGCAGATCGAAAATGACAAAAAGTTTGTTTGTGATTGCGATTGTTATGTGTTTGAACATTTCTGTAGTTTCGCCTTTATTTGCCGAGACACGAGAACAGTGTATAAGTAATGCTAATTGGCGGATTTGGTTGTATAAGACAGTTGATGCATTTGGTACTGGGATAGGTGCAATGGGTAGTTTGATAACTATGTGTGGAATATACCAGAATAATAATTTTTATAGAGCGATAGGAGCAGGAACTACAGCAGTTGGTGCAACGATATCAGCAACTGGAAAGGGATTTAGAGCAAGTAATGAGTATCATAAGGATGAGATTTGTTCATCATTGCAAAAAAAATCCGCAGCAGCGCAACTACAAAATACCGATACTGATGAAGAAGAAAAAGAGACATAATTATTCTTGTAACCCGGTATAAGTTTTTAAAAGCAGAAATACATGCAAATAAGATAAACAAAATAAGAAACGGAAAGAATAATGCTGTTGATAGATACGAAACAGAATAAGTAAAAACAAGGAATAGATGTGTTTGATTTGTATAAAAACAAGAGTTTATTGTAAATGTTGTTTTTGATTAGGAAGAGCAGAAGTGGTGTAAGCGCAGTATATTAAATGTAAAGAGGCTGAGAGAGATAATTCTTTCAGCCTTTTGCATTTTAATAAATTAGAGGTTGTTCATAATATTCAGCGGTCTTGTCATTTACATCTTCAAACGTTTTACATGATGAGTTAATGTTAAAGATGCTCAAGAACTTTTTTTTGATAAAATAATTATCAGTTAATAAACATTAGACCTATTGCGAAGTCGGTATATAAAATGGATAATTAAATCATTGAAAGTAGTGCTAAAAAGACAAGTTGAAAAGGGTTGTCAATGACAATACTAGAGATTTGTCGTCATTGCGCACTGCCGAAGGCAGAGAGGGTAGGGACAAAGTCCCAACGAAGCAATCTGTGTCGTTAAAAGAGAAAGATTGCTACAGTCCTTCGGGCTTGGTAATGACGGACAGGACTAAAGGAAAAGATTGCCACAGCCCTTCGGGCTTCGCAATGACGACCAAGACCAAAAAGTGCCGTGTCCGTTTTCCTGTGAAAACAGGAATGACTCCTTATTTTGTCGTCATTGCGAGGAGGGGCAGAGCCCCAACGAAGCAATCTGTGCCATTGAAAGAGAAAGATTGCCACGCCTACTTCGTAGGCTCGCAATGACGACAAACAATGTGTTGTTAATTTATAAACCCAAAAGGAGAAGTAAAGATGAAGAAATTTGTATTGTTTGCAGCGGTAATGGCAGTATTTAGTTGTGCATTGTTAGCTTGCGGAAAAAAAGCAGAAACTCCTACAGAAACAGTTGGTGAAGAAGAAGTTATGGAAATTGATACAGATACAACGACAACAAATGCATCAACTCCTGCAGTAAACGAAGATACAGAAACAAAGTAATTTAAGTTTTTAATTACTTATATTTTGTTCTATAAAGCTTTTTTATATTAAAGATTATAGATGGTTAACTGTTTTGTCAGCTGTTCTCGTGATATGGATAAATATTACAGAGGCGGCTGTTTTGTTTTTATAAATGTGAAAATAAAGAAGTTTATTGTTGTTTGTCGTAAATATATAAAGAGGCTGTCCTAAAGGTAAAAAGGACAGCCTTTTTTGAGTTAATAAAAAATTTAGAAATCAATCTGAGTTCTTATTCCATAAACAATTATATTTTTATCAATAGCCGCATTTCCTCCCTTAGGATTTACAAAATATTGTAAAGCTGGAGTAAGAGCAAGATGCTTATTTAATGCAAATTTATAATACAGTTCAATCTGCGTTTCAGCTCCGTCTTTAATGTTTTCATAATCATAAAGAGTCTTGCCTCTTGCATCAGAAGAAGTATATATTTGTCCAAGAGCTAATCCTACCACATCTTTGGCTCTTGACCAAGCAGAACCCTTTAGTTGCCCTCCAATGCTCCAGAAGAGAGATGTAGGAGCATTAAGTTTTTCCGTTTCTTTTTGTGTGCTAGGATCTGTTTCAAGCTTAGTACTATAAACAGAAGGATCTTTATATGCTAGTCTTGCAAATACGCCAATTTCTTCGTTTATTGCTTGATCTGCGCTTATACCAATACTATGGATTCCTGATTTTTCGTTGTTGTTTTTGAAAGAATAATGATCTCCATTATTTGTCCACGCATATACTCTATAGTTTCCATTTGGAGAATGTTTATAAGTAGCCTGTATAATACCTACTCCTTTTGTATCAAAGTGATTAACGTCTGTCGTAAAATAAGCGCAGGAAACATCAATATTATTGCATACAGCGTAATTAAGTCTTAATGCGACACGTTGACCAGGGTTTTCTACTAAAGGATCTCCTGCAAATGATTCTGTTACAAACTGTTGAGCTCCATCGCCTGCATAGTTGTTGCCTGTAAAATATGACCCAAAATTTAACTTACCAAAATTTGCTATAAGTTTTTTGTTTAGGAAAGATTTTTCATAAAATAACTGGGTAATTTTTGGTTGAACATATCCTGCTGCAGTATTTACAGTGTTATCAGCATCTATATTTACTGCTGCGTATGTATCTAACTTTTGGGATAAACCAAGACCTCTGCCACCTTCAAAACCAAGTACAATTTTCCCATCATTACCAAAATCTTTTGTGAGCTTTAAATCAAATGAATATGTTGCGTCATTTTCTCCATTGTTGCTTTCTGTTGTATTGTTTAATTTAGATGTTCCCTGCAAAATGAACGTTGCATCTCCTGAAACTTGAATTCCAAACTGTTCAGTTAAGCTGTCTGCTGCAAATACCATATTATTTGTGCCTGCTACAATTGTGAATAGTAAGGTAAGGACGATTATTTTTCTGTTCATTTTTGTCTCCTTTTTAATCTAATTTTTAATCTCAAGCGAGGCTTTATTATTGCATTTTTTAAAGACAGTTGTAAATATTCTTACTTAAATATCTGTCACCTCTGTCTGGCAAAATCACAACGACATTGCCTTTTTTTACTCTTTCACTGTATTCACCTTATCATTTTTTTATTATTTTATATATGTCTTTTTAGCATTGCTTTCATAATGATTTTATTATTCATTTTATATACCGATCTATTATTGTTTATTGTTGACGAATTTCGCAAATTTACAAAACACTGAACAGATTCTAGTATAAATTAATTGGCTGGAATAACGGTCCCTTTATATTTTTCTGCAATAAACTTTTTTACTTTATCAGATCTCAAAGCAGCAACTAAAGCTTTAATTGACGGATCATTCAATCTTTTTGAATTTACAACTATAATATTAGCATACGGAGAATTTCCATCTTCAACAAGAATTCTAGAATTAATATCAATACCAGCTTCTAGAACCTTGTTTGTCCACGTGCTGTAAGCATCAAATTGATCTCTTACACGAGGTATTAAAGTATAATCAAGCTCAATAAGTTTAATAGGTTTTATATATTTTTCAATATCGTGAATACTTGTTGTAAAAGGTTTTATTGTGCTTTTGAGTTTTATAAAGCCATTTTTTTCAAGTAATTTCAAAACCCTGTATTCGTTTGTGCTGTCATTAGGGATTGCAATTTTTGCATTTTTAGGAATAGCATCTATTGATTTATATTTATCAGAATACACGCCAATGGGTTCAACATGAATATTTCCCGCACTTGCCAAGTCCAAATGTTTTTCTTTAGCCTGCGCCTCAAGATATTCGTAATGTTGAAAGAAATTTGCATCAAGTTCACCATCTGATGTTTGTGTGTTTAGAAGAGTGGTATCCGTTACGGGATAAATTTTTAATTCAATACCTTGCTTTGCAAGATCAGGCTTTATAATTTCAAGAAGTTCAGCGTGAGGAACAGCATCAGCCGCAATTTTCAATACTATTTTTTTCAAAGGCGCTGCTAATGCAACCCCTACTGATATAACAATTACTGTCAATCCAAACAACATTTTTTTCATATTCATGGCTCTATCCTATTTATATAAGATGTCTTTTTTTAAGTATTTTCCTTGCAAGTAATGCTCCAAAAAGTTGTAAAAGATTGACAGAAACCAAAAGCACTAAAACTGCTGCAATTAAAATATCAGAACGAAATCTATGATATCCGTAACGTACTGCAATATCACCGAGCCCACCGGCGCCAAAAGAACCTGCAATTGCCGTTATTGAAATGAGGGTTATTGTCAAAACTACAAAATTTCTTATCAAAGTAGGTAGCGCTTCAGGGAGCATTACCTTAAATATAATATCTATATTTGATGCTCCCATAGCTTTTGCCGCTTCAATTTTACCCTTAGAGACTTCTAAAATACTATTTTCCACAAGTCTTGAAAATATCGGAATACATACAACAGTAAGGGATATTATGCAAGCTTTAGGTCCATAAGTTATTCCTACAATAAGTTTTGCTATCGGTAGCGCAAGTATTATTACAACCATAGATGGAAGCGATAATACGGCATTTATTATTGATCCAAACACTTTATTAAAAAGAGGAATAGGATGCAGTCCGTGTTTATCGGTAATAAGTAACACTATTCCAAAAAGCAAACCGAAAAAAGTTGTGATTGTTGTTGATACAATAGTCATATATACCGTTTCCCAAATAGCGGGAATTATAATATCCCATACTTCTTTAGTAAACGCTTTTAAAAGAAGATCTGTCATATTACATCACCTTCGACGTATTTACTTATCGATAAATCTGTATTAATCTTAATAAATACTTTTGCAGTGTCGCTTTTGGGATTTACAAATATTTCTTTTACGGATCCTTTTTCTACAATTATACCATTTTCAAGGACTGCCATGTTGTTGCAGGCATGCCTTATCACGTCAAGAGAATGTGTAATTAAAATAATGGTGAGCCCTAATTTTTTATTTATGTCTTTTAGAAGGTCTAAGACAGAAAGTTGAGATACCGGATCTAATGCTGACGTTGCTTCGTCACTTAATAAAATATCTGGATTGTTTGCAAGAGCTCTTGCAATGCCGGCGCGCTGTTTTTGCCCACCTGATAACTGCCCGGGATAAAAATCTTTTTTATCTGCTATATCTACAAGTTCTAAGATTTCTGATACTCTTTCCTGTATTTCTTTTTTACTTTTTTTTGCCACCTCAAGTGGAAATGCCACATTCCCAAAAACTGTTCTTGAATCAAGTAAATTAAAATGCTGAAAAATTATACCTATTTTCTGTCTGTATAAACTCAACTCTTTTTTAGATAACTTATTAATTTCATATTTCCCAATACGTATTGTTCCAGATGAGATAATTTCAAGGCGATTTATGCATCGTATAAGTGTGGATTTTCCAGCTCCGCTAAAACCAACTATACCAAAGATATCACCTTTTTGTATTTCTAAGTTAATACCTTTAAGAACCTCAAATTCTTTATTATATATATAAAACTTTTTATAAACGTCTTTTAGTTCTATAAATGATGGGGGTAGCATTATTTCCTCTTTGAATTCATATATGAATTCAGATAAATTGAACATAATGATACGCATTTAATTTATGTGTGTCAAGCAGATGTTTATGTAAACATATATGATATAAAGGAATTGAAGTTCGTTCATGCTAGTTGATGGAATGAAATAAGTATTTACAGTTATTTTAAGACAATACATATATGATTAATAGGTTAATAAAGTATTGTTGCAATGTTAAGTCAAAATTCATCAACGATGTTCGCATTTATTATTTTAAATAGAAAAGTTAAAAATGTAATATTTTAAACCTATCTAAAAAGCCATCATCAAAAATGATGGCTTTTTATTTTGTCTAGCGCAATAACATATTTATAGAAAAGTACTTGAAAAATACTGATACAAGTTTGTGTACTTAACTTTTTATAACTCATCATGAATTCTAAGCAAATCTTCGAGACATTGTGAATCACCTTTGCAAACATATTCCTCATATAGATTCTCCACAGCACCCTGGAAACAGCCAAAATTATGGAAGTCTTTTTCAATACTGGGACAAACTTTGTCAGCAATTTTTCTAGCCTTTACTTTTAATATTGGTTTACACAATACGTCTCCTCCTATGAATTTACCAGTTAGAGCCCCAACAGCTAAAAAAACAGGAACAGGATTAATCGCTGCAACAGTAAAAACACCAATCACTGCGGGCACATATGTACATAAACCAGAAATTGTTGATTTAAATATTTCTGGACAATATTCATCGTAATTATATTCCTCTGCTTGGCACCTTTTAAAATATGATGAATGTTCGCCTACTATGGATGTTTGATTTCCAAGCTGTATTGCTATATGTTCATACCCAAACGAGAACTTTGAAAGTGAAGTTACTAAAGTCAATACAACCAAGCTTAAAAATAATTTTTTTGTCATTTCTGCTCCCATTTTTTTGATTTAATGACCCCGGAATGTCCGCCCATTTCTGGCAAAACTTTTTTAAAATGTGTATCCTCCTTTATATTTTTTACTGCTTTACAACATAGTTTTTAACGTATGCAACTTACTTAACCAACTTTATTTTAGAAAATTAAATTAGGCTTAATACGTCTAAATGTGAAAAACTTGTGAAATTTTATAGGTACATATAAATTTCTTATTGTTTTGTTGCTGCTGTTTTTCTAACCATTGCGTAAAAGCGCAGTATGTTAACATTCTGTAGTCGATAACTTTTTTCATGCATTTGTCGTGAACAAAATATGATAAGTCCTGAAATTTATGTTTTTATAGTAAATTGTGTATAATAATAAACAATTTATGAGCAAATTATCCCAAATTGAAGATATATTAAATCTTGTGCAAAAACCTGCAAGGTATATAAATAGCGAGTTAAATTCACATTCTGCCGATATGTCTGCAGACTTTTCGATAGTTTTATGTTTTCCTGATATTTATGAAGTAGGCGCTTCTAATCTCGGTCTTGAAATTCTTTACCATTTAATTAACGAAAAAAAACTTGCCCGTTGCGAAAGAGTATTCGCTCCTGACATAGATATGGAATTGCTTCTAAAAAAAGAGAAGATTAGTCTTTTCTCATTAGAATCTAAAAGTGATTTAAAAAGTTTTGATGTTGTAGGTTTTACGATTCAATGTGAACTTGTTGCTACAAATATTATTAATATTCTTGATTTATCCAATATTTCAATATTTTCAAAAGATAGAAAAGATGATGAACCTTTGATAATCGCAGGCGGACCTGCGCTTACTAACCCCGAGCCTTTCTGCGATTTTTTTGACCTGTTTGTTTTGGGTGACGGCGAAGAAGTAATAGAAGAATTAATAAACGTATGTAAAAAATCAAAAAAAGCAAAGCTTCCAAGAATAGAAATCTTAAAAAATTTATCTAAAATAGATGGCATATATGTACCGTCATTTTATAATGTCGAATATAATGATAATAATACTATAAAATCTGTAACTCCAATATCGGAAGATGTAAAACCAATTGTTGTAAAAAGAATTTTAAATCTTGAAAATGCATATTTTCCAGAAAGTAAAATAATTCCTTTTGTAGAAACTGTTCACAATAGGTTAAATATTGAAGTTGCAAGAGGCTGCCCTGGGCAATGTCGTTTCTGTCAAGCATCAAAATATTATCGTCCATGGAGACAAAGACCTCTTGAAAAATTGTTAGAACTTGTAGAAAAAGGTGTACAAGCTACAGGTTTTGAAGAAATTGCTTTTTCAGCCCTATCATGTAGTGACTATAAACATTTAGACAAATTGTTAATTGAAACAAATAATTTGTATGGAAAATCTAATCTTAATATTTCACTGCCGTCTCTGAGGTGTAATGAACATTCTCTCAAAGTGGCTCAATACATTAATAGGAGTAAAAGACCTACGCTTACCTTTGCGCCAGAGGCAGGTACGGACAGAATGCGTAATGTAATAGGTAAATATCTTTCCGAAAAACAAATAGTTGAAACTTTGCTTATTGCAAATGCTATGGGTTGGAAAGTTATAAAACTTTATTTTATGATAGGTCTTCCAACAGAGACTGATGAAGATATATTAGGTATAGAACGTCTTGTAAAACTTGTTAAAAAAGAAGCAAAAGATTTAAATTTTAATATTACAATTTCGCCATTTGTTCCTAAGGCACAGACGGCGTTTCAATGGTTGCCAATGGCAAGAGCTGATGAAATAAAACGAAAAATTGAACTTTTAAATAAATTCCTTCCAGCAAATGTAAAAGCGCATAACCATAGAGCAAGTGTTTTAGAGGCCTTAATTGCAAAAGGTGACCGGAGACTTTCAAAAGTAATTTATAAAGCATGGCAGAAAGGCGCAAGATTTGACCAATGGGCTGATAAGTTTGGCGATAGTATATGGAATGAATCTCTTGCTGAAAGTGGAATAGATTTAAATTTTTATGTATATAGAAATATAAAACATGATGAAACTTTACCTTGGGAACATTTATTTTTCGGTTTATCAAAGGAAGCATTGTATGCCGACTATATTAAAGGTGTAAATGAAACTGCTGATACAATATCTGTACAATTTGATAAATCTCAATGTGTCCTACCTAAAAATTATATGGAACCCAAGCTTTTAAATGTTTCGCCTGTTATGAGATTAAGACTTCGTTTTTCAAAAAAAGGAATAGTTAGATTTGTATCTCATTTGGAACAAATAGAAGTGTTTAGAAGAGCTGCTAGGCGTTCTGGGCTTCCGATAGCATTTACTACAGGTTTTAGTCCTCAGGTCAGGTCATCTTATGGACCGCCACTTTCTGTAGGACAGGAGAGTTTAAGCGAATATATGGAATTGTATTTTACGCAAAAAGTTGATATTGAAAATGTAAAATTGGCGTTTTCAAAAGTATTACCTAATGGATTTAAATTACTTGATGTAAAAAGGGTGCCGTTGACTTTTCCAGCTATAGACATTTTATCAAATGTTTTGGAGTACGAAATAAGAGGCGCAGATATTACACAGGGAAAGATAGATAAGTTTTTATATCAAGACTCAGTTATAGTAGAAAAAATGAAAAAGGGGAAAACTATTAAGATTGACGTTAAACCTTTAATAAAATCTTTTAAAAGTGAAGTTGGTATTTTAAAATTACAACTTCGGTTTGGTAGTGGCAAATTTATCAAGCCAGAAATGATTTTAGGACTATTTGAAAATCAAGAAAGTTATGGCAGAATGTACACCATAGAAAGAACTAATTTGTACATTGAAACAAAAAGTGGGAAAATGTATAGTCTATAAGAGATTAATATGAATAGACTCTAAAACAGGAAAAACAATGAAAAAAGAAATAATAGTCAATAGAACTCTCGAAGAAACAAAAGTTGCTGTGCTTGAGAACGGTAGGCTTTTTGATTTGTTTATTGAAAGGAGAGAATCGAAAAAAATATTAAATAATATTTATAAAGGTAAAGTGCAAAATATTGTACCTGCCCTTGGGTCAGTGTTTGTAGATATTGGTTTTGGAAAGAGCGCATATCTTGATATTGACGATATAATAGCGCCGCGCGACGAGAAAAATATTGAAAATATGGTTAAAATCGGACAAGACATTATGGTTCAAGTTTATAAAGAACCTATAAATACAAAAGGTCCTAAAGTAACAATGGACATATCTCTTCCAGGGAGGCTTTTAGTATATATGCCTTTCAGTAGCAATATAGGCATATCAAAAAATATTGAAAATAGACAGGAATATGATAGGTTAAAAGGTATAGTTACAGAACTCAAAAAAGATATTCCGGGTGGTATAATAGTAAGAACCGAAGCAGAAGAAGCTACTGAAGTGGAAATTAAAAGTGAAATAAAATATTTAACAAGACTTTGGACGTCTATAGTAGGAAGATTTAAAGATATAAAACCTATGAGTCTTGTACATAGAGATTTAGGTGTCGTTTTTCAAACAATAAGAGATTATTTTTCTGATGATGTTGTGCTTATGCATATAGATTCTCAAAGAGAGCTTAAAGATGTTATAGATTTTGTAAAGATAGTGTCACCAGAATTTCTTGACAGAATTACTTTCTATGATGGAAAGATGTCGATATTTAAAGCGTATGGTATTGAAGAAGAAATAAACAGGCTCCGTTCAAATAAAGCAAAACTTCATTCCGGCGGTTATATAATAATACAAGAAGCGGAATCTCTTTGCGCGATAGATGTTAATAGTGGAAAATTTACATCAAAGTCTACACAGGAAGATACTGCAGCTATTACAAATCTTGAAGCTGCAGGAGAAGTTGCAAGACAGCTAAGGCTTAGAAATATCGGAGGTATAATTGTTATTGATTTTATAGACATGAAAAAAGCTGCAAATAGGCAGAAAGTTTTAGAAAAACTTCGTGAAGCCACAAAAGGTGATAAAGCTAAAATAAAAATATGGCCTATAACAAGGCTTGGTCTTATAGAGATGACAAGAGAAAGAAAAAGAGAATCTTTATTTTCTCTTTTAGGTGATACCTGTCCGGTATGTCGAGGATTAGGACTTGTTCTTTCAAAAGAGTCTATTTTTATTAACGTTTGTGATGAAATAGAACAATTAAAAATTGGCGTTTACAATGGCAAAATAAAGATAAAATTAAACCCCGATGTTGTTGAATATTTTAAAGAAAGAAAATTAAGACTTAAAGAGTTATTTAATGTTGAATTTGATATCAAATCAAGTACAGAAGTACTGCGTGAAGAATATCAAATTATTTTTGAGTAGATTATATAGTAAATGAAAAGATTTTGTACTTTATTTAAACCTTCTTAAAATCCTTCTTCTTCGATACTTAAATCTTGTCTTTCAGAGTCTAAAATAATTTTATTATAATACCTTGTTGGTGTGGTTCCTTTTATAAACGCTTCTAAAAATGCATCAGGTGTTTTACTTAATGCAAGAAGTCCAGTATGAGGATCTATTAAAGCCCATTCAATATTTTCAGGCTGTGTAAAATCAAGCACAGGTTTCCCATCAAGAGACTCTTTCATAAACTGTGTCCATATCGGGCACGCAATGTTTCCTCCATAGACTCTTTCTCCAAGAGATATTGAGCGATCATCATAACCTACCCATACTCCTGCTGCAAGCTGTGGAGTATATCCTATAAACCAAGCGTCACTTGAATCATTTGTTGTACCGGTTTTTCCGGCGCAAGGTCTTCCTAAGTTTTTAGCGTACCAACCACTTCCTTTTTCTACAACCGCTTTAAGCATGTTAGTTATAATGAAACAGCTTTGTGAAGAAAGAACCTCTTCTTGCTGAGGAATATTCTGCTCTAAAATTTTCCCATCTTTATCGGTTATTTTTGTTATAATGTATGGATTGGTTTTAACACCGCCTGATGCAAAGGTTGCAAAAGCAGAAACCATCTCCTGTAAAGTTACATCGCTTGATCCCAAGGCAAGAGAAAAGGAGTTTGTAAGAGGTGTCGAAATACCTAAATTTCTTGCTACTTCTATAACTTTTGCAGGGGTTATTCGTATAATTGTTTCAACAGTACAGGTATTAATGGATAAAGCAAGCGCTGTTCTTAATGTTACAGGACCTCTATATTTTTTACTGTAATTTGTGGGTGACCAAATTTTATTTGTGTCAATTAAATCTTTTTCAGATACGGTTTCTGCAATAGTTTCAAGTGTTGTTATATCTCTTGAAATCAAATTCCATGAGTTCCCCTTACAGACAAAAACTATAGGTTCGTCGTTAAGAATGGTTGCAGGTGTAAATCCTGCTTCGATTGCTGCAAGATATACGAAAGGTTTAAAAGAAGAACCTGGTTGTCGTTTTGCCTGAAGTGCTCTATTAAACTGTGATTCTTTAAAATTACGACCTCCAACCATTGCTCTAATTGCGCCGTTTTTTGGGTCTATAGCTATTAATGCACCTTGTACTTTTACAGATTCTTGTTTTGCTTTTTCAAAAACTTTTACTTTGTTTTCATCAAACTTTGCAAGAGCTTCTTCAATGGATTTTTCAGCAGCTGTTTGAGCTTGCATATCAAGAGTAGTATAAATTGAAAGACCTGCTTTAAATAAAATATTTGTTCCATATTTTGGTTCAAGCATTATTCTTAAAAATTCCATAAAATAATGACCTGTTTCTTCTTTTGGTGCATTTTCTTTTGTTGGTAACGCAGTCGCAAGAGCTTCTTCTTCTTGTTTTTTTGTAATATAGCCTAACTCTTTCATTCTTAATAAAACAAGATTTCTCCTGGCAAGAGAAGCTTTCTCATTTTTAAAAGGATTATAATAATTAGGTGATTTTGGGATTGCGGCAAGTGTTGCACATTCGGTAAGGCTTAAATCTTGAGCCTTTTTGTTAAAATATATTCTTGCAGCTGACTGAACTCCGTATGCTCCGCTGCCGAAATATATTTGATTTATATAAAACTGCAAAATTTCATCTTTTGAATAATTTTTTTCAAGCTGTATGGTTAAAAGTGCTTCTTTAATTTTTCTGATTAACGTTTTCTCACGAGTTAAGAATATAGTTTTTGCAAGTTGTTGTGTTATTGTTGAACCACCTTCTGCAAGTTTTCCTTTTAAAAGGATTCTTAAAAACGCGCGTATAGTTCCTTTTGTAGAAAGTCCCCAATGTTGAAAAAAATCATTATCTTCAATAGCTATAAAAGCATTTTGGAGGTCAACTGGTATTTCATTTATTGGTATAAGGGCACGTCTTTCGGTAAAAAGTTCAGCTATTAAGTTGTTGTCTTTATCATAAATTTTAGTTGATAAATTAGGAGTATAGTTACCAAGTTGTTGTATAGATGGCAGACTGTCTATAAAGTTTGCCGTAATTTTACCTACAACAATTATCAAAATGGAAATAGTAATTGTAATTGCAAAAAAATTAAAAAAAGGATTATGTTTTTTTTTTGGTTTCATAATTATGTACAATTATATTTTAAAATAAAAGCAGTGTCAAAAAATGGGACATCATAATAAAACATAATTAGTCTGTCATAAAAAAACCGCGACTTTGTTTGTTATACCTGTGGGAGCTTAGCTTCAAACGGGAATCCAAGTTGTTGTAAGATGTCAGTTAACATGGATTCCCGCTGGAGTTTACCCTCGAGTGTCTTTAATTGGGGTCGGGAATGACAACGAAGCCAAAGATGGGTTGCTCACAGGAAAGTTTACGTTTAAGTGTTTTAATGAGGGTAGGGATGACACGGGCAAGACGGGCTTGTAGGGAATTACCCTCAAATATCTTAATGAGAGTAGGAATGACGCCGTATTTTGCTGTCATTGCGCACTGCCGAAGGCAGCGAGGGTAAGAACAAAGTCCTGATGAAGCAATTTGCGTCGGTAACTCCCGTCGTCATTGCGAGTCCTAGAAGGACGAAGCAATCTGTGTCGTTAAAAGAAAGATTGCCACGTTGCTACGCAACTCGCAATGACGAACAGAACTAAAAGAGAAAGATTGCCATAGTCCTTCGGGCTTTGCAATGACGAGCAGAACTAAAAGGAAAGATCGCCACGAAAAATACGGAAGACTGTGTTTTGCCCTCACTGTCTTTAATAGTGCGCAATGACAACAAATATCCATTTTATAGTAGGAAGTAGCTTGGGTTAAGGTTTAGTTTAATTGTAGTTTGCTTTAATTTTGAATCTTGGTTTCGCAAGAGGTCTATTTTAGAGAAATTGGAGCTGTGATGAAAGTATTGAAACCATTTAACTTGTTGTTAGTTAGTTTGTGTTTAATTGCAATATCAAGTATTGTTTTTTACTCTCCTATAATGCTTTATGATTTAATAACAGGATTAGAGACTCCAGATTTTTCAATAGCATGGCCTAAAATAAGGTTTTTTATAGAACCTTTTTATTCTTTTTCGTTTTATGTGTTAACTTTAAATAGAAATTTTTACTTGCCTGCTATAATTTCTTGGGTTTTATGGGTTATAATTTTAGTTTTAATTTATTGTTTAGTTAAGAAAAAAAGTTTGAAACAGATTCTAAACAATATATTTTATTCATTAATGCTTCTTGCGACTATTTTTTCTTTTACAATTTTGATTCCTATAGCCGGTCCTAGATTGGAAAAACCTAAAGATTATATTGCAATTGATATTCATTCTCATACAATAAGTTCTCACGACAATATTGCGCCTGCTAGAATAAGTTTAAAAGCGCATATATGGCAAGGATTTGACGCATTCTTTAATACAGAACACAATCAAACACAAGGGTTTACAATGTTTCCAAAAGACACATTGTATAAGGATGTTTATCCTGGAATACAGATACAGACTAAAAATAGAGTATCTGTTCTACTTTTGGCATCTAAAGAATTCGACGGACAAAGTTATGAAAATCTTACGTTAGAGAAAATCATAAAAAAAGCGCATAAAAACAAAATACTTGTTATTATGCCTCACTGGTGGAAATGGCATAAACAAACTTTTGCAGAACTTAGAGATCTTGGAATTGACGGCTTTGAAATATATAATTGTGGATATAGGAATTTTGATGAAAATGAACGAAAGTCTATGATAAATTTTTCAAAAGAAAACAATCTTCTAATGTTTGGTGTTACAGATTGGCATGGTTGGGGGTATATGTCTGATGTTTGGACTGTATTCAAAGGTAATGTTTCAGAAAATATACAGGAGCAACTTACAAAAAAACCACAAACTAAAGTAGTTTTATACAGACAGAAACAGTCCTGTTCAATTTTAAGATTTATTTTTGAACCGTTTGCTGCTTTTTATTATTACATTAAGAATGCAAGTTTAAAATATGTGATATCATTTATAATTTGGGTTACTGTTGTGTTTATTATTTTTAGAAGCAGATTTTTTAAGTATATGAAGAAATATTTACCACTTGTTATAGCGATAGTTTATGTATTAGCTATTGTTTATTTTTATATAATTGTAAAGGATGTTTCTAATACAAATGAAATTATAATGAAGTCGATAATACCTATTTTAGTAGGATTTTGTGTGTTATGGGTTATTTTATGGAGGATTAAGTCTGTTTACATTAGATATGAATAACAGACAAAAGTGTTGTGTCATGCTCGCGAAAGCGAGCATCCAAGTTAAAAAACGATGATAATAAACATGGATTCCCGTATACTGATAATAAGAACATGTAGAAATATATTTGTTTTACAGTTTTAAAAAGATTACAATGGAGAAAATAAATGATAAAGGAATTATTAAGAAATTTATTCATTGATGCTGTTTTAAAAGCAGATATTGATTTTTTAAGAAAAATTGTTTTGTTTAAAGGTCTTTCTGAAAGATCTTTGGCAAAAATAGCATTGATTGTTTTTAAGAAAACTTATCTTGCTGGAGAAAAAATTTACGAACCAAATCAAGACGCAAATGTTGTTTACATAGTTAAAAGCGGACAAGTTAAATTGAACAGCGAAAATATTAACAAAATTGTTGACTCTGGGGATTTTTTTGGCGAAATTTCTTTAATTGAAAATCACAGACATAGTTGTGAAACAATTGCTTTAAAAGACAGTGAACTTTATCTTATTTACCGCGCCAAATTTGAAGATATAGCAGAATCAGACAATAAAGCGGGATTAATAATAATGAAAAACCTTGCATCTATATTTACAAACAGAGCTTAATATTTTAAGATTATTGTTGTTATTACGGTTCGGTAAAGATGAAAGCCATTGATGCGATCATTACCGTCGTTGATGAAGTAGTTGTTTTTTTAATAAAAACCTAAGTAATGAGGTTAAACATTTAATGTTAGAGTCATCAAAAAATAGAATTTTCATTATTGCTGTGTTGATTTTTCTTGCAATTTGTCTGTTTTTATATTTTGCAAGAGGAATTCTTGCACCTTTTTTTATAGCTGCATTTATCGCTTACTTAATATCTCCTTTAGTTTTAAAAATACAATCTTATGGATATAAAAGATGGGTAGGCATTGCGATAATTGTTATTATTTTTCTATCTGCAGTTGCAGCATTCTTAATAGTTTTTATACCTCCTTTAATCGCTGAAATTGAGAAATTTAAAGTAAGTGCTTCAGATTATTACGCATATTTTGCAAGCTATCTCGATATTATAAAATCGAAGATAGAAGTGGCAGTCCCAGCAATTAAACACTATAATATTGCAGATATAGTTGTTGGAAAGATACACAGTTTTATATTTTCAAAAGCACAACAAATACCTACATATATTATGAGTGTTTTTTCGATTTTTTCAATTTTAGTTTTAATTCCAATGCTTATTATTTTTATGCTATTTGGTGGAAATAAAAGTATAAATAAGGCTGTAAATTTTTTGCCGTCGAAATATATTGAAACAATACTTTCAGTTATTTACGAAATAAATTCTGTATTAGGAAAATTTATACGAGGGCAGCTTATAGAAGCTTTTTTTGTAGGTATTATATCTGTAATATTTTTAAGTGTGCTTGGGGTTAATTTTGCGTTAATTATAGGTGCTATTGCAGGATTTGCTAATATGGTTCCTTGTTTAGGACCTTTTGTGGGTCTCTTTTTGGCTCTTATAGTTGGAATTATACAATTTCAAACTTTTATGATAGCAATTAAAATAGTTGTTGCGTATGCAATAATACAGTTTTTAGATAACAATTTTGTACAACCCTTTGTCATAGGACGAAGTTTAAATTTGGGATCAATTGCAACAATTTTTGCACTACTTGCTGGTGGTCAAATTTTTGGATTTTTTGGTATAATTTTTGCCGTTCCAGTTATGGCAATATTTAAAACAACTTTCATAATGTTAGTACATAAATATAGAAGATTATATTGATATGGATAAATAATTTTTATCATGGGAGGATTTAATGGCCAAAAGGGTAGGGATTATAACTTCAGGTGGTGATGCTCCGGGGATGAATGCAGCTATTAGAGCTGTTACAAGACACGGAATCTTTTTGGGATATCAAATGGTTGGTATAAAAAGAGGCTTTAAAGGACTTCTTGATGATGAATTTATAACGCTTAGCTTGCGTTCGGTGAGTGGTATAATAAATACTGGTGGAACAATGCTGCACACCGGAAGATGCCCTGAAACGAAAACAAGAACTGGAATGAAGAAAGCTGTTAAAGCTATAAAAGAACTTGAGTTAGAAGGTTTAATAATTATAGGTGGAGATGGTTCTTTGGCTGCAGGTAATGCCTTGTCAAAACATGGAATAAAAGTTATAAATATTGCAGCATCTATTGATAACGACATATACGGTACTGATGAAACTATAGGTTATGACACGGCTTTAAATACAGCTGTGGAAGCGATAGATAAAATAAGAGATACTGCAACAAGTCACGATAGAATTTTTGTGGTTGAAATTATGGGGAGAGAACATGGATTTTTGACAGTTGATGTTGGGCTTGCTGCAGGCTGTGAATTTATAGTAGTACCGGAAATGAAAGTTATTATACAAAAACTTGCTGTAGAATTGAAGAAAGGAAAAGACAGGGGAAAAACGTCTGAAATTATAGTTTTTGCCGAAGGTTGTGGTTCTTCAGTTGAGTTTGCAAAAAAAATAGAAAAACTTACTGATCTTGAAGTAAGAGTAAGTAATCTTGGTTATATACAACGTGGGGGCAGACCAACTGCAAGGACAAGAATTCTTGCTTCAAAATTCGGGTATACTGCGATGGATTTTTTCCATCAAGGAAAAACAAATCTTCTTGTAGGAATAACTGATGGTAAGGTATCTGCAATTCCTATTCATCAAGCGCTAAGAACCGAAAAGAAATTTGATGCTCAAACAGTTAAAGTGTTGAGAAATTTATCAGTTTAAGATTATTGTTTATTATTGCAAATTATCGCACTATTTTTTACATCTTTATTACACGATAGGACTCTTGCGTAACTAGTATATAAAATGGGATAATTGATATATCCGACTAAATTAGAGATGAACAATAACCCCACTCTTACCCTATCTACCAAGTAGAGAGGGATAGTATTTTGTGTAGTATGTAGTTAGTAGTCATGTTGCTTTGCAACTTCGTAAATTGATGATCAGAATTGACCAGAATCTTATGGCAGAACTATGAAACTATGATTGTCATTGCGAGCCCTAAAAGGGCGAAGCAATCTGTGTTGTTAAGGACAGATTGCCACGCCTACTTCGTAGGCTCGCAATGTCGACCAATATCATAAGTCCGTGGTCCATACCCGAGTGTTTTTAATCGGGTATCCACGTTGTTGTAAGATGTCAGTTAATATGGATTTCCCGCATGCGCGGGAGTGACATCTTTTTTGCTGTCATTGCGAGTCCTAAAAGGACGAAGCAATCTACGTCGTTAAAAAAAGATTGCCACGTTGCTTCGCAACCCTAGCTGCCCTTGACAGTGCGCAATAACAGCCGTTTTCAAAAGGAAAGGATATGAGCGATGCATTGGAAAAAATCAAACGCGGAACAAATGAAATTATTTCTGTTGAAGAACTTGAAAGAAAGCTTGCTTCAGGTAAAAAGTTAAGAATAAAATTAGGTGTAGATCCTACTGCTCCAGATTTGCATTTGGGACACACGGTTATTATCAATAAATTAAAAACTTTTCAAGATTTAGGACATCAAGTAGTATTTTTAATTGGGGATTTTACAGCGAAAATAGGCGATCCTTCTGGCAGATCTGAAACACGTCCTATTATGACAGACGAGCAGGTAAAGGCAAACATAAAAACTTATACCAATCAGGTTTTTAAAATTCTCGATAGAGCAAAAACAGAAGTTGTATATAACAGTAAATGGCTAAATGAACTTGGTATAAATGGTCTTTTAAATCTTGCAGCAAAAAGTACAGTAGCTCAAATGCTTGTAAGAGATGATTTTGAAAAAAGATATAAAGAAGACCAACCGATAAGTATAGTGGAATTTCTATATCCTTTACTTCAAGCTTATGATTCTGTTGCTTTAAATGCCGATGTGGAACTTGGTGGTAATGATCAGAAATTCAATCTTCTTCTTGGGAGAGAGGTACAAAGAGATTATGGAATTAAAGAAGCACAGGTTGTAATTACTATGCCTCTTTTAGAAGGAACTGACGGCGTTAGAAAAATGTCGAAATCGTATAACAATTACATAGCTTTAAACGATTCTTCTAGTGATATGTTTGGAAAAGTAATGTCAATTTCAGATGAGCTTATGTATAAATATTACGAACTTCTTACACAAGCAGATTTAAATGTTGTTAAAAATATGCATCCCAAAGAGGCAAAATCTGCGTTAGCCCAGGAAATTGTAGAAAGATATCATGGAAAAGAAGAGTCTTTAAAAGCAAAAGAATATTTCAATAGACTTTTTACAAAAAAAGATATTCCAAATGATGTTGAACAATATCAGATAGAATCAGGAGAAATGAAATTGTCTGATTTGCTTGTTAAAAGCGGTATGCTTTCAAGTAAAAGTGAAGCGAGACGTCTTATAGAACAAGGTGGTGTAAAAATAGATTCGCAAAAAGTGGAGGGGGATTTTGTTATTAAATCTGGAGAATCATTTATTCTTCAGGCAGGGAAAAGGAAATTTAAAAAAATAATACCAAATTGGCAAGGAGAAAAAGTATGAAACTAAAAAAAGTGGCAGTGTATTTTGTTACAAGTTTGTTGTCGGTAGGGCTTTTTGCATGTTCAGGTCCACAGGTTACAAGAGTTGATAGTCACGAAGAAATCGATTTGAGCGGGTATTGGAATGATATTGATTCGCAACAGGTTGCGCAAGAAATGGTTAATGATTTTCTTACAAATCGGTGGTTAGACGATTATAGAATGCAAAATGGCAGAAAACCGAGGATTATTATTGGAACAGTTTTAAACAAAACAGAAGAACATATAAGTACTGACACTTTTGTCAAAGATCTCGAGAGAAGTCTTATAAATTCAGGAAAGGTGACGTTTGTAGCTTCAAAAGACCAGCGTTCTGAAATAAGGGCGGAACGTGATGACCAGGTAATTAATTCAAAACCTGGAGCAGCAAAACAACAGCGTAATGAAACTGCGGCAGATTTTATGTTGAAAGGACAGATTAGTTCAATTTTGGATGCCAATAAAACAGCTCAACTCAAATATTATCAAGTTGAACTTGAGCTTATAAGTTTAGATACAAATGAAACTGTCTGGATAGGACAGAAAAAAATAAAAAAAGTAATTTCCAAAAAATCATATAAAGCATAAATGCGTGATTTGTCAACAGAAATATTATCATTTCTTATTATAAATGGAAAAGACAGTATGCTCGCAGTGAAGAATCATCGGAAAATAGATACTTCGGCTTTTGCTCTTGTTCGCTATGATAGACTGATTTGTCATCATGAGAAAATGAAGTTTTTGTGGCGATATGTTATTCTTTTGGTCTTATTCGTCATTGCAAGCCTACGAAGTAAGCGTGGTAGGCTGTTCTTTTCTTACGGCAGAGATTGTTTCGTTAGGACTTTGTCTCTCCTTGCAATGACAGCAAAAAAACAATTGTTCTGTTTTAAGGGTTTTACAGGATATTTGGTACAAAAAACTTATATCCTTACAATTGCTGTGTTATTTGCGATGAGTATTATGTTTGGAGGATGTGCTTCTAACTTAACCGGATATTATAAGAATTTAAGAACTAAAATTGATTCTGGAGATTATGAGGCGGCTGCAAAATTTGTTGATAAATCAAAAAGTAAATATGGCTCAAAAAATATTCTTATGTATTATCTTGATTCTGGCATAATAACTCATTTTGCAAACGATTATAAAACAAGTTCTAAAAGATTTGAAAGCGCTAAAGAAAAATTTGAAGAGTATTATCAAAAAAGTATAACGGCAGGTGCGTTGTCAATGATTTTTAACGACGGTACAATGCCTTATTATGGACAAAATTTTGAGAGAGTGTACATACCTATATTTGAAGCTTTAGATTATATTTTGCTGGGACAGGATAATGAAGCAGTTGTTGAAGCAAGGCAGATAGACACTCTTTTTAAAACTTTTGGTGTTGAAAAGAATTATAAAAATTTTTATAAAGATGATGGTTTTATAAGATATTTTATGGGGCTTGTATATGAAAATGCAGGATATCTTAATGATGCGCATATTTCATATTATAAAGCATTAAAAGCTTATAAAAATGGGATTGTAGAAATTGTTCCGCCAAAAGAATTAGTTAATGATGCATATACTTCGGCTTTAGTTTTAGGAATGAGTGACAGAGCTTTAGAAATAAAAAGAGATTACCCTAAAGCTCAAAGAAATATAATTCCAGAAGGGTATGGTGAGTGCATAGTAGTTGATTATAACGGTTTTGTTCCTAAAAAAGTAGATAATGTTTTTGAATTTGCTTTGTCTGATATGTGGGCTTATGTTGGACATGTTGAGGTAAGTGGTGAAGAACAACAAGACTTTGATAAAGCAAAATCAATAGGAATTTCTCTCTTTGCTAATAATTATGTTAAGGTTGTTTTTCCAAAGTATGAAGAAATCAAAAACGAAATAATTTCTTTCAAAGTACAATCTAATGGCTGTGAAACAAGTGGCATTTTAGTTCAGAATTTGGGGCAGATAGCTTGTAAGTGTCTTGACGATGATATAAAAAAGATTTATGCGAAAACAATAGCAAGAGCAGCTGTAAAGTATGTTGTAGGAAAATGTGTTTCAAAAACTGTTGAAGATAAAGCGGGTAGTGGGTGGGGATCGCTTTCACAAATTTCGTTTAATCTCTTTAATTCTCTTTCAGAAACCGCTGATAAACGTGCATGGAATACACTGCCAGATACGATTTTAATGGCAAGATTTTGTTTGCCGGCAGGTATGCATATTCTTCAAGTTGATTTTTTGGGGAAACAGGGAGAAGTTTTACAATCGTGTAATGTGGAAATTAATGTTAAAACTGGAAAAAAGAATTTTTTTGTAGTGAGAAGTTCCAAAATAGACTAAGTGCCTGTTTAATTTGCGAACTGACAAAACCAGTGATGTCGTCATTGCGAGGAGGGACAGGGTCCCGACGAAGCAATCTGTGTCGTTAAAAAATTTGTCTCGATTGCTACGCAAACCCTCACTGCCTCCGTCAGTGCGAAATGATGGACAACATGGATTTCTGATGGAGTTTATCCTCCAATGTCTTTATTGAGACAGGAATGACACTGCAAAAGAAAGAAAAGATTGCTGTGTCCCTTCCGGACTTGGCAATTAACAAATGAGACTTAGCGACAGTCTCTTGTCATTCCCGTGAAGACGGGAATCCATGTTTGTTGTTGCCATTTTTTGACGTGAATGCCCGTCACTACAGGCTCTAGTTTAAAACTTTTTAAAACATGGATACCCGATTAAAGGCATTCGGGTATGACATAGAAAAATATGTTTTTGCTTTTAAGTGTCACTCCTGTCCCAAATAAAGACATTCGAGGATAAAGTCCAGCGGGAATCTATGTTTTTTGTTCTCATTTTTCTATATGGGATATTTATAATGGCAAGTACAGTTCAAAAAAATTTACAATTAAAAATGTCTATTTTAATATTGTTAATAGTTTTATTAATTTTTCTTTTAATTTTTTCGCGGAGAAATATAAAAGGGAATAATAAAGCTGTAAAATATTTTAATGATGGTAATTTTGAAGCCGCATCTGAAAAATTTAATAAAGAACTTGAAAAACTGCCTAGTAATTATAATTTGTTAAATAATGCCGCAAGTGCGGAATATAAACTAAACAAGTTTGATGAAGCTCAAACAAAATATAATACAGTGTTAAATTCTTCAGACGCTAATAAAGAGGTAAAGTTTGCAGCTTTATATGATTTAGGAAATATTGAGTATAAGAAAAATGATTTTCAAAAAGCGGCTGATTTATATAAAGAAGCATTAAAATTAAATCCAAACGATAAAGATGCAAAATATAATTTTGAAGTAGCATTACTGAAATTAAACGAGAAAAACAATCAGAATAATAATAAAAATCAAGATAAAGATAATAAGAATAACAAGCAAGACGATAAACAGAATCAACAAAAGAAGCAAGATGATAAACAACAAGATAAAGAAAATAACAATAACCAGCAAAAGCAAGATTCAAAGAACCAAAAGGAACAAAACGATAAAAATAAAAAAGAACAAAATACAGGAACGCAAAAAGAATCTTTAGCAATTCAGCAGCAAGAAAAGAAAGAAGACAGAAAAAATACGCCAACTTCAATGTTTTTAAATTATTATAATGAAACCGATAAAAATGCAAACAAATTGAGAAACAAAAATAAAAAACCGCTGCTAAGCCAACCTCAAGAGGACTGGTAAAATGTTTAAGAAGATATTGTGTAAAACTACACTATTACTTTTTGTACCTGTTATAACAATATATGCTGATGTCATTTCTTTTAAGGCATCTGTTGATAAAAATACTATCCCATTAAACGAGTCTTTTATATATTCAATTACGATAAGTGGTGATGGTACAGCTTTTCCTAAACACCAGGTTGGTTCTATAGCAGAATTTAATAGGCTTGGAACAACTACTTCGCAAAGTATGTCCATAGTAAATGGTAAGACAAATGTGAATGTAACATATAAATATACTTTAAATCCAAAAAAAATAGGGAAATTTACAATACAGCCTGCTAAAATAACATTTAATGATAAAACCTACTTAACAGAAAGTGTTGAAATTGAAGTTACACCGGCTCAAAGCGTCCATTCTCAGAATGTTAACTCTCATAACACTCAAAATCTTTCTATAGCAAATAATCAACAACAGTCGCGTCGGCAGTCTTCATCAAATTCGCAAGGGAAAGCTTTTGTGAAAGCTTCTATAAATAAGAAAAACGCTTATGAAAATGAAAAGCTAATTTATAAGTTCAGTTTTTATACTAATGTTGATTTAATATCAAATCCTGAATACTATCCTCCGGATTTTTCAGGTTTTTGGAATGATGGCTCAAAATCTAAAAGTTATTTTGAGATTATAGACGGTTCAAATTACCGCGTTGATGAAATAGAAACAACTTTATACCCTATTGGGATAGGGGGAAAAACAATTTTACCTGCAAAACTCAAAATAGCAATTACGGACTTTTCGTCTTCATCAGAAATGGACGATTTTTTTAGTCTTTTTTCAAATATGGGACGACGACAAACTAAAGTTTTAGAAACCAACAAAATAGAAGTAAGAGTTATTCCTATCCCTCAGGAAGGAAAACCGATGGATTTTTCTGGTACTATAGGCGATTTTAAAATTAAAGCTTCTGTTGATAAAAACGATGTCAATACAAATGAACCTGTGATTTTAACTGTAACTGTAAGTGGTAACGGTAATATGAAAAGCGTAAGCAGTATAAATTTTAATAATTATGACGATTTTAGAAAATATGATACTATAGTTGCAAATACTTTAGACAATTTAAAAGAATTTAAAACAATATTTATTCCACTCGTTTCAGGCGAAAAAGAAATACCTGTAGCAAAACTTTCTTTTTTTAATCCAATAAAAAAACAGTATAAAACAGTAGAAACTCAACCACATAAAATCACAGTAAAAGGAGCTGCCGTACATTTTGAAGAAAATTCTAAAAATAAATCAAAAAGAGATGTAGTACGTAAAGACATAAATTATAATAAACAGATAAAAACACTTAATTTATATAAAGGGTATCTTATAGAAAAGTCTAAGTTCTATTTATTATTTATTCCTTTTGTTGTATTATTCATTTTAAGTGCAGGTTATAAAATATGTGTAAATAAAATATTCAGAAATCCATTTAAAAAATTAAGGAATTCTTATTTTGTTAAAGCGCAAAAATTTATAAAAGAAGCTGAAACAGAAATTTCTAGAGATAATTTTGTAGTTTCATTGGAATTAATTTATCAAGCTTTAATTGAAATCATAAATATTAAAACCAACATAGTATCAGATAATTTACAAAACGCTCAAATACTAGATAATTTAAGAAGAAAGGGGGTAAGTGAAGAAAAAATTTCAGAAATAATAAGAATATTAGAAACACTTAACTTTTACAAATTCGCTTCTGTAAATCTAGATAAAATTTCCATAACAGCATTATTGAATGATGTTAGGACTTTAGATCTCAAAAAATAATGTGGAAATAAAATTGGTTGTTTTTCTTTTTATACTATTTATATCAAAATTAACGTGAGTTGTTTATAACTTTCATATATTATTATTATTAAAATAATTTGCTATTGCTCTTGCTGCTTTTTTCCCCATTCCCATTGCTTCTATAACAGTATCTCCACCGACAATATCACCACCTGCAAAAATACCCGGGATAGAAGTCATATAATTATCGTCAATTATAAGGTAACCTTGTTTATCAGTATTTAGCCCTTTAGTAAGTAACGGCAAAATTGGATTGGGGTACAATCCTAAAGCTAAAATAACCATGTCAGTTTCTATTGTATAATTAGATCCATTAATTATATTAGCACGTTTTCTTCCGGAATCGTCAGTTTCACCAAGTTCCATCTTTACACACTCAACAGCTTTAACAAATTTTCTTTCATCCCCTATAAATTTTACAGGATTTGTTAAAGGTATAAATTCTACGCCTTCTTCTTTTGCATGCATCCGTTCTTCTTTTCTTGCAGGCATCTCGTTCTCTGTTCTTCTATAAATAAGTCTGACACTTTCTGCGCCAAGTCTCATCGCTGTTCTTGCTGAATCCATTGCGGTATTTCCACCGCCAATAACTACAACATTTCTACCTTTATACACAGGTGTATCATATTCTGGAAAATCAAAAGAATGCATAAGATTTACACGTACTAAGAATTCATTTGAACAGTAAATGCGATTAAAATTTTCACCTTCTATTCTAGGAAATACAGGAAGACCCGCACCCACTGCAACAAATATAGCTTTATACCCATCGTCAAATAATTCTTTTATCGTTTTTATTCTTCCAATAAGAGTATTCAAAATTATTTTCATTCCAAGTTTCTTTAAATTGTTTATTTCTATATCTAAAACTGCTTTCGGAAGTCTGAATTCAGGAATACCATAACGCAAAACACCACCAGTATCATGTAATGATTCGTAAACGGTAACATCATATCCCATTTTTAACAAATCACCACCACATGTAAGGCCTGCTGGTCCTGAGCCCACAACAGCAATTTTTATGCCATTTCTTTCAATTATTGTACTGTCATCATTATTTTTAGCTGTAACATCTGCCGCATACCTTTCTAAATTCCCAATACTAATACTTTCACTATTTTTTGCTAAAATACAAAATTTCTCACATTGATTTTCCTGCGGACAGACCCTACCGCATACAGCAGAAAGATTATTTTTTTCTTTCAAAACTTTCATAGCTTTGTCTGGATTATTTTCAGCAAGGTGCTTTATAAAAACTGGGATATCAATTTCAACAGGACAACCGCGACAACACATAGGATTCTTACATTGCAAGCATCTTTTTGCTTCTCTAAGCATTTCATCTTGACAATAGCCAATATTTACCTGTTTAAAATCTCTTTTTCTTACTTGCGGATCCCTTTCAGGCATTTTTACTTTTTGCGACATTGGCACTCCTGATAATATTTAAATTTATCAATAGATATTTTTTCAAAATCTTTAAAAAGTTCAAGTCTTGAGATAAGTTCTTCCCAGTGTACAGAATGCGCATCAAATTCCGGACCATCAACACAAGCAAACTTTGTCTTGCCATCAACAGTAACCCTACACGCTCCACACATTCCCGTTCCGTCAAGCATTATAGGATTTAAAGAAACTATAGTTTCTATATGTTTTTCCCTTGTAAGTTCTGCAACAGCCCTCATCATCTGTACTGGTCCTATTGCATATACTACATCCACTATTTCTTTATTTATGATATCTTTTAAAGCGTCTGTAACAAATCCTTTTATGCCACAAGTTCCATCATTTGTAGCAAAAAGAAGCAAATCACTTTCTTGTTTTAATTCATCTTCAAGTATTATTAAATCTTTACATCTAGCTCCAACTATAGTAATAATTTTATTTTCAACTTTTTTAAGCTCTTTTATAACTGGAAGAACTTCAGCTGTCCCTACACCTCCAGCAACAGCAACAACTGTCCCATACTTTTTGATTTTTGTAGGATGTCCTAAAGGTCCAGCAAAATCTTTTATGAAATCACCTTCGCAAAGAGAAGCAAGATGCATCGTACTTTTTCCTACTTCCTGAAAAATTATTCTAACTAAACCTCTTTCGGGATTTGTTCCAGCTATGGTTAAAGGAACACGTTCACCTCTATCATCAATTCTAAACATAATAAACTGTCCAGCCTTTGCGTTTTTTGCAATTTCGGGAGCATAGATTTCATAACTTTTTATTTTTGAACTAATTTCTTTTTTGCTTACAATTTTATACATTTTTCCCTCAATAGCGAAATCAAGTTGCTGATGCAACGGTAGAATTAAAAACCTCCTGAGTTGTAAAATAATTGAGGCATTTTCTTGGTCTGTTATTTAACCAAAATTCTATTTGCGCAATTTGTTTGCCGTCTATATTATCAAAATAGGTGCCTTTAGGTAAAAAGACATCTTATAAGACTGTAAGTCCAACAATATATTTTATCATATTAAATTAAAGATTTTTTGCTTTTGCTGCTTCACTGTGTTCAAAAGCGTAAGACATATATTCTATTTCCTTGTCAGACAGGTTAAACTTTTTTGCTGTCTTTCTCCAACTAGTAACTGCATTTGCAACTTCCTTAATTATCAATACAGCTTTTTCTTTTGACAATCTGAATTCTTCTGCGACGGATAATGCCGTATCCAATGATGCCTGATTACTGTTGAAGTCAATAGAAGTGGATAAAATGTGTTCTTTTATTTGTGCTGGCGTTGGATTTACATCATAAACTGGCGAAAGTCGCCAGCCTTTTTTACTTTCATAAAGAAAGCCGTGATTGCGTAAATGGTCATCAGTATTTGAAATGAGAATATTAAATATAACGCGCCTGAAAAGCTCTTTTATATCTTCAGCAGGGACGGCTCCGTATTCTGCCAAGGAATACGCAATTTCAAGATAACTGTGCTGCTCGTTATCTTTTGCTTGTAGCATGCTCATTGCAGAAAGAAAAGGTATGCGGTTTTTGTTTTTCCTGTCAAAACGTTTGATAATTAAAATCGGTTTGTTGAGAATTGTTTCAACTTTCCAAACAGGCGTATTTATCTTTGCATCTTTTGCAAGAGATAAAGCTACGGCTTCCCAAAGCACAGTGTTTGTTTCATCATCTTTTTTTGGAAATTTTGCAATGGCAAGAGTTTTATCTTTATCTATTACAGAAGCCTTTGGTCTAGCACCGCCAAGCGATGATCCCGGATCAAGAAGAAGTTTTAATTCTTCTGCATTTTCACTTGATTTTACAAAACTTTCCGCAGCAGAAAGAAGTTTAGGCAGTTCAATTAAAGGAGGAATAGAATTATTATCACTTTCTTTTAAGTATGGAGCAGTTGGAGTTGATGAAAATCTCAAAGCTCCCTGACGGGCAAAATCATTTACACCAAGAAGATAATCCATTTCAGTTAATGTACGAGGTGTTTCATTTGTTTGTTTTGCTCTAATTGTTTCCGCTCGCCTCATCAATACGCGTCCCCAACGATCAGGAGCAGAATCTCCGATTGAACCGAAAAGTATATGGCTTTCAGGTGTATGCACAGTGCCTTCCGTTAAATTTAATGCAGGCTCTAAAGCAAACTTTTCAGGATTATTTAACCAGTTTTTATCATATTCAAAAGAAGCACTTTGTCTTCCATTTCTTGAATGTCCCCAAAGTCTGCCTACAATATAAGTTTTACCTTGAAGCGATATTGAAACGTAAATTTCTTTGCTGCTCATTGTCTAACCTTTATTTTTGTTTTGTATATGAATGCGTTGTGGTAAATTTTCCTCTTCCAATATGCGACCTGTTAAATCATTATTTGCATCTGCAATATCGCGTAATTTATCGGTTAAGCCTAAAATAAACAAAACAGAAGCATATCCTGCCATTGATGTTGACGGATTTCCTTTTTCAATTTTTCCAAGGGTAACTTCAGTAATCCCTGCTCGTTTCGCCATAAGACGCATAGGAATACGACGACGACGACGTGCATTGTTTATATCTTTTCCAAGTTTACGCAAAATGCTGATTACAGGGATAGGCAAGTGTATTTTTTTACTCATATTTTACCAAATGATATTAAACTATATTTATTATTTGATTAACTATATTTTAATATATTTAAATTAAATTATCAAGTTGGTGTTAAGTTCATGCAAAACAATTGAGTGAAACTGTTATTGACAAAGCACCACAAATAACTTGATAACAAACCATAAATCAAGTTCAAAGTAACAAATAGTTTTTGATTTTATTATTATTTCAAAAACTTATCTACAGTATATGCAATGTATTTTGCAGCTTTTGGGAGAGCAGATTCATCGATATTGAAATTGCTGTGGTGCCAAGGATACGAGGTATATTTATCTTTAGAAGTGCCTATATAAATAAAATTGCCAGATACTACACTTAAGTATTCGGCAAAGTCTTCTCCACCCATAGATGGTTTTTCTAATATTTCAACATTATCTTTTCCGTAAAATTCTTCAGCAGTTTCAACACATACTTTTGTAATTTCATAAGTATTAATTAAAGGACTTCCTATTTCGTTATATTTGACAACACTTTTAACACCATAAGCTGTTTCTATAGCTTTAAGTTTTTTTAAAATACTAGCTTTTATTAAACCTCTTGTTTCTTTATTAAAAGTTCTTACTGTTCCGTTTATTGTTACTTTTTTACAGATTATATTATATGCATCACCCCCTTCAATTCTACCAAAAGTTATAACTGCATTTTCTAATGGGTCAAGTTCTCTTGAGATAATACTTTGAACCATATTTATAAATTCAGAAACTGCAACTAAAGAGTCTTTGCCTTTATGCGGATATGCGCCATGTGCTATCTCGCCAATAATTTCTAATTTTAGTTCATCAACAGCTGCCATCATTGTCCCAAACTTTAAACCGATTTTTCCTGTCTTTATCCATGGATTTACATGTATTCCCAAAATAAAATCTACATTCGGGTTTTTTAAAGCGCCATTTTTAATCATATTTTTTGCACCGTTTGAAGTTTCTTCACTTGGTTGAAAAATAAATCTAACATTACCTTTTAACTCATTTTGCTGTTGCAACAGTTTTGCTGTACCAAGCATTATTGCAACATGCGCATCATGTCCGCAAGCGTGCATAATTCCTATGTTTTTGGATTTATATTCAATAGTGTTGCTTTCATAAACAGGCAAAGCATCTATATCTGCTCTTAATGCTATTGTTTTTCCATGCTTAACGCCTTTCAATGTGCCTATCACTCCAGTTTTACCTACACGTTTATATGGTATTTTTAATTCTTCGAGTTTTGATTCAATGAATTTTGCCGTTTCATATTCATTTCCACCAAGTTCTGGATTTTTATGGATATGTCTTCTTATTTCTATAATTTCTTTTTCTATTGTCATTTATATTTCCAAAAATTTTATTATTTATATAAATAAAACTACAAACAAAAACATATTAGAATCTTAAAATAGACTCTAACAGGATATTTGTTTTATAGCATAACAAATATTTTCCACTATGTCACTTGCTATGACACCTGTTGTACCTTTGTCTTTTTCGGCAAGTTCACCTGCAAGCCCGTGTATAAAAACTGCAAACTTTACAGCTTCAAATACATTATCAGTAATATTTACAAAAGAAGATATTACTCCGCTTAATACATCACCGCTTCCAGCTGTTGCCATTGCTGGAGTACCAGTACCATTTTTATATATTTCTTTACCAGAAAATACAAGAGTATTATTGCCTTTAAGAACACAAATAAGGGAATTTTTCTTTGCAAAATCTGTTATTATTTTTTTTCTATTATTTTTTATTGTATCGCTTTTTATATTTAAAAGTTTAGAGAATTCACCTAAATGTGGTGTTATTATAAGTTTAGCTTTTGCGTTTTTAAGTTCATCTTCAATACCATTAAAGCAAGTAAGCCCTGAGGCATCTAAAACAACAGGTATATCAACTGAAGAAATAATTTTCTTAATAAATACATAATCTGCTTTTAGTCCGGGTCCTATGACAATAGATGAGACTTTTCTAGATTGAGCATAGTTAAGAATATCAATTGCTGTTTTATATATAAAAAATATTGTTTCAGGGTTTGACATTGCGCAGGCTTGATTTAAAAAATCATCTTCAACAGCATAAGTTACAAGTCCTGCTCCAGAACGCAGTGCCCCTAAACAGCACAATACACCTGCACCTGGCATAGTCTTAGAACCGGCAATCACTAAAATATGACCATAATCGTACTTATGGCTGTCAGATTTTCTTTTTAATTTTACAATGAAATTTTTTATTTCTTGTCTTTTCATAATATTGCTATTATAACACAAAATTTAAATACTCTAATTTTTAGTGTAACATATTCTAAAAAGCAATTGCCACTGCTGCAACATATTTTTTTGTATGCGACAATGATACTTCTATTTTTTTGTATTGTTTATTTTTAATATAGACTTGTGGTTTACCGTTTTTAGTATTTTGAATTGAAATATCAGTAATGATGAGTTTTTTATTTTTAGTACTTAACGCTTTCCATACGGCTTCTTTTGCTGCAAAACGAGCTGCTAAATGTTGTACAGCATTCTTTCTAAGAATAGAATAAGATATTTCTTCTTTTGCGAAAATACGTTCTAGATAATCTTTATCTTTTACATATTTGGCAAATCTTTTAACTTCTTCAATATCAATCCCTATATTCATATGTATACCTTAGACAAAGTTCACAATAGCAACTTATATTCTACAGATTTTGTGAAGTATTTTGAGTTTAGATAACGCTGTGCCAACGAAATTTGCTATGATTGTAAATGAGTTGGCACATAAAGAAGTATAAACTCAAAAGATAAATCAAAATTATTCTACTGTGACAGATTTTGCTAAATTTCTTGGTTGATCTACATCGCAACCTAAGAAAACTGAAATATAATAAGCCAAAAGTTGCAATGGAATTACAGTCATAATTGGCGATACAAATTCATCGGTTTTAGGAACACAAATTATGTAATCGCTTTTATCTCTAATTTCTTTATCAGATTCATTTGCTACCACTATAATAGTCCCACCTCTAGCCTTTGCTTCTTCTATATTTGAAATTGTTTTTTCATATACCTTACTTTCAACTACTATAGCAACAATAGGCATAGATTCATCAATTAAGGCTATTGGGCCATGTTTCATTTCACCTGCAGCATAACCTTCAGCATGTATATATGAAATCTCTTTAAGTTTTAATGCACCTTCTAATGCAACTGGATAATTTACATATCTCCCTAAATACAAAAAATCTCTTTTGTGTGCAAATACTTTTGCAATAGCTTGTACAGATTCAGTATTTTTTAAAAATTCACTTATTTTCAAAGGAATTTCCCATAATTCTTTTAAATATTTTTTTAATTCTTCATTTGTAAGTTTTCCTTTTTTAGAAGCCAAATCTAAAGCAAATATATAAAGAGCAGTAAGCTGCCCAGTAAAAGCTTTTGTAGAGGCAACGCCTATTTCAGGACCGCAATGAGTATAAATTACATGCATAGCTTCGCGACTAATACTTGACCCTAAAACGTTGCATACCGCAAGCGTCTGGCATCCTTTACTTTTTGCAAGTCTTAAAGCTGCCAAAGTATCTGCAGTCTCGCCAGATTGTGAAATAATAACAACTAAAGTTTTTTCATTTAAAATTGGCTCCCTATATCTAAACTCGGAAGCTATATCAACTTCAGTAGGTATTTTTGAAAAATTTTCAAACAAAAATCTTGATACAAGTCCTGCATAGTATGCTGTTCCACAAGCCACAACATAAATATTTGAGATATTTCTAATATATTCTTCTTTGAGTTTAACTTCTTCAATATAAACTTTCCCTTCGTCAGGATAAATTCTACCTCTAAAAGTATCTTCTATTGTACGTGGTTGTTCAAATATTTCTTTTAACATAAAATGTTTATATCCGTCTTTCTCAGCTTGTGCGGCATCCCATTGTATGTTTTTCATTTCTCTGTTTATTATATTATCTTTAATATCTTTTATAATTATTTTATCTGCAGTGATTTCAGCGATATCACCATTTTCAAGAAAAATCATATCGCGTGTATAAGGAAGCAATGCAGGAATATCTGAAGCTATAAAATTCTCTCCTTTACCAACACCTATAATTAAAGGTGCATCTCGTCTTGCACATATTATTTTATCAGGTTCGTCTTTACATACTATTCCAAGAGCGTAAGAACCTCTAACTTCACTTAAAGTTTTTTGTGTAGCATGAAGCAAATTATTTTTATAATGTTTTTTTATAAGATGTGCTATTACTTCAGTGTCAGTTTCAGATTTGAATTCTTGTCCATATATTTGAAGTTTAGCTCTTAACTCAACATAATTTTCTATTATGCCATTATGTACAATAACAATGCTTTTTGTAGGATCCATATGTGGATGAGCATTTTCTTCAGACGGTTTGCCGTGTGTTGCCCAACGTGTATGACCTATACCTATATTGGCATTTACGGGATTCTTTTCAAGACTTGCACTAAGATTACAAAGTTTTCCTACACTTCTTCTTATATATAATTCTTTATCAACTACAACAGCAATACCAGCGGAATCATATCCTCTGTATTCAAGTTTTTTCAAACCCTTTAATATTACATCTACAGCATTCTTCTTACCTATATACCCAACAATTCCACACACATTTTAGTCCTTATTAAAATTAGAATTTTTTCGTACTATAGGGCAAAAGCGTTAAGAGCAAAAATAGCCAACTGCAAGGCACAAAAGTATGGTAATAGCAAAATACCTTGAGCAACGCAGCAGTTGGCTATTTTTGCTCTTAATTAGTATGAACACAAGCCTCTAACTATAAGCTCTTTCATATTTTTGACAGCTGTTTCAAGACCTATAAATACTGATCTGGCAATAATTGAAAAACCTATGTTAAACTCATTCATACCAGAAATTTCACAGATTTGCTTTATATTATCATAATCTAATCCGTGTCCGGCATTTAGTATAAGTCCTTTTTTTATTGCTTCTTGTGATGCTTTAGAGATTCTTTTTATTTCCTCTTTAAAGTCAGAAGAATTTGAACCATTTTCTTTTAAAAACCTTGCATATTTTCCCGTGTGAATTTCTATAGCATCAGCTTTTATTTCGTTGCATGCCAACACTTGTTCTACATTTGCATCAATAAACATACTTACAATAATTCCCGCTTTTTTAAGTCTATCTACAATACCTACAAGTTTATTTTTTTGATTTTCAACATCAAGACCGCCTTCTGTAGTAAGTTCCTGTCTTTTTTCAGGAACTATACATACAAAGTTTGGCTTTACATCCAAAGCTATTTTAACTATTTCTTCGCTTGCAGCCATCTCAAGATTTAATTTTGTTCTAAGCGACTTTCTTAAATCATAAATATCTTTATCTTGAATATGTCTTCTATCTTCCCTTAAATGTACAGTTATACTATCTGCCCCACCTTTTTCACATATTGCTGCAGCTTCAATTATTGAAGGAAAGCCTTCTTTTCTTGCTTGTCTTATTGTTGCTATATGATCGATATTTACACCAAGCTTTATCATTTTATTTTAACACCCTCTCATTTATTCCAATCCTGCCAGCAGATAGAAATAATAAGAAATAAATAGAAAATATTATTTATAAGATTCTATTTCTTTGTCTATTGTCTCTGCTATGTTTTCTGCTATTATTTTTATTTTTTTTTCATCCTTTCCCTCAACCATAACTCTTAAAAGATTCTCTGTACCTGAATATCTTACAAGTGTACGTCCATTTACCCCTAAAACTTTTTCATAATTTTTAATAAGTTGACAAGATTTTGGAAGTTTTTCAACGGAAATTTTTTCTGAAACTTTTTTGTTTATAAATACCTGTGGAAATTTTTCAACTACATTCAAAAATTCCGACATCGTTTTATTTTCGCTACTCAACGCTGAAAGAAGTATTACTGCACTTAGTAATCCATCACCCGTAGCTAAAATATCTTTAAATATAAAATGCCCCGACTGCTCACCACCAAGCGAAGCTTTATATCTTTTCATATCCTCCATAACATATCTATCACCGACTTTTGCAGATATCACTTTTATATTTTTTCTTTTCATCGATTGCAAAAATCCTATGTTTGCCATAACTGTAGAAACTAAAGTATTATTTTTAAGTTTCTTTTTGCTTTTTAACCAACCCGCCATTGCAGCAAGAAAATAATCACCATCTCTTACAATACCATTCTCATCAATACATATTAATCTGTCAGCATCTCCGTCAAAAGCAAGCCCACAGAACGCTTTTTGTTCTTTTACTACTTTTGCGGCATATTCAGGGTGAAGAGCACCACAGTTTAAATTTATGTTTTTACCGTTTGGCTTAACATTTAATGCAATAACTTTTGCTCCAAGTTTCTTTAGAACATAAGAAGCACATCTATAAGATGCACCATTAGCACAATCTATAACTATTATTTTCCCTTTAAGACTTTTTCCTAAAAAATTTTTTATAACAAACTCTTCATAAAACTTTAAAAGTTTAGAATTTTCTTTTATTTTTATTTTTTTTCTTAAAACAATACTTTTAAAATCGAGATATTTATGTATTTTCTTTTCAATTTTTTCCTCTATAGAATCCGCAAGTTTTAATCCTTTCGAATTAAAAATCTTTATTCCATTATCCATATACGGATTATGGCTTGCCGATATTACTATTGCTGCTGAATATTTACACTTCCGCATAAGAAAAGAAGCTGCAGAAGTAGGCATAACACCGCCAAAAATCGGTGTCACACCAGCACTTAGGAAGCCTTTTGCCAACTCTTTTTGTATTCTTTTTCCAGATTCTCTTGTATCGCGGATAATAAGAATATTATTCCCATTACTCAAAGTTTCGGCAACCGATCTGCCAATAACTTCAAGTGTCTCATTATCAAAAGGAAATCTGGATGAATCGCTCCTTATACCGTCAGTTCCAAATAATTTCATTTACACATATCCTGCATACAACCAGACAAAAACTGCAAGCATTAAAGCAAGCAATTTAAGTTGCCAGTTTTTTCTTATTTTAACATACAATCTCTTCATATTGATTTCAAAACCTCGCCATTTGTATTAATTATTTCTCTAAGTTTTGCAGGTGATATATTTCCGTTTAGTTTTCCTTTATAAGCAACTGATATTTGTCCTGTTTCTTCGGAAACAATAATTGTAATTGCATCTGTTACTTCGCTTAAACCAAGAGCTGCTCTGTGTCTAGTGCCAAATATCTTTACATTTGTATTATGACTTAAAGGAAGCAAACACCCTGCAGCTACAATTTTACCATTAAATATTATTACTGCTCCATCATGTAAAGGTGCAGATTTATTTTTAAAAATTGAAAGTAACAACTCTTTTGAAATATTTGCATTTAATAATATTCCCGCTTCTGTAAAATTTTTCAAGCCAATCTCGTTCTCTATAGCTATAAGTCCACCTGTCAAAGATGTACTTAAATCTTCAACAGCCTCTATAATTCCTGTCACATAAGAATCTTTTATTTTAGCTTTTGCTCCCCATATTTGTCCGCCAGTTTGAGCTAAAACATTACGTATCTCTATCTGAAACACAACAGCAAGGATTATTACTGCAGCAAACCAAAAATTCTCCAAAAGCCACGACAATGCCTTAAGATGTAAAATGTTTCTTGCAACTATTGTAAGCACCAGAATAAATAATATCCCAACAACAATTTGTATTGCTCTTGTTCCTTTTATAACAAGAATAATTCTATAGAATATTATAGTAAGTATAAATATATCAAGAACGTTGACTATGTATGTATTGTAAATATTTAATAGAGTTGCCATCAAACTCTCCGAAAAGTTTCAACTATTTTTAAAGCGTTTACTGTTTCTTTTACATCGTGCACTCTTATAATATCGGCACCACAATACACTGTAAAAAAATTTGCAGCAATAAACGCAGTTTTATCTTCTCCTGCAATTGTTCTTACAAAGCTCTTCCTTGATACTGCCCCTACAATCGCGCCAAGCGTTGAGAAAACACTTATATTTTTGATCAATTCAACATTGTGCTTTACAGTTTTTCCAAAACCATGGCCAGGATCAACTGCAATATAATCTTCTTCTATGCCAAAGCTCATTGCATATTCTTTTCTTTGAGCAAGAAACTCATATACTTCTGAAGTACAATTTTTATATTCAGGTAAGACTTGCATATTTTTAGGTATGCCTTTCATGTGCATAAGTATCAAACCAGCTTTTGTATCTGCAATAAGTTTTGCTAGCTTCTCCTTACCTTTCCTTAAAGCAAAAATATCATTTACTATATCTGCACCTTCATCAAGAGCTGCTTTTGCCGTTTCATATTTATAGGTATCTACTGAAATTGGAATATTAATATTGTTTTTTATTTTTCTAAGAGCAGGAAGTAATCTACTTATTTCTGTTTTTGCATCTATAAGCTTTACACCAGGTCTTGAAGATTCTGCGCCTATATCTATAATTTCAGCCCCAAATTTTTCAAATTCAACTGCTTGTTTAAGAGCTTTATCAGGATCTGTAAGACCATCTCCAGAAAAAGAATTGGGATCCATATTTACAATACCCATTACAACAGGCTTTGATAAATTAAGAGATTTTTTTCTATACTTAAAAACTTTTTTTTCTTTTAATATATTTTCAAGTTTTAAAGCAACTTCTTCCAATCCAAACGGCTGTAAGTGAAGCTTATTTATTAATTTTTCAATCTGATTTATATTGGCAAATAGAACTGCTTCTGATACACATCGTTTAAATCTGCTGACATTTTCGTTTACTGCAGCATCTGCTCCAACAGAAATGGCTTCTTGTTTTAAAATGTTTGCTGCTCTATTATCTATTTTTTCAATAATTATTGGTTCAAGTATCGCTTTTTTTGCAAGCAATTTGTAAACAGAACTAGCGCAACTAGTATTTTTTACAAGTTTTAAAGCATCGTTAAAATTATTAATAATTGCCTTTCTGATAATCATTTGCTTATATCACAATTGCCAATTTTGTCAATTTTGTAACTTATTGTACGGACATCGCTGCTTAACCCACTTACAATGAGCAAAAAACACCAATACTATGCTTTTTTACCCTTTTAATAACGACATTGCTTCAGAACGCGTCCTTACATCTTTTAAAAATATACCATGCATTGCAGAAGTAATCATTTTTGAACCAGGCTTTTTAACGCCTCTCATCGTCATACACAAATGTTCCGCTTCAACAACCACCATAACTCCGTGCGGTTTTACAGATTTCATTATCGTATCTGCAACCTGCTTTGTAAGTCTTTCTTGAAACTGTAGTCTATTTGTAAAAACTTCGAGTAGTCTTACAAATTTTGATACACCGATTATTCTGTCTTTTTTAGGTATATACGCTATATGCGCTTTACCGAAAAAAGGAAGTAAATGATGCTCGCAGATAGAATAAAATGGAATATCTTTAATTAAAACTACTTCTTCGTGATATTTTGTTACATAATGTTTATGAATAAGTTTTAAAGGATCAATCGCATTTCCAGACAAAGCTTCTTTATAAAACTCTGCAACTCTTTCAGGTGTATGTTTAATACCTTCTCTGTTTAAATCTTCATCAAAAGATTCAAGCAAAAGTTTTATGGCCTGCTGTGCCTTTTTTTCATCAAAATTAAATGGGTTCACTTTGTATTTTACCACTCAACCCCTTTTCTTTTATAACTTCTTTTTCAACAGCAACTTTATTTTTATCTTTTGTACTTGTAGAATCATTAGCAACTTCATTTTTATTTTCTGTACTTGTAGAATCATTTTTAGATAAAGGTATTAATTCTTCGCCTTTTATTATTTTATCTATATCTTCACCACTTAAGTTTTCTCTTTCCAAAAGATAGTTAACAATTTTATTCAAAATATTCATATTTTCTTTAATAATTTTAGCAGCTTTAATTTTTGCCCCATCTATAATACTTTTAACTTCATCATCTATAAGTTCAGAGGTTTTTCCAGAATGTCTTGCATCTTTTGAAATATCCCTTCCCAAAAATATTTCTTCATTTGGTCTTTGCAAAGCCAAAGGACCTATTTTATCGCTCATACCAAATTCAGTAACCATTCTCATAGCAATTTCCGTAGCTTTAGCTATATCATTTTGAGCACCTGTGGTGATCTCTGAAAACACTATTTCTTCCGTAACACGTCCGCCAAATAGTATAGAAAGTCTATCTAAAAGCTCAGATTTTGAAGTCAAATATTTATCCTCTTCTGGAAGTTGTAACGTATATCCTAAAGCAGGACCACGAGGAATTATAGAAACTTTATGAACAGGATCAGCTGATGGTAAAAACTTTGCAACAAGAGTGTGTCCAGACTCGTGATAAGCAATAATTCTTCTTTCTTTGTCAGACATCAAACGCGATTTTCTTTGAGGTCCAGCAAGAATCCTATCTATTGCTTCTTCCATATTCTTCATATTCACAGTCTTCTGATCATTTCTTGCAGCAAGAAGAGCCGCTTCGTTTACAAGATTTGCAAGATCCGCACCAACAAACCCGGGAGTCCTTCTTGCGATAACATTCAAGTTTACATCACTACCCATTTTTATCTTTTTCGAATGAACCCCAAGTATTTCTTCTCTATCTTTAAGGTCAGGACTTGGAACAACAACTTGCCTGTCAAACCTTCCAGGTCTTAAAAGTGCGGGATCTAAAACATCCGGTCTGTTTGTAGCTGCAATTAAAATCACACCCTCTTTAGTATCAAAACCGTCCATTTCAACAAGAAGTTGATTCAATGTCTGCTCTCTTTCGTCATGTCCACCACCAATACCTGCGAATCGGTGCCTACCTACGGCATCTATTTCATCTATAAACAATAAACACGGAGCAGATTTTCTGCCACGATCAAACAAATCTCTTACTCTTGAAGCGCCAACACCCACAAACATTTCAACAAATTCTGAACCGCTTGAAGAGAAAAATGGAACGCCAGCTTCACCTGCTACAGCTTTCGCAAGTAATGTTTTTCCTGTCCCTGGCGATCCGAAAAGCAAAACACCTTTAGGAATTTTTCCGCCGAGTTTTTGAAACTTTGCTGGATCTTTCAAAAAAGCTACTATTTCCTGAAGTTCCTCTTTTGCTTCATCACAACCTGCAACATCTTTAAAAGTAGTCTTTTTTTCTGCGTTGTTTCCTGCGAGTTTTGCTTTTGTTTTACCAAAGGATATAGCCTGTTTACCACCAGCAGCCATGCCACGCATCATCCAAAGCCAAAACAAAATTAAAAGAATTATAGGTCCCCAACTTAATAGTAAAGGTCCAATCCATCCATTTTTTTCTACAGATGAAAATTCAAGTATTTTATTATCTTCCATATCTTTTATAAGGTTTTGATCATCCATTGGAACAGTTTTAAATCTTTTCAAAACACCATCACTATCTCTAAACTGTCCTTTAATAAGTCCTGGAGACACTAAAACCTTTGATACATTTCCAGCTCTTATATATTGTTTAAACTGGGAATATTCAAGATCTACCTCCGTTCCTCTTTGTTTGGCAAAATTCATAAGCATAAATATAATAACAAATAGAGTTATCCAGAAAAATATAAACCAGGGATTTTTCTTATTCATTTAACAAACTCCCTTTAATTGTCCTATGTAGAACAATCCTCTAAAAGGTCCATTATAATCCAAACCATACCTTACGACAAAATCAGCACAAAAAATAAAACTATTTAAAACCGCAATTACTAAAAGTTCTTTATCCTTAAAATTATCAGATATCTGTGACGCAATTGCAGAAATTTGCTTTTGTATTAGGTCTTTAAAAAAAAGAACGTCTATAGTATATCTCTTATCACTGCTCATTACTTTCTCTCCCTTATGAAATAAGCTTTTTGTGGCTTTATTTTAAAAATCCAATCGGCAGATAGTCTATAAATAGATACATCTGCCGACAAAATTTTATGCATTATCAAGTTAATACATAAGCTGTATTTCTTTTGCGGTAATATGCTTTTTAAAATTCTAAATTGTATTGCTTTATTATATCGTAAAAACATTATTAAATCAAGCAAAATTTGATTTTTCTGCATTTTTACGCATTTTTTTATAAAATTGCTTGAAATTTCTTCTAAATATGCATCTTCCCGTGTCTGTATGCAACTTAAATCAAAAATATGTTCTACAGCTTTATGATTTATTTTTTCAAAAATAGGCATTAGTAACAGCCGTATTTTGTTTCTAGTATATATGTCTGAAAAATTAGATTTGTCAATACAAAAAGGCAAATTATGACTTTTGACATATTCTTCTATCAACTTTCTTGTAATTGGAAGTAAAGGACGTATTACAACAAGATTTTTATTTATTTTTCTTTCCTGTGGTATACCAACAAAATTTCCGCTTCCTCTTAAAAGCCACATAAGTACAGTTTCAGCGTTATCATTTGCATTATGTGCAGTAGTAATCTTATTATATTTATACTTCTTTGCAATTTCTTCAAGAGTTAAATATCGTAAGTTTCTTCCAGCTGTTTCAATTGAAATAGAATATTTTTTAGAATATTCTCTTACATTTATTTTTTTAAGGAAACATTCTATCTCAAGTTTAGATGATAAATCTTTGACAGTTTTTGCTTCTTTTATGGATTCTTCTCTTAAATTATGATTAAAATTTACTACTAGAAGTTTAATATTTATTTTTTTTGCAAGACGCCAAAACAAATGCAACATACATATAGAATCTATTCCACCAGATACTGCTAAAACAATTTTGTCTTTGGTTTTAATAAAATTATTTTGAGAAATATTTTTATAAAAAATATCCCATGCTTTCATCTTTTAAAGAACCTTTTAAAGAAATAGAAATGTTTCCCGTCAACAATTTTAAGAGGAGAAATAAGCGCTGTAAAATTTTTAATAAATGTAATAATATATCTATCTGGATGTATAGCTACATATTTATTATGCCACACCGGACAAAACTTATTCTTAAATTCCCTTAAAGATGTAAGATTATAATTAAAATGTTCAGCAAACATAAACATTTTTGCGAAATATTTTATCGCTTCACCATCATTTTCTGCAGATGGGAAATAGGCAAGACCTAAATCAAACCACTTGTATTCATTTTCTTTAGCCCATAAAATATTTTTAAATATCATATAAGTAAAAATGTCATAATCGCATTTTATATGTCTTACAACCCCTGAAGACAACTCATTCTTATTTTTAGTTTTTACGATAACAGAAAAAGCATAAATTTTGCTATCTTTTTCTAATATTCCAAAATCCATATCTTTCATATAAGATTCATCATATTTGCCCGGTATAAAATTTCTCTCAATATAATTTGTATTCTCTTCCCATTCTTTACTTATTTTCTTAAATATTTCTCTATATTGTTCAAATTGTTCTGCTTTTAGTATTTGATATCTAAATCCTGCTTCCTCAATTTCCTTACAGCAAAAATCTTTAAAACATTCATTGTTTTTATCAAAAATCCTTAAAGGAATTTTTGCTGCCTGCCCTATATTAAAAACATCAAGACCTATGTCATCATAGATTTGCACGTATTTATGATCTATTCCAATAAAAGCAGGCCTTGCTGAGACATTGTCTGCCATTTCTTTAAACTTCCATAAAAGTTCATTTTTATGCCCACATTTCCCAACAGGATCACCCAAAGCAATCCAACTATTTTTCAATTTTGCATACATAATAAATGCATCTTTTTCATCGTTGACAATATAATTTTTATCATCTGCAAGCGCATTAAACGAATATGCATAATCTGAAGAATCAACTATATTTTTTATATCGCCTTTTGTAAATGAGACAAACTTTTTAAAGAAATTTTTTGATATCTGTTCCAGAATAACTATAAATATTATCACTCCAACGCCTAAACTTGCTCTTAAAAATCTTGCAGTATCTGTAGTGCTTAAAATATTTTTTAAAAATATGTTTAGATGTATCCAAGAAAAAATATCTTGTCTATTTACAAAGAACCCTATCCACACTGACAAAACAAAAACTCCACCAATAGCACTAAGCCACCATGTACTGAAAGCCATATTTAATATAGAAATATTTCTGTAAAAATATTGTTTTGAAATTAAAAGCACAATCAGCAGCGCTATAAAACACAAAAGAACTAAGGGAGGTTCTCCCACAATAAGTATAAGAACAATTGTAATACCTATTAAAATACAAGCAATGTTCCACGCATTTTTAATTCTAAGCTGTAAAGCCCTCGAAATAAAAAGCAGAATTATTGATGTAGTACTCAGCAAAAAATGTGACAAATCAGCAAACCATATAGGAAGAAGATTTATTACAAATTTCAACTGTACTACATCAAAAGGAGTGGACGCTGAAAGCATTGCAATCATACCAGCAAAAAATGATAACAACGCAATAATTTGCACTATGACTGAAGAAATGGTTTTCCCAAAAATTCTTGCCTTTTCACTAAATCTCTTTGTAAATATCATAATTTCAAAAGAACCTAAAAGAATAAGCGCTATCAAAAGAGGGAAAAAATAAAATACCACTCTGTAAGCAAGCAACCCTCCGATAACTCCTGAATTGCTTGCAGAATTAGGAAGTAACAACGCAATAGAAGCTTCAAAAACACCCATACCTCCTGGAACCTGACTTATAATTCCAAGAAGCTGCGATACAAGAAAAACTTTAAGCAAAACAAAGTAAGGTATTTCTCCACTAGGTAAAAGAACATAAAGAGTAAGTGATGCAATGAGCCAATCGCATGTAGCAAGTAAAATTTGTGAAGAAACAATTTTAATATCTGGGAAAGTTATAGTCCAGTTAAATACTTTTATTGGTCTTGAATGCAATGTACTTAATAAGATATATAAAATTAGAATAACAATAAAAAATAAACCAATTATTCTTGTTGAGAAATTAAAATCAACTATTCCTTCCAAAGAAACAGGTGCAAAAGTAAAAATGAGACCACCAATTGTTAAAAGACCAAGCCAAATTGTCGCAGAAGAAAAAAGAAGTACTTTTGTAACATTAACCATTGAAACATTATACATTGAGTAAAGTCTATATCGTATTGATCCACCAAAAAGCATTGAATAGCCAGTATTGCTTCCTAGAACGTTGCTTATAAAACACGTAAATAAAACATCTTTAGGTTTTAATGGAACTTTTGCACCTATGTATTTAAATGCTAATATATCATAACCTCCTAAAATCAAGTAATATGATAAAGCTAAAAACAAAGCTATTATAATTTTAAATGACGGTATAGCTTTTAACGCATTTATAATGTCAACATAATTTAGATTTTTTAGTTGATTGTGAAGAAGTGCCAATGCGCCAACAAAAACAAAAAAACCCAAAGGCACAAGAATAAATTTTATCCATTTTTTCATTATATATTTAGTCCTTTAACTATTTCATTGTTATTTTATACTACTGCAATTTCACACAAACTATTATTTTCATTTATCTTCACTTTCATACCAAAAAGAGAAGATAATTTATCGCTAGTAAAAATATTTTTGCGGTTTCCATCGGCGAATATCTTTCCTTTTTTAAAAAATACGAATCTATCCATTTCCGGAATAATATCAGACACTAAATGAGTTACAAGTACTATTTTTGTTCCAGAACCTGAAATTTTTCTCATTGTATTGTGGAGTTTTACAGCTGATGCAATATCTAAACTGTTTGATGGCTCATCCAAAACTAAAACTTTTGGATTATTTACAAGAGATCTAGCAATCAAAAATCTTCTTGCTTCTCCAGATGACATAGTTTCAAGTTTTTTATCTTTTAAAGAAGATACTTCCAAAAAATCAATTGTATTTTCAGCTTTTTTTATCATAGCGTTCGTAACAATATGGGTATTTGATAATCCAATGCTTGCAAAAAAACCAGATAAAACAGTTTCAATACCCGTTATTTCGTTATGAAAATTGTATTGAAGTTCGTTTGTTACTATTCCAAGCATATTGCGTAAATTATGTACATTCCACTGTATACGTCCAAATAATTTACAAACTGTATCATCTCCAGTATAAGATGGGTAAATTTTACCAGTTATAAGTTTAATAAAAGTAGATTTTCCTGAACCATTTGGACCTATTATTGCAACATTCTCATCAGAATTTATAACAAGATTAATATTATCTAAAATTTTTCTGTCATCACGTAACACAGAAACGTTTTTTAATTCAATAAAACTACCCATAGTTTCTTCCTCATATAACATTGGCAAATTTTATAATATATAGTAAAAAAAAGAAAGCGGCAATTTTAATTCGCTTTGCACAACAAACGCATGAGAGAAATTTACAGTTTTTCGTATTTTTCGCAAGCAATATTGTTTTGAATATTTATAATCTCACCTATATACCATTAGTAGATTTGGATTTACAACATCAATTTTTGTAGGAACCTATCTCGGTAAAAATCAAGCTTCTATTGCACAAACAAGTATTAAAACATCTTTACATGTAACAAGTTTATATATTTTCTTAAATGTTCTTGCATATATATTTATTCCGAATATATTTATGTACCCTTTTTCAAAAGGCGCTGAAAGTGCAATTATTGAACAAATAAGACCTACTATAATTGTTTTATTAAGATTTGGAGCTTTATTTTTAGTTTTCGAATCATTAGCTATTATATTCTCTTCAGCAATAAAAGGTGCTGGAGATACCGCTTTTGCAATGAAACTTTTGATAACACTTTTCATTTTTACTACAACATTATTGTATTTAGCAACAACAGTATTTAAAATGGGATTATATTCTTGCTGGAGTATTTTAATCATTTATGGCATTGTACTTGCAGTTTCTTTTTATTTAAGATATAAAACAAATAAATGGAAATATATGCGCGTAATTAAAATGGAAATTATTGATAGATAGTTTATAGTTTTATAGCTGAGGTGGTGGAACGGCAGACACGCAGGTCTCAGAAGCCTGTCCCCGAAAGGGTGGTAGGGGTTCAAATCCCCTCCTCAGCATATATTATTTTTTACAGCGCCTAAAATTTTAAAGAACAATTATTTTTCTATAAATATTCTATAACTTCTTAAAACAAAGAGTTGAATATTCTGCTGCTTCTGTTGTGAGTATCTCCATACAATCAACTAGTTCCAGTTTCAAAGTTAAGGAAATCAAATTTTTGGTTATCTAGAAGTTCTTACCTTACTGAATTGTAAGCTTTTATCTTGCTTTCTTTATCCAAATCTTTATTTTCGATAAATAGAATGTATATTAAACATCTTATTGGCCAAATACAAAGCTTTTGTGTTGTTGTTTTAAAGTCTTGCTTCGCAGTTTGTAAGTCCGTTACCATTTACAAAACATATTACATATTCTTCTTTTATTAAGTCTGTAAACTTAAGCAATTTGTCGGCGAAAAAAATCCACAATAAATTCTCCCTGAATTTCTTTATGACCTGACTTAACCGGTTATCGACAGAAACGAAGATAGTATAAGTGATTGTAATCAGTCCAACAAAAGACTTACGGATTATTAAAATGGCATAACTAGCAAAAAGTTCTCAAAGGTTTAAATTATCAAACACCACTTCATTATTCAATGGCTTCTTAATGCCTAAAAGTCTAATATGTTATGAACGATTACAAGACATTGATAAAATAATAAAAATTTAATATACTGTTACTATCTTAATATAAAGAAATGACAAAGGTGCTAAAAACAGAATTTTTAGTACTTTTATTTTTTTCTTGGTTATGAAAAAAGAACATAGGAAAAAAGATAGAGGTGAGCATTAAAGATTCGTTTTCATCAAAATGGGGGTTGATTTTTGCTGCGACAGGATCGGCTATAGGACTGGGGAATATTTGGTTATTTCCATACCGTGTAGGAGAACTCGGCGGAGCAGCATTTGTAATCCCTTATCTTATTTGTTTAGCTGTTTTAGGAATTATTGCAGTAATTGGAGAAATGGCTATCGGCAGACTTACAGGAACAGGTCCTATAGGTGCTTTTAAAAAAGCTTTAGAAATGCGTGGTAAAAGTGGAAAAGCTGGAGAGTTTTTCGGGTGGATATGTGTTTTAGTTGCTTTGGTACAAGCTATAGGTTATATTCTAGTAGTATCTTGGGTTATTCGTTTTCTGTTAGGGTCATTTACAGGTTCGGCTTTTTCTGCATCTAACAGTTCTCAATATTTTGATACTACTATCAATAGTCATATATTCTTATGGATTATTATAACCGTATTTTTGGCAGGTATAACTATAGTAAGAGGTGTCGAAAAAGGCATTGAAAAATGCTGTACTTTTATGATTCCTGCAATTATTGTTCTTCTTTTGATTTTGGCAACAAGAGTTGCTTTTCTACCACACGCTTCGGAAGGATATAAATATCTTTTTAGTCCAAAGTGGGAATTTATGTTTGATCCTATAACATGGATGTTAGCATTAGGACAAGTATTTTATTCCTTGTCCCTTAGAGGTTCAACTATGGTTGTATATGGTTCTTATGCAAAGAAAACTGAAGATTTAGTTTCTTCTGCAAAGAATGTTGTAATTATAGATACGGTGGCATCAATGATTGCAACTTTACTAATAATTCCTGCTGCATTTGCTTTTGGGAAAAACCTCAACGAAGGTCCACCACTTATGTTTATCACAATGCCTGATATTTTTAAAGGTCTGCCTTTAGGACAAATTCTTATGGGCATCTTCTTTACCGCAGTATTTTTTGCAGCACTTACTTCACTTATAGGTATGCTTGAAGTTGTTGTTGAAGTACTACAAAACAAATTTAAAATAGCTCGTATTTGGGCTGTTGGAGCTATATCCGTATTAGCAGCAGCAATGTGCAATATCTTTGTAGTTGGAAATATCAAAGAAGTTATTAATATTCTTGAACTCCATTTAATACCACTTTGCGCTTTAGCAAGTGGTATTTTCTTTTTCTGGATTGTTCCGCCAAATAAAATTGCAGAAGAAATACAAAACGGACGATCTAAACCGTTTAGTAAATGGATTATACCTATGGGGCGTTACGTTTTTTGCAGTCTTGTAATTATAATTTATATATTTGCTGTTTTCAGATAGTTTTAACAATTAATCTAATCGCTACACTAATTTCATTGACTTGCGATGATAAATAGGGGGGGGATGTTATGCAATCAATCCATGATTATTATGGTGAATTAGTATTCACAAAGAAAGTAATGGAACAAAAATTAAGCAAAAACATTTACAAAAAGCTTATAGCGGCTATTGATAATTTAGAACCTTTAGATCAAACAATAGCTGGTGAAGTTGCACATGCAATGAAAGAATGGGCACTTGAAAACGGAGCAACACATTTTACACATTGGTTTCAGCCTCAAAGAGGTGGTACTGCTCAGAAACACGATTCATTTATAGATTACGGTGAAGGCGGAGAAATTATAGAAAGATTCTCAGCCTCACAACTTGTACAATCTGAACCTGATGCATCTTCTTTCCCTTCAGGTGGAATAAGATCAACCTTTGAAGCAAGAGGATATACCGCATGGGATCCCACATCTCCAGTATTTCTTCTTGAAGCAGGGAGAACAAAGACTTTGGTAATTCCTTCAGTTTTCCTTTCATGGACAGGTGAAGTTCTAGATCTTAAGACTCCTTTGCTCAAATCGCTTACTGTTTTAAACGAAAAGGTAATAAATCTTCAAAAACTTCTTGGAAATAAAAACGCAAAACAGATAAAAGTTTTTGCTGGAATAGAACAAGAATATTTCCTCCTTTCCAAAGAAGCTGTAAAAACAAGACCTGACATTACAGTTACCGGAAGAACTTTATTTGGCAATAAACCTGCAAAAGGGCAACAAATGGAAGACCATTATTTTGGAAATATTAAAGAAAATATTTTAAAATTTATGGAAGATGTTGATCATGAACTTTATCGCAAAGGTATTCCAATAAAAACAAGACATAACGAAGTTGCCCCCAACCAGTTTGAGCTTGCTCCTCTTCATCAAGAAGAAAATTTAGCTATAGACAATAACTTGCAGATAATGGAAATTCTAAAGAAAGTTGCTGATAAGCACAATATGGTTGCCATTCTTCACGAAAAACCTTTTGCCGGTGTAAATGGATCAGGAAAACATTTTAACTGGTCTATAGGCGATAATATTGGTGCAAATTATTTTGAACCTTCAAAATCTCCACTTAAAAACATAGCGTTTCTTTTAGCAATCAGCGCAGTCTTGCTTGGCGTAAAAAAATTCGGTGGAATTTTAAGAGCAAGCGTTGCAGACGCAGGTAACGATCACAGACTTGGTGCAAATGAAGCTCCTCCGGCAATTATGTCAGTTTATCTCGGAGAATTTGTAAACAATATTTTAGATTCAATAGAAAAAGCAGGCGTGATAAATGAAAAAGAAGTAAATGAAATTACATTAGGCGTACAAAATCTTCCAAAAGTCAACAAAGATTATTCCGACAGAAACAGAACATCACCTGTTGCTTTTACTGGTAATAAATTTGAGTTCAGAGCTCTTGGCTCTTCAGCAAATCCTGCCGAAGTGGGAACTATATTAAATCTTTTAGCAGCTTATGGTTTTGACGAAATTTATAAGAGAATTGAAGCAAAAAAAAGCGACATAGATGTAAAAAAGAAAGCTTTGGAAGTTGTTAAGGAAATAATAAAAGAAACAAAAGACATAAGATTTGAGAAGAATGGATATTCACAAGATTGGCATAAAGAAGCTGCAAGAAGAGGCCTACCTAACGCTGAAAATACCCCTGAAGCATTAAAGCTTTTCCTTGCAGATGATGTAATAAAAGCTTTTTCAAAATATAATATATTAACTGAAAGAGAGTTGAGATCTAAAGTAGAAATTAAACTTGAAAACTATGTCAAAATAAAGGAAATTGAATACAAGTATGCAATAAAAATTGTAAACACTTTACTGCTTCCCGCAATTCTTAAACAGATAAACCTTTTAGCAAAAACAAGCAAGAACTTAAACAAACTAAATATAAAAGCAGAATCTTTATCACATGAACTCGAAACTTTAGTTAAAATTTACGACGATGTCAGAAAATATGTTTTTGATATGGAAAGTTTTCTTTTTGAAGAACATAGTAATATTTTTCAAACCGCTGATAAATTTGCATCTAAAGGCGCAGAAATTTTGGCAAACTTGAGAAAAAAAATTGACACTGCCGAAGATTTGGTTGCAGATGAGTACTGGTCAATGACAAGTTATCAAAAATTATTAAATGCTTTTTAATAAAGAAAATATAAGACCTTGTATTCATTAATGCGTTTGAAAAAGGTATCGATTACGAACAATTTTTAAAAACTGGCGCAATAGTCATGCGTTATTATTTCCTGCCAAAACATTCTGAAATAACAAATCTTTAGTTTCAACTACCATTTGCAATTGCGATGAAATATACAAAGAGGCTATTTCAATACGAAAAGTAGGGGGGGGGAGTCCTCTTTCCCACTAATTTAAGATCAATCTCGATGACCACCTTTCAATAACTTAAAAGTATAAAGTATATTATTTTTAAGTAACAATTGCACATTGTCAAAGGCTGCGAGGGGCTACGTAGCAATCGTGACAATCTTTACAATGAAAAGGTGTATGTTGTGGGATATATTGTTTAGTTCATTTTTCACTCTTTAATCTCCACTTTGTCTTCTAAGTATTGTGTTATTTTTTCATAATCTATTTGCCACTTATTAGTACCTTCTGGTTTTGTTATAAAACCTTCTGTTTCAAGAATACTCAATATGTTTGTAGCTCGTGCTGAACCACCAAAATTTGCCTTAAGCAAATCCTGAGATATACGCTTACGATCATTTATAAGTTTAAGAGCCGGAAGTAAATCTTTCATCCCTTTTTCTTCGTTTGGATTAAAGCCACTCTTGCCTGAAACTTCAACAGCAATGGGCTCATACATTCTAGGGAAATTTTGATCATTTATAAAAGATATAATCTTTTCAGCTTCTTTCAATGCAACATAAGCTCCTTGAAGACGAACAGGTCTTGCTTCTCCAGGCGGTAAAAACAACATATCGCCTTTACCCATTAAACTTTCTGCTCCAAGCATATCTAAAATAACTCTTGAATCTATTTTAGATGTTGTCTGAAATGAAAGTCTTGCAGGGAAGTTAGCTTTAATAATACCAGTTATAACGTTAACTGAAGGTCGTTGTGTTGCAAGAATTAAATGTATGCCTACAGCTCGTGCCATTTGAGCTAAACGCTGTATAGAATCTTCTATTTCTTTCTGTACTACAAGCATTAAATCTGCAAGTTCATCAATTATAACAATAATATAAAATTCTTTTTCTCCACCAATTTCAACCATTTTATTATTGTAATCTTCAATATTTCTCACCATTTCTTTAGCAAATTTCGCATATCTTTCATCCATAACAGACACTAGTTTTTTTAAAGCTGCAGCAGCTTCTCTAGGATTTGTTATGATATCTGCATCAGCTGCTCTGGTGCATGGATTATACATATGTGGAATATCTTTATATATAGGCATTTCAACGCGTTTAGGATCAATTAACATAAATTTCACTTCATCAGGACGAGCCTTATATAAAATAGAAAGTATTATTGTATGAATGCCCACACTTTTTCCTGAACCAGTAGCTCCTGCAATTAGAAGATGTGGCATTGAAGTTAAATTAGTTATATAACCTATCCCATCAGTTGTTTTTCCTAAAGCTAAAGTAAGCAATGGTTTGGAATTTTCAAAAGCATTGCTTTCTAAAATTCCTCTTAAGCCAACAATAACACTTGATGGATTAGGCACTTCTATTCCTACTGCCGCTTTCTCAGGTATAGGAACAACTCTTATTGATGCAGTACGCATAGTAAGAGAAATATTATCTATAATATTAGATACAGTCTGAATTCTTATTCCTGGAGCTAAAACCAAATCATAACGAGTTACTACAGGACCCGGAATAATATCCTTAACCTCTGCAGTTATACCAAAATCTGCAAGAGTGGTTCTCAAAAGTTCTGCTCTATCTAAAAGTTCATCTTTATTTTTCTCAAAACCTGTGGCAGAATCATTCTTAAGCAGATAAGTAGGAGGAAGTTTATAATCAAAAGTTTTGCTGTAGATTTTTTCTTGTTCAATAATTGACTGATCTTTTCCATTTTCTTCTTTTTCTTGCTTACTTACAATATTTGGCATAGGTTTAGATTTAGAAACTTCTGGCATAAATTTCTGTTGTATTACAGGTTCTTGTCTCTTTTTTTGAATTGTATTTTGAAATTTTTTTTCTTCATTTGATTTTATTACATCTTCTTTTAATTTTTTTAGAAAATTATATATATATGAACTTAGTGAAATCCTTAAAAGTTTTGCAACAGAAAACACAGAAATTGTTGCAATAACAGCAAAACCAAGCCATACGTCAAGAAGTTCTTTAAAAAATGGATATAAATTACTGCCAATCCAACCACCAAAAACTTTAAGTGCGAATATAAAATGCATTGCTTCAAATAAGACAGAAGAAGAAACAAGACAGATAATGGACCATATAAAATCAAGTCTTTCTCTTAACTCTACAGATTGTCTAATATGTATTATAAAATAATGTAAAAAAACTAGAGGTAGAATATAAGATGCTGTCCCAAATACACCAAACATTACAGTAGAGAACGCTTGACCAAGTACCCCCGATTTAGTTGGAACAATAAAAACATAAGCGCTTAAAAAAGACGCCAAAACAAAAAATAGAGCTGCAGCTTCTCTGTTTCTTTTTAAATTATTTTGTTTTTTATTTTTAGCTTCTTTGTTTTTTTTCACAAAAGAACACCTTTTACCAAGTCTCATACCATCACTTCCTACTCTACGCTTGTGAGAAAAATAAAGTACAGAGGGGAAAAAAGATGATAACAAAAAAATTACAAGATTAAAGTTGTTCTGTCAATTCAATTCAATATTGCCTATCACAAAACAGCCAAAATTTCCTCAAAAACCCAAACAACACTTTCGTCCTATTAGTATTGAACAAACTCTAAAGGTTGTTATATTTTAGGAAATTATTTTAAAGAAACTCTATAGCTATATTCGACTTGATTGATAATTACTTTATCTTCTCTTGAAAGCCAACCTAACGCAAGATAGAGCATTGTATTGGACATACCTAGACTTGCTTTTATTTTTATCGGTGATGCTTCGCCATTTTTAGACAAATACCGCCAAATTTCACCTGCAGCAGAGCCTACCTTCCAAGACATTTTGCTCATTATTTATACCTTTTCTATTTCAAATAAGTCCTGTCCTGAATTTACTGAGGTTCCATTATCTACTAATATTTTTACTATTTTTGCTTTGAAGATAGCTTTTATCTCATTCATAACTTTCATTGCTTCAATTATACATACTGTCTTTCCAATTTCCACAATATTTCCTTCATTTATAAATGAAGGAGACGAAGGTGATGGAGATTTATAAAATACACCTGTTATTGGAGATTTTATCGTTTCGACCAAAGTTATCAATTCTTTTTGATTGTCTTCAGAAACCACAGGTTTTTGTACAGCAGTTTGTTTCTTTTGAACTACAATATGATTATTTTCATTTGGATCTTTGCGTTTTATACAAATACTGCAATCTTTTGAATTTACCTTAAGTTCTTGAATCTTTTCATCTTGCATTATTTCATAAAGAGATTTTACTTTGCTTCTAATGCTATTATCCATATTAACCCTTTAAAATAAAAAGTTTATATTATAAAGCTGCTTTTATGCTTAAATTTATTCTTCCTTGTTTATCAATTTCAATTACTTTAACCTTAACTTCATCGCCTTCTTTTACAATATCCTCTACTTTTCTTGTATGTTGATTTGAAAGCTGAGAAATGTGTATTAATCCTTCTTGACCTGGTAAAATTTCGGCAAAAGCACCAAACGCCATTATTTTTACAATTTTGCCTTTATAAATTTTTCCGACTTCTACTTCAGCTGTCAATGATTCAACATATGCTTTTGCAGATTCAACACCTGTATATTCTATACCTGAAATAAATACTTTGCCAGTTTCTTCAATATCTATTTTAACGTTATTATCTTCCTGAATTTTTCTTATATTTTTTCCACCAGGACCTATAAGTTCACCTATTTTACTTTGAGGGATTGTTAAAGTTGCCATACGAGGTGCAAAATTCGAAAGATTATTTTCAGGAACTGAAACTGCTTCATCCATTTTATCTAATATAAAAAATCTTCCACGTTTTGCCTGATCAAGAGCCTGAGACATTATTTCAGTCGTAAGTCCTGAAATTTTTATGTCCATTTGAAGAGCGGTAATACCTTTTCTTGTGCCCGCAACTTTAAAATCCATATCTCCAAGATGATCTTCCATTCCCATAATATCTGTTAAAATAACATAGTTGTTACCTTCTTTCATAAGCCCCATAGCAACACCAGCACAACTTGATTTTACAGGAACACCTGCATTAAACAAAGCAAGTGAACCTCCACAAACTGAAGCCATAGAAGAAGAACCATTAGACTCTAATATGTCCGATACTATTCTTATTGTATAACCAAAGTCTTCTTCTTTTGGCAAAATAGGCATTAAAGCTCTTTTAGCCAAATTCCCATGTCCAATTTCTCTTCTACTTGTAGATCTTTCATTTTTAGGTTCACCTGTTGCAAAACCAGGGAAATTATAATGAAGCAGAAAACGTTCTTTATACTCACCAGCAAGCTCATCCATAATCTGCATATCGCCCGGAGTTCCAAGTGTGACTGTTACTAAAGCCTGAGTCTGTCCCCTTGTAAATAAACTCGAACCATGAACTCTTGGAAGCGCATTAGTTTCACAGGTTATAGGCCTTATCTCTTCCAAACCGCGCCCATCTGTACGAACTTTTTTATTTAAAACAAGTTCTCTTGCCTTTTTATAAAAAATATCTTCTAATATCACATCTATTGTTATTGGTAATTCTTCCGGATACTTTTCGAGAAGTCTCGCTGATATATCTTTTTTAAATGAATCCCAAAAAAACTCTCTATTGCCCTTTTCTTTAATCACAACACCAGCTTCGGCTTTTGAAATAGCTTCAGCTTCAATGTCTGCTTTCAATGATGGGTTATATTGAGGTTCTGCAACTGTAGTTTTTATTTTTGTAGGAAGTTCCTTCTGAAATAAGCATATTTTTTTTATCGTTTCTCTTGCAAGGTTTAAAGCATCAAGCATTTCAGATTCTGAAAGTTCCTGTGCGCCAGCTTCAACCATTGTCAAAGCTTCCTCAGTTCCGCTAACAATTAAGTCTAAAACACTCAATTTCCGATCTGCAATTGAAGGATTTACAACAAGCTGTCCATTTATTTTCCCTATTCTTACAGACGCTATAGGCGTTACAAAAGGCAAATCAGAGGTGTATAATGCAACAGAAGCACCTAAAATAGCTGCTATTTCTGAATAACTTTCACCATCATGTGAAAGAACAATCGCGGAAATTTGCGTATCGTTTCTCCAATACTCAGAAAAAAGAGGTCTGATACTTCTATCTATAAGCCTGCTTACTAATATCTCACTATCTCTTGGTCTAGCTTCTCTTTTAAAGAAACCACCTGGTATTCTGCCGGCAGCATAAGTTCTTTCTCTGTAGTCTACTGTTAAAGGCATAAAATCTATGCCAACTTTAGGGTTTTTTGAAGCAACTGCTGTAACTAAAACTATTGTATCTCCAATTCTTACAGTGCAGGAACCATTTGACTGCTTTGCAACTTTACCGGATTCAATAGTAAATTCTTTACCGTCAACTTTTACTTCTTTTTTAAAATATTCCACTTTTAACTCCATCACCTAACAGTCTTCCCACAAAAAATACAAAAAATGCTTAGATAAATAGGCATTTCTTTGTACCCTTTATGGCGCTTGTAGCTCTGCAGGGCTATTATTTTTTACTTCCTAAGATCTAATTTTTTAATTAATGAAGAATAACTGTCTTTGTTATGTTTCTTAATATAGTCCAACAATCTTCTTCTCTGACCTATCACTTTAAGAAATCCTACTCTTGAACCAAAATCTTTCGGAAATTTCTGAAAATGATCTGAAAGATATTTAATCCTCGTTGTAAAAAGAGCAATCTGAACTTCAGGAGAGCCAGTATCAGTCGCATGCGTTTTAAACTGCTCAACTACTGCTTTTTTTTCAAATGCCATATTTATGACTCCTTATCTTTTATTACGCTTTAATAATTCTACAACTTCAATTTGAAATTATATCAAATATTTTATTTTCTGTCCAATTACGTGTGTGTGTATGTATTGCTAAATTAATCAAAAAAAAGATATAATTCTATGAGAGTAAAGGGGTCTCGCTAATTAATTTAATGGAGGCATTTTATTATGGAACCGTCAAAAAGCAATAAGAAAAAGTGGATTGTTTTTGCATTAATAATTATTGGGTTGGTAGCTCTTATAGCTGTTGTTCCTGTAATAATGGTAAGACATACAAAACCTCCGCAACAAAAACCTCCTAGCGCAGAGTTTATGATAAAAGTAAAAGGAATAATTAAACAGCAGACTGTTGACAATATTGTCTATCTAAAAGGCAACAATGGCTTGTATTATATTTTACTTGGAGATCAACTTCCAAACCTATTAAAAAATTTAGACAAACCGGTAACAGTATTTGGTAATATTGTTGTTCCTAATTCAGTAGTTGAAGGAACAGATAATGTAAAAATAAATGGTAATGTAATTAGAATGCGTATTAATGTCGTAAATTTTAATTTAGCACTAAAATAACTTGAAAAGAAAAATGATGCTAGTAAAAGTATGATATTGAAATGCTTTAGCGTTTGTTGTTGTCTTTAATTTCTTTAGAGTTTATAAGTTTTTCACATTTATTTATAGAGGTAGCTTTTTGTCTCAATTATATATACTCTTGTTGGAAAATAGGAGAAGGATATGAGAAAAATAATTCTATTAATATCTCTTATATTTATGTCACCATTATTAAAATTAAATGCTCAGCTTTTGTCTATACATAACCCTTACTCTATAGGACCTGAAGGTAGAAGTGTAGAAGATTTGAAAGATTTTGCAAAACCTAATCAAATGATGGCTATACTACCAAACAGACCTGTGGAGGCAACAGATTCTTTAGGAAATAAGCAATATTTTACCCCTATGGGTAAACTTGCTGTAAGCGTATCTAAAGACGGACAAGTTACTTATTCTCTTAATGGTATTGCAAAAACTTTTGATGCTGAAGGAAAACTTATAAGTACGGAAAAGAATCTTAAGGGAACAAATCTTATAGAAGTTAGAAATGAGTTTGGAGAAATTCTTTCCTATAAAGAAACCTGTTTTGGTGGAAATGTTGTAAAAGAGTACGATAAAGATAAAAATCTTACAAAAACATATACGTATAATAGTTATGGCAAAACTGTTACTTCTATTACAAATGAACTAACACATGGCAAGACAATTTATGAAAAAGGGTTGGTAGCTTATGATGTAGATTATGAAGGTAACCTCACGGCAAAATACGAATATGACAACAAAAACAAACTTATTTTAAGAACAGATATGTACGGCAATAAGACACATTATGATGAACATCGAAATGTAACTTATACTGAAAATAAAGATGGCATAATTCTTGAACAGTATAACTATCTTTATGATAAAAATGGTGACTACGTTTTAGATAATACATATGACCCGTCAACAAGAGAAACAACCTACTACAAAAATGGCAGGCAGCAATACACAAAAAATGCTGAAGGAGCAGTTGTTATAGATTATTCTTGGAATGGGTCAAAACTTATGTTTACTTTTAACAGAACTAATCAAGAAACAATATGGTACGATATAGATGGCAGAACATTATATACCACATTTAATGATGAAGTAATAAGTAAAAATTTATATTACAAAGGGCAGCTTGTAGGCGTATGGAACGCAAGGGATAAGCAGATTACCGTGTTTAAGAATGGAAAGAAGAGAGCTTGTTTTGCAGCTTGAAGATGACGAAGAACCTACAGCCGAAGATGTGAAGCAGTGGATTGATGCAGGATTAATTGACCAGAAATATTTAGAGACCTCGTTGTAAAAGATACACAGTAAAGTTTGTGGTTTTTGCAAATAAATTGTATCTGTTAAAGGGGTGGGTTAAAACACAACAGGGGCTGTCCTTTTTACGCCAAGGACAGCCCCTTTCATACTCTTTCTTTTACTATTTCATTCTTGCATTGATCCTTCAATCCCAACTCTATTGCCTCCTTTCTTTCATAGTGCTTCTTCATTCAATCTATATTTTCATCTTTTCCAATCTGCTTTTTCCTCGCTTTTTATTCTCCTGGCGTGGCTATATAGAGAAGTCGTCTAGGAATTGGGCTCGGTCTCGGGCTTGGGCTTGGGCTTGGGCTTGGGCT
>JAITPF010000022.1 GCA_031289585.1 Endomicrobium sp. | reverse complement strand
TACTGTTCTAGGATAATCTGAAAAAAACATCATAGGGACAATTTCAATATCTAAATCTTTTAATATCGATTTTACTTCCTCAACCTTGTGCTTATTACCTGTAGCAAGAATTATTTCTTCTATCATATTCAATACATTAATATTGTACGACGTCGTACCTAACAACCCCAATCTTTAGAGAGATAACAATATAAATTTTTCAAAACTGAAAATTGAAATCGCTAAAAAGATATTCCAACTTGAACTCCTCACTCTTTTACACAACCCGATTTAGTATATTTTTCAGTTTCTTCAATTAAAGTTTCAGTTCTATCATCATATTCATTATCATAATAAACTTTTTCTATTTTGTAATTATATCTGACATAATCCCAAATTAAAAAAAGGACTAATTTTTATTGCGACTTTTTTACTTAATCTCTTTAAATTAAATATTAGCATGGACAAACTCTAGTACTAACATTATATCATAATTACATATATTACCAATTGTCAATAAAGTTTATAGCAGTGAGTTGATACATGTATCGTTAAACCTTACTGCCAAGCTCAAAGGCTCGTGACAATGTTTTTCATTTTAACTACGTAGATTGCTTCGTCAAGACTTTGTCTCTCCTCGCAATAACAATACCCCGCGACGCAGGGATGACACGATATTCACAGGTTTGTCCGTCTTTGCGAGCTAACGAAGTTAGCGTGGCAATCTTTTCTTTTAACGACACAGGTTGCTTCGTCGATTTTAGCAACTGTTTATACAAATCTAAACCGGAATAATTTTAAAATACTTTCTTGTTTTAAACATTACAAATAGTTCACCCTAAAAATTTTAAACTTTCATCTATTTTTTCTATTTTCAGATTTGCTTCAATAAGTCTAATTTTAATTTTTTCTATTTCGGCTTCAGGGGCTCTTTTCATAAAATCTTCATTCTGTAATTTTAAACTTGTCCTGTCAATCTCCTGCTTTGCAAGAGCAATCTCTTTTGTAAGTCTTGATTTCTCTTTCTCAATATTTATAAGTCCTTCCAAAGGCAAAAATACTTCAAAACCACCTGAAACTGCAAAGGCAGAATTTTTTGGTCTTGCAAGATTTTTACCAAATTGTATTGTATCTATTTTGGCAAGCTGTTTTATATAGTCTTCATTTTCCTTTGTTATTTTCTCCTTGCTATCCTCTAAAACATTAAAAAGTGCTTTTATTTGAACTGCTGGTGAAATATTCATTTCACTTCTTAATGTTCTTATTTTTACAATTATATCTTGAATAACTTTCATTTTTTCAATAACAGATTTCTGATTACAAATTTCGGGGATAACAAATAAAGAACTATTAGCAATTATCTTTGCCTCTTTGATGTCTTTATTTAATATTTGCCATATTTCTGCCGTTATAAAAGGCATTATAGGCGACATTAACTGCAACGTTGATTTTAATATATATATAAGTATTGAAAGAACTTGTTTCTTCTCATTTAAATCTATTGACATTATGCGTATTTTTGAAAGTTCTATATACCAGTCACAATATTTTGTCCAAAAGAAATCATATAGTTCTCTTGCAACAGTATCAATATTATAAGATTCATAAGCCATCTTAACTTTTGAAGCAGTATTTGCAAATTCTGCTATAATCCATTCATCAGCAAGCTCAACTGTTTGAAAAACATCATCAAGTTTATCAATACCTTCCGAATTCATTATTATAAATCTTGACGCATTCCATACTTTATTTGCAAAGTTTCTTGCTGCTAAAAATGATTCATCTGAAATCTGCATATCTCTTCCAGGAGCTGCAGCTTGAGCCAGAGCAAATCTCAATGCGTCAGTACCAAATTGGTTCATAATTTCTAAAGGGTCAATAACATTGCCACAGGATTTTGACATTTTTTTACCGTGCTTGTCTCTTACTATTCCATGTATAAATATATCTTTATATGGAATATCATCCATAAATTCTAAACTAAACTGCACCATTCTTGCAACCCATAAATACAAAATATCGTGTCCTGTAACCTAAACCGACGTAGGATAAATATTTTTTAAATCTCCATTATTTTCATCTTCATCCCAGTTAAACACGCTCATAGGCCACAAAGCTGAAGAAAACCAAGTATCTAAAACATCTTCATCTTGAACAAAATTTTTGCCTTTGCAACAAGGACACTCCTTTGGTTTATCAAATGAAGCAATTGGTTTACAGTTTGTTTTATTTCCTTTTTCATCAACACAATAATAAACCGGTATTCTGTGCCCCCACCATATTTGACGACTTATACACCAGTCCCTCAAATTTTCAAGCCATAAAACATAAGGTTTCTTCCATGATTGAGGATGAAAAGAAGTTCTATCATCATTTACCATATTAACAGCTTTTTTAGACATTTCCTCCACATTTAAAAACCATTGTTTAGACATCAAAGGCTCTATTTTTGTAGAACATCTATAACATCTTCCCACTGAATGAGAATAATCTTCTATCTTTACTAAAAAACCTGCAATCTCTAAATCTTTAACAACTTCTTTTCTTGCATTTTCAACGCTTAACCCTTGATATTTTAATGGGACATTGAGCATTTTACCATTAGTGTCTACTATTTCTATTGTTTCAAGATTGTTCCTCTTGGCTACTTCATTATCTATTGTATCGTGAGCAGGCGTAATTTTAACAGCACCTGTACCAAAAGATTTATCAACAATATAATCTGCAACTATTTTTATTTCCCTATTGACCAAAGGAACTTTTATTGTTTTTCCCACTAATTTCGAATATCTTTCATCATCAGGATTTACTGCTACAGCCGTATCACCAAGCATTGTCTCAGGTCTCGTTGTTGCAACAATAATATACCCATCAGAATCTCTTAATGGATATTTTATATGCCACAAATTACTTTTCTCATTTTCATATTCAACTTCTATATCAGATAACGCAGTTCCACATCTAAAACACCAATTTACAAGCCTTTTCCCTCTGTATATGAGGCCTTTATTAAACAATTGAATAAAAGCTTTCTTCACAGCCTTTGAACGACTTTCATCCATCGTAAATGCTACTCTATCCCAATCTAAACCACAGCCAAGTCTTTTAAGCTGCTCTAATATCGTATCACCAGTTTCAATTCTCCACTGCCATACTCTTTCTAGGAATTTATCACGTCCCAGATCATATTTGGTTTTACCTTCTTTTTTTAGAAGTTTTTCAACAACATTTTGTGTAGCAATACCACCGTGATCGGTTCCCGGTACCCACAAAGTGTTAAACCCTTGTAATTTCTTAAATCTTATAATGATATCTTGAAGAGTGTCACCTAAAGCATGTCCCATATGAAGTGAGCCTGTAACATTTGGTGGTGGGATTACTATAGTAAACGGTTTTTTATTTTTGTCAGGTTTTGCTGAAAACGTTTTATTTTCTATCCAATATTTATGCCACTTCTCTTCAACTTCTTTATAATCGTAAACTTTTTCCATTTTTTAAGTCCTCATAAATTTAATCTAGAAATTATATCAAAAATTTCTTATTTTTGATAAGATATTTAGCATAAAGGAAATTATGGAAGCAAAAACAGTGTTAATCAGTGGAATTTCAAGAGGTATTGGCAAAGAACTTGCATTAGCTTTTTCAAAAAATGGATGGAGCGTCTGCGGTTGTTACAAAAATAATGAACCAAACTACGTAATCCCAAATTCTAAATTTATAAAAGCTGATATATCAAAACATAATGAAGTGAAAGAATTGATAAAAAGTTTAATCAATGAGTTTGATAAAATTGACTGCGTTATAAATAACGCATCAATTACTGCACAATCAACTATATTTAAAATGACTGACGATATGTGGGAATCCGTTATTAAAACAAATTTAAATGGAACCTTTTATATGATTAAAGAAGCACTTGGTGTAATGATAAGGCAAAAAAGGGGATCAATAATAAATATTGCATCAATTTCAGCTCTAAAATCTTATGTTGGTGCAGCAAGTTATTCAGCTTCAAAGTCAGGCGTTATATCTCTTACAAGAACCGCCGCAAGAGAAGCCGGACGTTTTGGAGTAACTGTAAATGCTGTTTTTCCAGGTTTTCATTTAACAGATATTGGAAGCAATGCAGGTAACACTTTTATCGAAACGGTTAAACAGGAATGCGTTTTAAACGTTACAACAGATATCAAAGAACTTGCCGATTTTATCATTTTGCTTGCTCAAGTAAAAACGGTATCCGGACAAATTTTTAATTTTGATTCAAGAATAATATAAGCATAAAGCAGAAAATCCTTTTGTCGTCATTTCTATGATTTGATGCAGAATCTATAGTTAAACGGTAAAAGGTACAAAGTACAGAAATGAAAGACAAAAAAAAGTTTGGAATTACTGGAATTGGAATTGTTTCGCCTTTAGGAGTAGGTAAAGAAATAAATTGGCAAAGACTTATCAATTCCGAATCACAAGTACGATATGATAAGCAATTTGATACATATATTGCTTCTGTTAATGAATTTAAAACGCAAGATGATATGCGACAATATAGAATGGCAAAAAATGCTGTTTTAGAAGCTTTACAAGAAGCAGATATAAAAAACTCGGGGTACAAAAAAAGTAGAATTGGATTTTGTGTTGGAGAAAGTAAAATAAACCCTTTCAATAAGGTTTTTATTTTTGAAAACACTCTTTCAGAAAGGCTAAAACAATCTTTCGATTATAATGGTAATATGCTTTCCGTAGCTGCATCATGCGCTACAGGAATATTAACAATTATAGAAGGTTGTAAATTTATAGAAAATGGATTATGTGATGCTGTTATATGTGGAAGTGCTGAAACTTCAATACATCCACTCTTCGTTTCAGCATTTAAAAATATGGGAGTTTTAGCAAAACACAATCCAAGTCCTTTTGATGAAAACAGAAATGGGTTTGCAATAGCTGAAGGAGCTTGTTTTGTTATAGTTGAAGATATAAATAAAGCGTCAAGTCGCAAAGCAAAAGTTTATTGCGAAATTAAAGGTTTTTCAAATGGAATTTATTCAAGTAATCCCCTGTCTATAACTTCATATATAAAAATGAAAAATATAATAATAAAAGCCGTTAATTTAGAAATACCTGACTATATACATATGCATGGAAGCGGCACTAAACTAAATGATTATTATGAAAGTATGGCTGTTGCAGAGAGTTTCAAAAATTCAAAAGAAATTTCTTTGAGTTCTACAAAAGCAGCAACAGGACATATGCTTGGAGTTTCCGGAATAATGGGAACAGTATTTTCATTATTTGCAATGAAAAACAATATTGTTCCCCCTACTTTAAATTTTAAAGAGACTAATATAAATTTGGGGCTAGATTATACTCCAAATAAAGCAAAAGAAAAGGTTATAAATTCCGCTCTATCTCTTTCTTTTGGATTCGGCGGACAAGGCTCCGCTCTCTTTTTAAAAAAACTTTCATTATAAAGTATTATTACAAAGTTATAATAAAAGAAGGATTGCTATAGCCCTTCGGACTTTGCAATAACAACGGAAAACATGGATTCCTGTTTGCATAGGAATGACATTCTGGCTTTGTTAGTCATTGCGCACTGCCGAAGGCAAGACAAAGTCATGAAACTATGATCGTCATTGCAAGGAAGGGCAAACTCCCAACGACGCAATCTGCGTTGTTAAGAACAAATCGCCACGCTAACTTCATTAGCCCGCGGTTACGGACAAGGCTAAAACTTTATGATTTTGTCATTAGAAAAGAATATATCGTCTCGCAAAATTTTATTCTTTATGAATGATAAAAAAGGGTTTTAAATGTTTAATAAATTTTTATCAAAAAAATTATTAGAAATAGAAAACACAAGTTTGTTTAGAACATTGAAGATAATACAATCAAATTCTGCGACTACAATTAAAATAAATGGAAGAAACTTCATAAATTTTTCATCCAATAATTATTTAGATCTTGCCGGAAATCAAGAAATCAACAAAGCTGCTATCAATGCTGTTGAAAAATATGGATTGGCAGGTACTTCTTCGCGCTTAGTAAGTGGGAATCTTTCAATCCATGAAGAATTGGAAGCAAAACTTGCTGCCTTCAAAAATAAACAAGCTTCCCTTGTCTTCCCAAGTGGTTATCAGACCAATATCGGAGTCATAAGTTCATTGATGTCAAACGAGAAAAATTCGTGCATAATAATGGATAAATTAAACCACGCTTCGCTTTGGGATGGAGCAAAACTTTCCGCTAGTAGAATTTTTGTTTATGAACACTGTGACATGAACTCACTTGAAAAGATTCTCAAGCGAACAAATGAATATAAAATAAAATTAGTAATAACCGAATCGGTTTTCTCTATGGACGGAGATTTTACACCTTTAAAAGATTTTGTTGAACTATGCCAAAAATATGGTGCTATAAGTATGGTCGATGAGGCACATTCAACAGGAGTTTTCGGAAAAGAAGGAAAAGGACTTGCCGAAGTTTTTAACATTGCAGATAAAATAGATATAACTATCGGCACACTTTCAAAAGCTTTTGCTTTACAAGGTGGTTTCGTATGTGGGTCTAGACGATTTATTGATTTTTTAATCAACAAAAACAGAGCTTTCATTTATACGACAGCAGTTTCCCCTGTATTATGCGCAACCGCATTAAAATCCTTAGAAATCGTGAAGAAAAGTGATAACAAAAGGCAACATTTACACAATCTTTCAAAAATATTAAAAGAAAAATTAAACAGTTTAAAATTTGATACCTCAAAAACACAGTCACAAATAATACCAGTTATAATTGGAAGTATTGAAAATACTGAAAATACTGTATCAAGTTTATGGAATGAAGGAATTTATACACCTGCGATAAAACCGCCAACCATACCGAAAAACCAAGCAAGAATAAGAATTTCACTTACTTCAGGGCATACTATTAATGACATTGAAAAACTATATTATCATCTATACCGTTATAAAACTTCAGAGATTATCTAGAAACTGTTCCTACTAATAGGACAAAAGTGCTGTTTGGATTAGAGATTACGTAGCAATCGTGACAATTTAATCTATCAAATTATTATTCTTTCAAAGAAATACTTTTATACTCTCTAAATGCCCTTGATATACTTTCAGAAGAAAAACCTCTTCTTAGAAAAAACGATGCTATTCTTCTTATTTCACCTCTGTCTTTTCCACTAAACTTTTTAAATTTGGTTTGTAATATTTTAATAATCTGCTCGTAAGGCTCTACATCTGTTTTAATTGATTCTAAAGCATTAATTATTAAACTTTTTTCTATGCCTTGCTTTTCAAATTCAGCTTTTATTGCAAATTCGCCTTTCCCTTTTTGCGACAAATAAGCAGCATAATTTTTTGAAAATTTTTCATCATTTATATAATTTAACTCTTCAAGCCTTTTAACAGCTCTTACAGCACTTTCATGGTCATAACCTTTTTGAATAAGTTTTACCTGTAAATTTTTGGCGCTGTATGAGCGTTTTGATACTAAAATTAATGCGGCAGAAATTACTTCGTTTAATTGATTATATGATATAATCTTTTTATAATCATTTTCTGAAATAGTGAGTCCTGTTTTAAGACCAAATTTAACAATGTTATCAGCAAAAACTATAAAGTTTTCACCACTTTCGAAGAATACTTTAAACATATTCTTTTTGAATTTTATTTTTTCTATTTTTGTGATTTTCATATCTTTTTCTTTTTAACAGCATAGCTTGCTTTACCATCTTTGCCGATTTGCAACAACAAAAAGTGTGAATTCCCGCTGGAGTTTACCCTCAAATGTCTTAACAGCGCAATTTTTGCTTTCGGTCTTGTCCATTTATTAACTCGGTCGAAAAGGACCGCCATTGTGCAGCATCAAAGACAGTGATGGAAAAATAATGTCTTTCGTATTTTTCATGGCAATCTTTCCTTTTAACGACACAGATTGCTTCGTCAGGACTTTGTCCTTACCCTCGCTGCCTTCGGCAGTGCGCAATGACGACATTGACGTTTTGTTGTCATTTTTACGCACTGTGAAGGCAGCAAGAGCAAAATATGGTGTCATTCCTGCTCTCATTAAGGTATTTGAGGGTAAATTCCTACGGACATTCATTCCTTACCGTGCCATACCCCATTAAAACACTTGAGTGTAAACTCTCCTCTGAGAGCAACTCATCTTTGGCTTCATTGTCATTCCCACGAACGCAGGAATCCATGCTAACTAACATCTTACAACAACTTGGATACCCGATAAAAGACATCCGGGTATGACATGGTATTTATCTTGGTCGTTATTGCGAGCCTACGAAGTAGGCGTGGCAATCTGTGTCCTTTTAGTTTCATCCGTCATTGCGAAGCCCGAAGGGCTGTGGCAATCTTTCTTTTAACGACATATTTGCTTTGTCGACTTTTCTGCCTCGCAATTAACAACTTAAATTTCAAATCAAGTTCGAAACTGATAAAAACATATCTAGTTTGTCTACTATGAAACTTTCATAACAACTTTGGTGACTCACAATCAACTCCTACGGACTGAAGTCCCTAGCTTGTAATCAGATTGCAAGCTCAGCTTATTCTAAAATTTTTTCATTTCATCAAAAAATTTAGGTTCTGTTTCCTCTACAAGCTTACGCCCGTAGCTTCCAATAAGGTTTTTATAACATAACAGAAAGCATGATAATCTATTTTCCATACTTTTTAAATTGTTTTATTGTAATTTCAAAATCTTTTGGCAAGGGCACCTCAAAAGTTTTTTCCCCACCGTTTCTAGGTAATGTTAAAGTTAAAGCAGCAGCATGAAGAGTAAGTCTTGAAATAAGCGGTTTTTCATTCCCTTTATCTTTTATTTTATAATTACGTTTAAACGACGACAATAATATTGGATCTGAAATACCGTATTCATTATCTATTGCAAGAGGATGTCCTAAACTCCAAAAATGTATTCTTATCTGATGTCTTCTGCCAGTAAGAGGCAAAGCTTCAACCAAAGTATAACTTTTAAAACGTTCCAAAACTTTAAAATTCGTTATCGATTCCTTTCCTATTATATCTATTGACACGTCTCTTCCTGAAATAAGGATAGGTTTATTTATTGTCCCTTCTTTTCCTTCTAAAACACCTGATACCAAAGCAATATATTTTTTACGAATTTTTGAGTTTTCAAATTGCATACTTATATTTCTGTGTGCTTCAGGATTTTTAGCAAACACCAAAACCCCTGTAGTATCTCGGTCAATTCTGTGAATCACCCATAATTTTTGCCTTAGTTGATTTTTTAATATTCCAACAAGTGTTTTATTTTCATCAGTATATTGATCTGGAATAACAAACATATTAGATGATTTGTTGACAATCAAAACGTTTTCGTCTTGATAAATTATCTCAATTTCCTGTTTCATTTTACTTTCCGATTAACTTATTAAATTCTATTTCATCAATAATTTTTATATTTAATTCTTTTGCTTTTTCAAGTTTTGAGCCTGCAGCTGCTCCGGTAAGAATATAGTCTGTCTTTTTACTTACGTAAGATGTAACTTTTCCACCCAAAGACTTTATAATTTCAGTTGCCTGCTCTCTTGTATATTTTTCAAGTTCCCCGGTTAAAACAAATACTTTGCCATCAAATTGCGTGCCAAATTGTTCTGTTTCGGGTTCAATCATATTTACACCAACAACAATTAAAGTCTCTATTACATGGCGCACAGTTTCATTTTCAAAAAAATCTTTTAAAGACAACGCTAAAACATCGCCTATTTCAAAAACTCTTGTAAAATCTTCAGTACTTGCATTAAGCAGAGCATTCATATTTTTAAATCTTTTTGCAAGAATTTCAGAAACTTTTTCACCAATATGACGTATTCCTAAAGCAAAAAGCAACTTGCTTAAAGGGCGTTTTTTGCTTTCAATAATCGCTTTTATTAGATTATTAGCTTTTTTTTCTTTAAACAAATCAAGTTCAATAAAATCGTCATAATTTAAATGATAAATATCTGCAAGAACCCGTAATTTTTGTCTTTCAAGAAGCTGATCTATTACTACTTCACCAAAACCCTCAATATCCATAGCATTTCTGCTTACAAAATGTATTAAATGTCTTCTAAATTGCGCAGGACATTCAGGATTTATACATCTATATGCAACTTCTTCTTTGTTTTCTTTGATAATTTCACTACCACACGATGGACAATTATGTGGAGGAACAAAAAAACCATTGCTTTCTTTTTTAACCACTTTCACTATCTTAGGAATAACATCACCTGCTCGCTCTATTAAAACAGTATCGCCCTCATTTACATTAAGGCGTGCAACTTCTTCAAAATTATGCAGCGTAGCGTGCGAAATTGTAACACCTGCAAGCGCAACAGATTCTAAAATTGCAGACGGCGTTATTATTCCAGTACGACCAACCTGCACACGAATTTTATTCAATTTTGTAGTTGCCTGTTTTGCAGGAAACTTGAATGCTATAGCCCATCTGGGACTTTTATTAGTATATCCCAATTCTTTTTGCGATTGTAAACTGTTTACTTTAATCACAAGTCCATCAATTTCATAAGAAAACAAATCTCTCTTGCCTGTCGTAGCATCCATAAAATCTGCTATCTCTTTAAAAGAATGACATATTTTAAAATCGTCTTGTAATTGGAATCCACAATTTTTGCAGTACTGTAAAAAATCAGATTGTTTTTCAAATTGTTTCCCATCGATTTTACCAAACGAATGCACAAATAAACGAAGTTTTCTTTCAGCTGTAATTTGCGGATTTTTCTGTCTTAAAGAACCTGACGCTGCATTTCTGGGATTAGCAAACTTTTGTCCGCTAAACTTGAGAATTCCTTCATTTAACTTTTCAAAATCCGATTTATCAATATATACTTCACCTCGTAACTCAAAAAAATTCGGAGGATTATCTATTTGAAGTTTATGAGGGATAGTTTGTATTGTTTTTATATTCTCAGTTATATCTTCACCTATTTCACCATCACCGCGCGTTGCTCCTATAGTTAAAATACCGTTAACATAAGTTAAACTTGCACTTACTCCATCAATTTTTGGTTCAATGGTAAATTCGATATCTTTATCTTTAAGGTTTTTTTCAACTCTTTCATACCATTTTACAGTTTCTTCTTGAGAATAGGTATTGTCCAATGAAAACATTGGCAATGAATGTTTTACTTGCTTAAAAGATGATGAAGCAAAACCTGATACTTTTTGCGTAGGAGAATTCAACGAGGCAAAAAGCGGATTTTCTCTCTCAAGATATTCAAGTTCTTTTATAAGATTATCGTATTCGCTGTCAGATATTTCAGGATTGTTTTTATCATAATAAAGATTATTGTGATGAACAATCTCTTTTCTTAAATAATCAATACGACTTTTTATGTCTTCTTGCATAAAATAAAAAAAACCTCTTTGAGGTTATAGCAAACTAGAGTCTGCTCACATTCTAACTTATTCCCGTAAATTTTTTTGAGTTCTTATAATTTTGAGTTTATCTAAAATACCATTAACAAATTTACTTGAATCTCTTGTAGAATACCTTTTAGCAATTTCCACAGCTTCGTCTATTATAACACTGATTGGAGTGTCTGGAGTAGCCATAATTTCATAAGCTGCTAGACGTATAATGTTACGGTCAACAACTGTCATTCTTTCAAGTTCCCAATTTTTTGCATATTGCTTAATAAGAAAATCTATTTCTTCTTTCCTATTACAAACTCCTTTAAATAAATCCACTGCAAATATTCTATAGGCTTCACCTTTTGGGAAATACTCATCGAAAGAATTATATATATCTTCTATCGGAGTACTACAATTATCTACTGCATATAACATCTGTAAAGAGCATTTTCTTGCTTCTCTGCGAGTACTCATAATTAATAATAGACCTCATTGAGGATGAAAACACACATCCTATATTTCTTCAAAAGATTCTATAAAAATATTCAATATCCAAGTTGTCCACAAGCAGCACTAATATCTGCTCCTTTCGCTTGTCTAACATTCACAGTAATACCATTAAATTTTAATATATTTTTAAATTTTTGAATTGATTGCTGATCAGATGTCTGAAAATGTGTATCAATTACAGGATTAAAAGGTATTAGATTTACTTGAACATCAGGATTTAATAGTTCGTGCTGCCTTAATAATCTCGTAAGTTTATGTGCATCTACAACAGAATCGTTGATTCCTTTTACTAAAATATATTCCATTGTAAGACGCGAATTTGTTTTTTTAAGATAATATCTACCTGCATTTAAGATGTGTTCTATATTAAAACCAAAGTTGCTCGGAATTAATTTTCTTCTTTGCTTTTCATCAACAGCGTGTAAAGAAAGAGCAAGTCGTACGCCAAAATTCTCATCTGCAAGTTTTTTTATTGCAGGAACAATACCTACACTTGAAACTGTTATATGCCTCTTGCCTATCCCAAATTCTTTATTTGATAAAAGCGAATTCAAAACAGAAGTAACATTATTGAAATTAAGCATAGGTTCACCCATACCCATAAATAAAACACCTGAAACTTTTTCTCTTGTATCATTTTCAATCTGTAAAAGCTGTTCTATTATTTCCCCTCTGCTCAAATTTCTTACAAGTTTAACTTTTCCTGAAAAACAAAAAGCACACATCACTGGGCAACCTATTTGTGACGAAATACATACCGAATTTTTACCGTTTTTTGTAAGAAAAACAGCAAAAAAATACTTTTTATCGACACTTTGAAAAGTATATCTGATTGTACCGTCAATTACAGATTTCTCTTTTTTTACTATTTTCAATGCCCTTAAGAGAAATCTTTTATCAAGTTTTTCTCTTAATTCCTTCGGTAGATTTGTAAACTCTTCAAAAGAAACTGCTTTCTTTGTATAAACCCATTCAATAATCTGATTTATCCTATATTCTTGCTCGATTATGGATTTTACAGCTATTTTAAACTGCGCATTAGTTAAGTCTAAAATATATTTTTTCATAGTTTTTTAATTGGTTATATACGTATTGATAATCTTACTATCTCTCACCTTTAGGAAATAGTATCGCGAGCTTTTCTATGCTTTATTATATGTACCGTTTATTTTTACTACGGTTATAACGCAGTTTGCATAGAACAAGTATCTACAACTGCTTAACAAAATTTTATTTTAACAAACAATTAGTGCAAACAACAGACTCTAATCTTTTTTATTTTTATGCCTTATTGGGAATAAAAGTTCTGCAAACAGCGCAATTAGTCCTAAAAGCAAAAAAATTTGAAATCTATCAGTTTTGTTATCTCTATTGCTTGTTTCATTTTTATTTTTGTCTAAACCACGAATTGTTTTTACAAGTTCTGTGGAAATATCTTTATCTAAAGCGCTAATGTACTTTCCACCTGTTTCCTTTGCAACACTTTTTAACAAAACAGAATTCATTTTACTCATAACTATCTGTCCTTTCCTATCTTTTACATAATCTCTTATTACACCCGTTTCATCTTTGATTGGAATAGGTGCCCCTTCAGACGTCCCTATTCCAACAGAAATAATCTTTAACTCTGCTTTTTTTGCAGCATTTATAGCTTCTTTTATCTTTGAATCATGATCTTCACCATCACTTATAAGAAGCATTACTTTACCACTTGTAGCTTTATCACTTATCGCTTTAGAAGCAAGCATAATTGCATCACTTATTTGCGTACCACCTAAAGGAAGGTTGCCTATTTCAACACTTTCCAAAAACATTTTTAATGCCTGCAAGTCGTAAGTCATAGGACATTGCCACATTGCAAATCCAGAAAAAATAATAACGCCTATTTTTTCACCGGGGTTTTCTTCTACAATTCTTGTAACCATTATTTTTGCTTTTTCAAGTCTATTTGGTTTTGAATCCTCAGCAAGCATACTTCTTGAAACATCTAATGCTATAACGATTTCGGAAGATTCTTTGATTATCGTTCTTATTTTATAACCATATTGCGGACGCGCCATTGCAAGGACAATAAAAAAAAGACCTGCTAAAAGCAAAATATATTTTATTGCATAAGCTTTTAAATTAACAGCCGCAAGTGACGACATATTTATGCTCGATATTAAGAGAGCAAGCATTGTTTTTCTTTTTTTTAACACAACATAAAAGAAAACAGCAAATGCCGGTATTAATAACAAAAGCAATAAATAAATTTTATCTGCAAACATATTTTCCTTTAAACCATTACGATACAAACAGCTAGCGAGATTGAAGATTAAACGTTCCTCGAACTAATATTTATTATATCTTTTTATCCTATTTTTCGTTTTTATGGTAATTTTCTTAAGTAAGTATTTTCTAAAATTATTATAAGCAATAATAAAAAAAGCGCTGGAATTAAAAAGTATTTATATAACTCATTGTAGTTGGTAAACTGTACAACTTTAATATCATCTTTTTCCAGTTTATCTATCTGTTTCATTATGTTCTCAAAAGATTTTGTATCCTGAGCTCTAAAATATTCACCGCCTGTATCATACGCTACATGTTTTAAAACATCTTCGTTTATTGCATCTTGTGTTCTTACTTCTCTTTTACCAAAAAAAGGATCATCGATTTCATAAATTGCGCCTTCAAGACTTCCTACGCCTATAGTATAAATTTTTACATCACAACCTTGAGCTACTTTTGAAGCAGTTAAAGGATCAATTTCACCCATATTATTATTTCCATCGGTAACAAGAATTATAATTTTACTTTTAGCAACACTATCTTTCAACCTATTAACACAAGTCATTATCGCAGAACCTATTGCCGTACCATCAAGTCCTGTATCTCCAATATTTATATTTTTTATAAATTCAACAAGTGAATCTTTGTCAGTTGTAAGTGGACATTGTGTAAAAGCCAGTCCTGAAAAAATTACAAGCCCTATTCTATCGTATTTCCTTGCTCTTACAAAATTCTGCGTAACTCGTTTTGCAGCTTCCATTCTGTTTAATGGTTTAAAATCCAACGAACTCATACTTGTCGAAGTATCAAGCGCTACCATAATATCGATACCTTGCTCATTTGACTGCTCAAAAGTCTTGCCACTTTGTGGTCTTGCAAGAGCAACGATAATTAAAATAAGAAAAATATATTTAAAATTTTTTAAAATATTTAAAAGCGTAGTTTTAAATTTCGGTATATTACCTTTAAGTAAGTTTACACGTGAGAAGCTAATATAAGAGTTAAAAGATTTTTTCTTTATAATATTAATATACAGATATACAAATAGCAGAGGAAGAAATATCAAAAGATATAAAGGGCTTGCAAATCTCATAATAACTCCAAAAGCTTTTTTGTAAAATTATAATTATTTTCTGTTTCAATTTCATTCGGTTTAAAATCGGCATATCTCGCCAAATTAAATATTTTTAAATAATTTTTAAATTCATTTATATTTATTTCCTGCGGAAGAAAAGTTTTAACTTTGTCAAAAAATTCCGACGTAGTCATTTCCATAGCGTCAAATCTATATTGTCTAGATACATAAGTTCTTAAAATTTCAGACATTTTATAATAGAAAAGTCTTGTGCCTATATTGTTTCTGTCCTTATATAAATTACTTAAGGTATTTAATGCTTTGGTTTTAGGATCAATTTCAATCTGTTTTGATTTTTCTATCTGCTTTATAATAGTTTTTGCAATAGATATAATGCAAATAGTAAACAATATTGATATAAGAGATATTAAAAAAATATAAATGGTTTTTATTTTTAACTTTTTTACGGGTTTGATATCTTTTATATCTTGTATTGCACCACTTTCTATAATACTTTCAACTTCAATCTGCGCTTCTGGAGTGAAAAATGAATTATCAGTTCCATCGGAATTTATATATAAAACAGAAAATGGATTTATTTTAAGAGTTCCTGTTTTATATACAGCAATATTAAAATTTAGTTCATAAATATTTTCTGCAACAGATATGTGTTTGATATCTGAACTGACAATATCAAAATCATTAAAGCTAAAATTTTGTGTTGCATTTATTTGAGCATTTTGCGGTAATTGTACTTTTACAATAAAGTTTATTTTATCACCGACAAAAACCTTCTTTTTGCTTAATGAGATACTTACGTTTTCCTGAGCACATAAAAACGTACAAACACAGGAAAGGAATAAAATATTTGTAGCAATATATTTAATAAACATAAATGCCGGACTAAAACACTTAGGTATGACATCGTTGTATTTCATCATCTTAAACCTATCCGTCTTTCTCTTTCTTTAAAGAATCTTATAAGAGGCTTTACATAAGATTCATTTGTGTTTAAATTTATTACACCAACTTTTGCTTTTTTAAATATTCTATCCGTTTCTTCGTTAAATGCTTTACTTTTTTGTTTAAATGATTCTAACACAGCGACAGTATCAACTATTATCATTTCTTTTGTTTCCGGATCTTCCATTTCAACCAAACCTACTTCGGGTAAATCATTTTCTCTATTATCCTCTATTTTTATACATATTAGATCATGTCTTTTTGCTGTTATCGCTAAATCTCTTTCATAATTGTAATCTTGAAAATCTGATATAAGAAAAACAACAGCTTTTCTACGCCATATTTCATTTATTGCTTTTAATGCTGTTGATATTGAAGTCTTTTTAGCAGACGCATTCAAAGCCGTCGTCTGCGAATTAAATATTTCATTTATAATTCTTAAAATATTATTTTTACCTTTACGAGGTGTGATAATTTTTTCTATTTTATCGGTAAAAGAGAGCATTCCAGTTCTATCATTATTTTTTAAAGAAGCAAACGCCAAAAGAGCTGCTACTTCAGCAACAATCTCAGATTTTAATTTATCTGAACTACCAAATGTTTGTGATGATGAAATATCTATAAGAAAAACTACGGTAAGCTCTCTTTCTTCTGAAAAAAGTTTTATGTAAGGTTTGCCATAACGAGCAGTAACATTGCGATCAATACTTCTAAAATCATCACCAATTTGATACTCTCTAACTTCAGTAAATTCTATCCCCTGTCCCTTAAAAACGCTTTGATACTGTCCCGCAAAAATTTCATTTACAAGTTTATTTGATCTTATTTCAAGTTGCCGTATTTGTTTATTTAATATATCCTTGTTTAGCATATAATTATCCTAGAATAACGTTACATTTATTTAACGACTATTGTAATGATCCTGTTTTTAACGTATATAAATTTTATTATTTGCTTATCTTTCAACTGTAGTGCAATTTTTTCATCTGCTTCTACAATTTTTTTAACTTCATCTTCACTAGACTCTACAGAAATAATTACTTTGCCTTTTAGCTTCCCATTTATCTGCACAGGAAGCTCAACTGAAGATTGTTTTATCATACTCTCGTCATAAATAGGCCACAAATAAGTTGATATACATTCTTTATATCCCAATATTTCCCATATTTCTTCGCAAAGGTGCGGCGTAAACGGAGCCATTAAAAGTACAACTGTTTTATATACTTCAAGAGATACTCCATCATCATTTGAATGATATTTATAAGCATATAAAGCATTTACAAGCTCCATAACGGAAGAAATTGCGGTATTAAATTGAAACTCTTTTTCAATATCGTCAGTAACTTTCTTAATTGTCTGATGCATTATTCTTAAAATGTTAGTTTTATCTTTTTCTGATGCAGAAATATCGGATTTAGTATGAACAACATCAAAAAGACGCCATATCCTGTTTATAAACCGCCAGCATCCATCAACACCTTCTTCAGACCAGTCAAGCTGTTTTTGTGGAGGAGTAGCAAAAAGAATAAAAAGTCTTACCGTATCTGCACCGTACTTTTCAATTATTTCATCAGGACTTACTATATTACCTTTTGATTTAGACATAACACTACCATTCAACGTCACCATTCCCTGAGTTAAAAGATTCGTAAATGGCTCATCATATTTTACAAGCCCTAAATCTCTCATAACTTTATACCAAAATCTTGAATATATTAAGTGCATACACGCGTGTTCTATGCCACCAACATACTGATTTACAGGCATCCAGTAATTAGTTTTTGTACTGTCAAAAACTACGCTGTTATTGTGAGCATCACAATATCTTGCATAGTACCAAGAAGAATCAACAAAAGTATCCATTGTATCGGTTTCTCTTTTCGCATTCATATTACATTTTGGACATTTTACATTTACAAAAGCTTTATTTGTTTTTAACGGAGATTCACCCTCTCCGGTAAACTCAACATCTTCAGGTAACATTACTGGTAAATCTTTTTCCGGCACGGGAACAATACCGCAATATTCACAATGAATAATTGGTATTGGAGTCCCCCAATATCTCTGTCTTGATATAAGCCAATCCTTAAGTTTAAAATTTACTGTTTTTTTGCCAAAACTCTGTTTTTCAATCCATTCTGAAACAACAGTGAAGGCTTCAGTAGATTTTATACTATTAAATTGTTCCGAATTTACAAGCACGCCATCTTCTTCATAAGCGTGTTTACGAACAGATGAATTGTCACCTTTTATAACTTCTATAATAGGAATATTGTATTTTTTTGCAAATTCCCAGTCTCTCTGATCGTGCGCAGGTACAGCCATAATTGCACCAGTACCATAACCTGTTAAAACATAATCTGCTGTAAAAATTGGTATTTCTTTTCCAGTAGCAAGATTTATTGCATTAATTCCATTAAGCCTTACACCGGTTTTCTCTTTACTTGAAGATCTTTCTATGTTTGATTTTCTTCCGCTTTCAATCACATATTTTGCAACTTCGTCATAATTTGTAATTTGAGATTTCATTCCATTAATAATTTCATGCTCTGGAGCTACAACCATAAAAGTTACACCAAAAAGTGTATCAGGTCTTGTTGTAAATACCTTTAATTTTCTATCAGTTCCCTTCAATGCAAAATCAACCTCTGCTCCAAAAGATTTTCCTATCCAGTTTTTCTGCATTGACAAAACTTGCTCAGACCATCCCCCAAGTTGTTTATGCCCTTCTAAAAGTTCATTGGCATAATCTGTAATTTTTACAAACCATTGTTCTAAATCTCTATGTTCTGTATGACTATCACACCTCCAACACATTCCATTTGAAACTTGCTCATTTGCAAGAACAGTATTGCAAGATGGACACCAATTTACATTTGCACTTTTTCTAAAAACCAAACCTTTTTCCCACATTTTTATAAAGAACAACTGATTCCATTTATAATATTCTGGGGCACAGGTTGCAATTTCTCTATTCCAATCGTAAGAAATCCCAAGAGCTTTAAGCTGCTCTCTCATACGGGCAATATTTTGTTTTGTCCATTTTGCAGGATGAATCTTATTTTTTATAGCTGCATTTTCTGCAGGAAGTCCGAAAGCATCCCAACCTATAGGATGCAAAACATTTTTTCCTCTCATTTTATGAAAACGGGCAAAAACATCCCCAATACTATAATTCCTAACATGCCCCATATGTAAATTACCTGAAGGATAAGGAAGCATAACGAGACAATAATATTTTTCCTTGCCATATTGCTCTTTGCTTTCAAAAATCTTATTTTCTTCCCATTTTTTCTGCCATTTCTTTTCAACATCAGAATGATTGTAATCTGTCATTTTTTCCCTCAAATATTATTCCTAGAGTAGGTGTGAACAGACTTCAATTATTTTTGCAATAATATAAAGTGTTCCAAGTTCCCTTTTGGACCTTTAAGACCGGAATCAGCTTCAGAAATTATTTTAAAACCTAAATCTACAGCAACTTTTTTAATTTTATCTATAGCTTTTTGTCTTAGTTTTTCATCTCTTACAACACCTTTTTTTATTTCAAACGATTCAAGTTCAAACTGTGGCTTTATCATAGCTAAAACAAATCCGTTTTCTGAAATACTTTTATACGCAACATGTAAAATTTTGTCAAGAGATATAAAAGAAACATCTATTGTCGCAAAATCTATATTGTCCTTTAATAAAGAACCATTAAAATACCTAAAGTTCACATTTTCAATATTGATGACACGTTTATCTTGTCTCAATTTATAATGCAACTGTCCCGTACCAACATCTACTGCGTAAACTTTAACTGCACCATATTGAAGCATACAGTCTGTAAAACCGCCTGTTGATGCTCCTATATCTAAACAAACATATCCTTTTACATCAATAGCAAGCGCTTTTAAAGCAGATTCCAATTTTAATCCACCTCGCGAAACGTATGGATTTATATTTTTTATTTCAATTACGTCTTCTTCAATGACCAAGGCGCTCGGTTTGTATTGAACCTGATTATTTACAAAGACACTACCGCCCATCACAATGACCTGAGCTTTTGTTCTGGTTTCAGCAAGACGTTTTTCAAAAAGTAAAATGTCAAGACGTTTCTTTCTTTTAGATACAGCCATTTCTATTTACCTTGCATCAATTTTTCCATAAATATCGTTTTATTTTCAACAGGACTAATTTTAGGTCTACCTAAATTTTTTCTTGCTCCTTTTTTAACAAAAATCTCAATAAAAGATGTCCATTCTTTTTGTCCAGAAAGAACATTTAAAAGCTCATCTCTTGATTTTACTCTGCATACATCTTTATACCCACAAGCAATAGCTACATCACAAAGATTAATACTTTGAGCAATTGTTGGTTGTCCTCCAACACTATCGTGTGCTCCATTGTTTATTACTATATGCCTAAAATTCTTTGGCTTCTTAACTCCAATTGCAGGTATAGCTCCCATATGCATAAGAGCTGCACCATCACCATCTATAACTGTTATCTTTCTATCAGTCTTTTGCAAAGCAACAGACAAAGCTATATGTGAAGTGTGTCCCATTGACCCTACTGTCAAAAAATCATGGCAATGATCCATTTTATATTTGTCGCGTATTTCATACAACTCTCGCGATGCCATTCCCGTAGTGGAGAAAAATATCTCACTTTCTTTAGAAGCTCTTACAATTTCTTCTATAACTTCTTCTCTGCTCATTAGTTCCGGTTCTTCTTTCTGGGCATTTTTTAAAGAATAAGTAGCAAATGTATCTTTTTTTACTACTAAAGCATAAGGAGCATTGTTTTTTGATATAAAATCAAGACATGTATTTATCTGTTTTAACACTTCATTTTCATCACTGGAAAGTATTTCATATGGAATATCCATAGCTTCAAGCAATTTTAGAGTTACTTTACCCTGTTTTACATGTTGAGGCTCATCATGAACGCCAGGCTTTCCACGCCAACCTATTAAAAGCACCATGGGAATTTTGTAAACTTCACTATCAGCAAGCGATAAAAGCGGATTAACTGCATTGCCTATCCCTGAATTTTGCATGTAAACTAATGCTACTTTTCCTGTTGCAATATTGTAACCTGCTGCAAGAGCTACTGCGGCTCCTTCGTTTACTGCAATAATATGTTTATTTTCTTCACAATTATCAGTTAAATAAGCGCAGAAACTTTTTAATAGAGAATCTGGAACTCCAGTAAAGAAATCAACTTTTTCATCTTTTAGCCTTTCATAAAAAAACTCTGCATTTATCATTTTATTTGCCGCCAGGAATAAGTTCTAATATTTGTTTTATTGGCATACAATACTTATCTGCCTCTAAAGATCTTTCATTCTCCAAAATAGTTCTTGCAGTATTTAGCATTGCAGGATATGATGAGCGAAGCATATGATTTGCATATATAATTACGTTTGCTGGGGGGGGGGGGGGGGGGCCGGGGCCCCGCCAGGGGACTGTGTTTGGGGGGGGGTGTGTGGTTTTGAGGGGTTGTTGGGGGGGGTATGAGACTAGAGAAGAAAA
>JAITPF010000021.1 GCA_031289585.1 Endomicrobium sp. | reverse complement strand
TACTGTTCTAGGATAATCTGAAAAAAACATCATAGGGACAATTTCAATATCTAAATCTTTTAATATCGATTTTACTTCCTCAACCTTGTGCTTATTACCTGTAGCAAGAATTATTTCTTTAGAATTATCACCTGAATTCATACACCACAATTTACTAGTTATCACACACATCAACATCAAAACAACAAACAAACTTTTTTTCATCTTTGATTTGCTTTTTATAACATCTTCCTTTTTACTACGTTTATAACGCAGTTTTTCAAGAAAACAAACTTCTTGATTACTATATACACATATACATAATAACTATATTTTATATTTTTAACTTAACTAATTCTATAAATTTTCTTTAATTGTCAATTTTATTGTAGACTCTCACAATATTGGGCTTTTAGGGTTTTAAAAAAGATAAAAAAGGATTTAAGATGATTTCTTTCTATCCTTTTTCCCAAAATTTATGGTAAAAACAAGCATATTTGACCAAATTACAAAAGTGTTTATGTCCTTTTATAACTAAAAATCTATATATCTTTTTAGTCTAATATGTGTTTGAGATTTTACAGGTTATGTTACATTTTTTATTTTCTGATGCATTTTTGTTATTCTTAATTTTACTTTTTGTCTATTTATGTTTTTCTACTTGCAAATTTAAATTTTAGATTTTTTATTATATAAAGTCATCTCTATTTCTTCTAAAGTTCTGCCTCGAGTTTCAAAAACTTTATACTTTACAAAAAATATAGACAATATAGCCATAACCGCAAAAAATATAAAAAGATTGGTTCCAAACTTTTCAAAGAAGGATGGGAATATTAAAGCAACTATCAAATTTGTAGTCCAGTTTGCAACACTACTAACACCTGCACCTAAACCTCTTACTTTCAATGGAAATATTTCTCCCATCATTATCCACACTATAGGTCCCCACGTAAGGGCAAAAAAGAAAATATAAACACATAAAAAAGCTAAAGTAGCATAACCTAATATCTCAACTTCGCTTGAAATATTTGACATAAAACTCAAACATAATAAAGACACCACCATACCACTGCTTCCCATAATAAGCATTTTTTTGCGGTCAAATTTATCCATAATAAACAACGCAAGTATTGTAATGAGAACATTTAAAATACCTATCCCTAAAGTACTCAAAATCGCTGATGAATTTCCAAGTCCAACATCAGTAAAAATTGTTGGAGCATAATAAATTACTGTATTTATTCCTATCAACTGCTGAAAAACTGCAAGTCCTATACCTATAATAAGAGTTGGTCTTATCCATTTTTGCATTAAATCTTTAAATCCGCTGCTTTCTTTAGCATTAGATTCTTTTATTTCAGCTATTTCCTGCTCTACCTTAGAAGTATTATCTCTTTTTCGTAAATTTTTTAAAATTTCAAAGGCTTTGTTTTCTTTACCTTTACTCAAAAGCCAACGAGGACTTTCCGGAAGAAACAAAGTACCTAAAAACAATATAATTGCAGGGAGCGCTGCAAAACCAAGCATTATACGCCATCCACCAGAAAAATTAGCAAATATCAAATCAACTATATACGCTGATAAAATACCTGTTGTAATCATCAACTGGTTTAATGTCGCCAATGTCCCACGGTGTTTAGCTGGCGCCATTTCCGCTAAATAAAGAGGAACTAAAGCAGATGCACCTCCAACAGCACTACCTAAAAGTATTCTTGAAACTATTAAAATTATCGCATTTCCCGAAAAAGCCGACGATAGTGAACCAACAGCAAATATCAACGCAGCAGTTAACACCATTTTTTTACGTCCATATTTATCTGATAATGGGCTAATAATAGCAGCGCCAATTAATGCGCCAAGCAATATAGCACTTACAACTATACCTTGTTCCAAAGAACTCAATGACATATCAGTTTTAATAAATAAAATAGCACCAGAGATAACACCAGTATCATATCCAAAAAGAAGTCCGCCAAGTGCTCCAAAAAAATAGACTAATCCATTGTTGATATTTTTCATAAAATACTCCTTCTCTTTTTAGAACAAATTGATTTTTCAATGATTTTTAAAGACTCAAATCACAAAATAAAATTGTATGGCATTGAATCTGCTATTATTCCATTTATATCAAATAACTGCTTTAAAAATTATTTGTTCTTACAGTGTCGATAACACAAAGTTTCTTACAAAGTATCATTCGAATTTCATTCCTATCTAAAATTCAATCACCATATCCCATGCATAACCATAAAACAACCTCGGTCTGTTACTTTTATTCCCGCAGTTTTTGCTTTTTGTGCTGCTACCTCAGATTGAGAGCCAGGTTGCATCCAAACTTCTTTTACACCAAGAGCTATTGCATCATCAACAATTTTTTCCGTACCTACAGGAGGAACAACCGTTAAAACAATATCAGGCTTTTCTGGTAAATCTTTTAACGATTTATATACTGTTTTTCCCGCAACCGTACCGCCACGTATACCAACAGCAACAGCTTTAAAACCAGCTCTAAGCAAATCAGTAAAAATCCGGTAACCAAATTTATCTGGATTTTCAGAAACACCAACTACAGCAATTAATTTATTTTTATCCATTGTGATAAAATCTCCAGAAATTTTAGCTAATAATACAACAAAGCCAAAAATATTTTGTAAAGTGAGGTTCCCTTATCAAGCATCTCCTTTTACACTTCCATTATGCCTATATTGGTTACATACATATGTGACATTTTAGAATTTTGAAACATAAGCTCTAAAGGTGTTTTTAATTTAACGCAAAATGTGGTCTTTTACTGTGTTGTAATACGCCAAAAAGGGCACTGTTTTGCATTGAAATAGCCTAGTCGCTTTTACTAAGCGTTCATTAAAAAACAATCTTATCGAAAATTAAGTTCGTGGTGACAACTTATTTTTGCTGTCATTTTCGCCATTTTCAACAACAATTTAATAAATTTATATTTATTTTATCATTATGATATGACAAAAAAACAATTATATCGGTTATATTTTTCAAATGATTTGAACATGAACAGTTATATTTCTGCGCTTAGAGCTTGTGTTTCTCAACAAATCTCGTAAGTATAAGAGTTAAAGCACCATCGCCTGTAACATTGCAAGCTGTACCGAAGCTGTCTTGTAAGGCAAAAATTGTAAGCATAAGGGCAGTACCGTTATTGTCAAAACCAAGGACGCTTATAATAAGTCCAAGCGATGCCATTACCGTTCCCCCTGGAACACCAGGAGCCCCAATGGCAAATATGCCTAAAATCAGACAGAACACAATCATAGTGCCAAGCGCTGGCAATGTACCATAAAGTATCTGCGAAACTGTCATTACAAAGAATACTTCCGTAAGAACAGAACCACAAAGGTGAATATTTGCAAAAAGCGGTATACCAAAATCTACCATATCGCCGCGTAGAGCATCAGACTTTCTTGCGCAATTTAAAGCAACCGGAAGAGTTGCCGCTGAAGACATAGTACCCACAGCAGTAAGATATGCGGAGCCATAATGACGCACAACACGGAACGGGTTTTTCTTTGAATAAATACCTGCAATTATATAAAGTAATGCAAGCCAAACATAATGACCAAACATTACAATAAAAACTACAATTGCAAAAATAGGTAACTGTTTTGTAATTACTCCCTCATATGACAAAGAACAAAATGTACACGCAATATAAAAAGGAAGAGCCGGAATCATTATATTTACAACAATAGAAATAACTATTTTTCGAAATTCTTCAAGAAGATTGATTGTAGTTGTCGCCTTGTTCCAAGCAGCAGCAAGCCCTAAGACAACTGAAAGTACCAAAGCGCTCATTACGCTCATAATAGGCGGGACACCTAAATCAAATATGGCTTTGGGCAATTCTCTTGCCTGTGTAATATTAGCACTGATATTTAAGTTAGGAATAATTCCAAAACCTGCAAACATCGACATAAAAGCTGCCCCGATACTTGAAATATATGCTAAACATAGAGCAAGTACCACAAGATTGGAAGAGCTCTGCCCTACTTTCGTAATTGAAGGTGTAATAAAACCGAGAATAATAAGAGGAACACAAAAGAAGATAAATGCACCTAAAATTTCTTGTACTGTAATAATTATTTGCATAAAAGCATTGCCAGCCCACATGCCGAGTACGAGACCAAGCATCATGCCCAAAATTAATTTAATCGGCAAGCTCCCAAACAACTTCTTCACAGTAAAGTCTCCGCATAAGCCTGCGCATGTAGTAACAAACTTACTAAAATACTTATACTCTTCCTTCTTTTTCTACTTTCTGTCTTTACCATTTCCTTTTCCTTTTTTTGCTTTCTTTATAAAAGCAAAAAATAGCCAAAATGCAAAAGCATGAAAGTGTGGCAATGACAAAACCGCTACACTTTCGTTCATTAATACGAACATACTCCAAAAGTGGTTTTATTATATACCTTTTTCTCGCTCTTCTTTTATACTCGAATTGTGGCATATAACTCCGTATTATGTCAAGCGGTTGCAATATTATTTTGATTTTTAATTAATATTTGATAAACTATACCTTATGAAAGTATGTAAGGTTTCCCCTAAAAGCAAAAAACAAACCTATAAAACCTTTACAGATAAGCAAAACAAACTTCAATCAAAAAAGTTCGCTTCTGTTCATTTTAATAAACGTATTGTCTTCGCTCCGCATTGTATGAGAAATACTGCTATTTGTATTGCCGCAGAAAAAGAGGGATATTATATTTGTGCAGAATGCGGTGGTTGTAAAATAAATGATATAAGCAAACTTTTAAAAGAATTAAATTATCATGCTCTGTATGTTTTAAAAGGCGGTAGGGCAATTGAAAAGATTATAAAAGAACAAAAGCCAGCAGCTATAGTCGGTATTGCCTGTTTTTTTGAAGGAGAACAGGCATTTAAAATTCTAAAAGATGAAAATATAGCAGTTCAATTTGTTCCACTTACAAAAGACGGTTGCACTACTACAGATACAAACTTAAAAGAAATTGAAAGAGTATTAAAGCAAAAATAACTTTCTTAAAGATTTTTCTAGAGCATGTTTTTACTAATAGGATAAAAGTGTTACTTGAATTTTCAAGGGGTTAGGGCAAAAATAACCAACTGCTGGCGCTCAAGATGCGTCAATCTCGCTATCGCTACACTTTCGCGCCTTGCATTTGACTATTTTTGCTCATAATGCTTTTATTTAGTGCGAACACTCTATTTATTAAAAGGAGCTTTGTTCCAAAGGAATATAAAAGACAATGACAACATTAAAATTCAGTAAATTAAATTTATCTAATGAAATACTTAAAGCAGTTGAAGATTTGGGTTTTGAAGAAGCTACACCCATTCAAAGCTTGTCAATACCTAAAATGATGTCTGGTATAGATATTATAGGCCAAGCACAAACTGGTACTGGAAAAACAGCAGCTTTTGGTATTCCTGTTTTAGAAAAAATAAACGTAAAAGATAAAAATGTCCAGGCTATAATTTTATGTCCTACCAGAGAGCTTGCAATACAAGTTGCTGAAGAATTAAAACTTTTCTCAAAATATAAAAGAGGTTTTAACATAGTACCTGTTTATGGAGGACAACCTATTCAAAGGCAGATAGATGCTCTTTCAAAAGGAGCACATATTGTTATAGGAACGCCTGGCAGAGTTATAGATCATTTGGAACGCAAAACACTAAAACTTAATACTACTTCAATCGTAGTTTTGGATGAAGCCGACGAAATGCTCGATATGGGTTTCAGAGACGATATAGAACTAATCCTTAAAAGTATGCCTGAAGAAAGACAAACTGTTTTCTTTTCAGCTACAATGCCAAAAGAATTTTTATTTCTTACAAAAAAATACCAACATCATCCTGAAACCATAAAAGTTGTAAATGAAAAATTAACAGTTCCTCTGATTGAACAACATTACTTCGATATAAGAGAACATCAAAAACTCGAAACACTTACAAGATGCCTCGATATGTATGACCCTAAACTTTCAATTGTTTTCTGTAATACAAAAAAAAGAGTTGATGAAGTTACATCCTCACTTCAAGCAAGAGGTTACGCTGCCGATGCAATTCACGGAGATATGAATCAATCCCAAAGAGATAGAGTAATGGCAAAATTCAGAAGTGGTGCCATAGAAATTCTTATAGCTACAGATGTTGCGGCAAGAGGTATAGATGTTGATGATATAGATATGATCTTTAATTATGACGTTCCTAAAGATGATGAAGATTACGTACATAGAATTGGTAGAACAGGAAGGGCTGGAAAAACAGGTAAAGCGTTCAGTTTTGTTTCTGGAAAAGATATTTACAAGTTAAGAGACATTCAAAGATATACAAAAGTAAATATAAAAAGATCTCAAGTTCCATCACTTATTGATGTTGAAAATACAAAAGTAACAATAATACTTGATAAAGTAAAAGGATCTCTGAAAGAGAAAAATATTGAAAAATATGTGAAAATGGCTGAATCTTTAATTTCAGATGAAGTTACTTCTTTAGATGTTGCAGCAGCTCTTTTAAAGATAATATTTGTATCAGAAAAAAAAGAACATGAACAAAAAGTCGACACTTTTGCAAATACAAATAATCGGTACACTGATACAGGCGCAAGGGAACATGGTATGGCAAGGTTGTTTATCAACATAGGAAAAAAAGATAACGTAAGAGCTGGAGATTTTGTCGGGGCTATTGCAGGTGAAGCTAAAATGAGTGGTGATTTAGTAGGAACTATTAAAATTTTAGACGCATTTTCGTTTGTGGAAGTTCCACAAGAATATGCTGATAAAGTAATTAATGCTTTACATTCAAGTAATATTAAAGGAAAAAGAGTTTCCGTTGAATTTGCAAAAGGAAATGAGAATTCTAATAATAGTGAAAGGCGATCAAACTTTAAACATTTTTCAAGAAGTATAAGATAAGATAGAATAGGATAAATTTTATGCCATTATTTGAGTTTATATGTAAAAAATGCAACGAAAAATTTGAGACACTTGTTTTTGGCAATGAAAACATAGAGTGCCCTAAATGTAAAAATGAGGAAATTATAAAACAATTTTCAAGCTTTGCATCAACATCTTCTTCTTCAAGCTGTACTGCAACAGATTTCTGTCCATCCGCATCCAAACATAAGCATAAATGTTCTGGCGGTTGCTGCCACTAAAAAAGGTGAAGTGTTATTAAATTTTTATTAACAAATCTTTTGGCTATATTACTTACTTTAGTTTCTGTATTTATTTATAAGCTCCGTGATGCCAAAGGACTAAAATGCAATCAGTCTAAATATTTTGTAATCTTATCTTTAGCTTTATATCTAATTGCTTTATTACTTTCAGCTTATTTAATAATAATTCTCGTTTTGCTTATTGGTTATGAATTATTTCGAAAAACAAATCTGAAAACCATAATTATACGATTGCTTCCTTTTATTCTCATTACATTTATTTCTCATTTCATTAGATTCCTTGCTTAAGCTATTTATTATTAATCGAAGTGTATTAAGATTATCAACAATGATAGACACAATTTTTTTATCTGTCTTAGCTTTTTGCTGTCATTATGTTAATAATAATCGATCATCCTTTACAAAGATAATTCAGTAGATACAAGGTATTCGCAAGAATCGAACAACGAAATACAATAAAAATTTATCAAAATGAGCAAAAGCATGGTAAAGAAGCTGTTCTCAATTGTAGTTATGGTAGTTGCAATGAATGGTGTAACTTCATCATTTGCATTTGCACTGACGAAACAATCTGTGTTGTTAAAAGAAAGATTGCCACGATTGCTACGCAATCTCGCAATGACGGACAGGACTAAAAGAAAAGATTGTCGTAAGTCTTTTGATCTTTGCATTGACGACCAAGATCATAAGCACTGTGTTATACCCGAGTGTTTTTACCGGGTATCCAAGTTGTCGCAAGAATCAGTTAACATGGATTCCTGTTGGAATTTATCCTCAAAGGTCTTAATTGGGAACAAGTAATGTAGGTGTAGCAGCGCAAATGTTGTTGGAATTTATCCTCAAAGGTCTTAATTGGGAACAGGAATGACACCTTATTAAAGAACATACTCTAATTTTAGATTTCTTTAATTTTGAATCTCAGTTTTGCAAGAGATCTATTACATAAATTGTAAGTTAGTATGCTATAATAGCGACTATGAATTACTTAAAAGAAGACACTATTGCTGCATTATCAACCGCCGCTGGAAAATCTGCGATTGCAATTATTCGCTTATCCGGTACAATCTCATTTGAAATTATAAACAGAATATTTAAAACTTACTCAAAACCAGAACAACAGGTTAAGTATGGATATATTGTTGATGGAACAGAAAAAAAGGATGAGGTACTGTGCATCTTTTTCAAAGCACCGCATACATACACTGGTGAAAATTTAGTAGAAATTGCAGTACACGGAAATCCTGTAATAATAAATGAAGTTTTAAATCTCTTATATAAAAATGGCGCAAGACCCGCAGAGCCAGGCGAATTTACCTATAGAGCATTTTTAAACGATAAAATGGATCTTGCAGAAGCAGAAGCTGTCTGTGCTCTAATAACAAGTAAAACAGAAATGTCTGCGAAAGTTGCTTTAAACAACATTGCAGGAGAATTTTCTTCAAAAATAAAAAATATTAACGATGCTCTTACAAATCTTATTGCTTTTATGGAAGTAAATTTAGACCATCCTGAAGAAGATATTATGTTTTTATCGCGTGATGAAAAACTTTCAAGGCTTAATTCTTGCATAAATAATGTTCAAAATCTTTTAAATTTTTACAAAACAAGCAAAATTTTACAACAAGGAATAAAAGTCGCTATTATAGGCAAACCAAACGCCGGAAAATCATCGCTTCTCAATGCAATATTAGGTAAAAATAGAGCAATTGTCACAGATATTGCAGGAACAACAACAGATACAATTGAAGAAATAATAGATTGTCGAGGTATTCCGCTCACAATTATAGACACAGCAGGAATAAGAGATCACACTGAAAACTCAATAGAATTTTTAGGACAAGAAAAAACTAAAGAAATTATTGGCAAAGCTGACGTATTAATATGGCTTTTCGATGCCTCTTTGGGACTAGATCAAAACGACAAAAAAATTGCAGACTTTCTAAAAAATTCTAGTTTAAATATTCCCATTATAGGAATACTAAATAAAAGCGATTTGTTTTCAAAACTATCTCTTGACATTGTATCCTCAACTCTTCACTTTCCACTTTTAACTTTTCTGTTCATTTCCGCTAAAACCGGTACAGGTATTTCAACTTTGTTAGATGAAATTGCAAAAATTGCCGGTACTTCAGAGTCTAAAAACGATTGTTTAATGATAAATTCCCGACATTTTATATTATTGCAAAATGCCTTAGAATCTTTAGTCAAAACAAAGCAGATATTAACTGCAAAAGATGCTGATGAAATTGCCTGCGTTGAGGCAGTATCTGCCCAAACAGTATTAAATGAAATCTTAGGAATAAATGTTAAACAAGATATTTTAGATACAATTTTCTCTACTTTCTGCATAGGTAAATAATTTTATGCATATATATTTATCTTGATAATATTATATAATATTGTATTATGCATAAAGGAGGCTTTATGAGAACTACTTTAGACTTGCCTGAAAAATTAATTAATGAAGCCATGACCCTAACAAATATTCATACGAAAACAGAACTTATTAAAACCGCATTAGAAAACCTTATATGGAAAGAAAAAGTAAAAGAAATTACCAAATATTTCGGAAAAGTAAATTTAGATATCAGTTTAGATAAAATGGGAATAATAATATAGGTGTTTCTGATTTGATAATAATGCAAAACTGTGCGCAAAATAAATTTAAATTATTATTTTGTGATAAATATTCCAAAGAAATGGCTAAATATTTACCTATAGAAATTTATTGTTACGGTACATAATATAAATATGAGACAAAAACACGGACAGAATTTTTTAATTGATAACAATATTGCAAATAACATTGTTAAAGCTGCTGATTTAGAACAACAAGATAAAGTCTTGGAAATTGGTTCAGGCAAAGGCATTTTAACAAAACTTATACAGCCACAGGTAAAGCATCTAACTGCAGTTGAAATAGATGAAACTCTGTCTAAACAGTTAAATCATTTTTTTTCATTTCACAATGTTAAAAATATAGAAATTATAAACATAGATTTTCTAAAATTTGATCTAAGAGACTTACAATCTAGTATCATTACAAGAGATGAAGCTCCACAAAACACTTCGTTCAAAATAATCTCAAATCTTCCCTATAATATTGGTACAGCAATAATCCAAAAAATTTTGCCTTTAAAAAATTGGACTACTGCTATTTTCATGCTTCAAAAAGAAGTTATACAGCGACTTGCAGCTCAACCAAACAGCAAAGATTATGGCTATATTTCAATATTTACTTCTTATTATGCAGATTGTAAAGTCTTATTTGATGTTTCGCCAAGATGTTTTAATCCTCCACCAAAAGTTGTTTCCTCTGTTGTCAAACTAATAAACAAGTTACCAAAACTGCCTGAATCAATTTTTTTCGATTTTGTAAAACATTCTTTCAGTATGCGTAGAAAGACAATTTTAAACTGTTTAAGTTCATTTAAAGAACTAGAAAAAAGTCAAGGTACTAAAATTCTTGATTCTTGTGGACTAGACCCATTTTTAAGACCAGATAAGCTTTCGATTTCAGAGTTTTTGCGCTTGACAAACAAAATAAAACAATATACAATTTGTCGTATATAAAAGCTTTATTTTTCTAACAAAAAACTGTTCAGTTTATACCTTGTTGTTAATAACTTATTCACATTGTGTATAACTTGGGGATTATATGAGTATTGTTGCTTCTGAATTATGGGAAAAGGTTGTGGATAACATTAAATCATCCATAACCCCAGAAACTTATAATTTATGGATTTCACCACTTAAACCTTTAACTTTTGAAAATAATATTTTTACTGTACAAGTACCAAATATTTATTTTTTGCAGTGGATAGAAAACAATCAACAAAAAAACATTGAACAAATTTTACTTAATTCTTTTGGACAGCAAATAGTTCTACAACTAAAACTGCAACAAGATATATCTGACACAATAAAAAAAGTTGAAGACACGCCCGAACATGTAGATGTTTCAACACCAATAATGCAACAAGATCAAATAAATCCCAAATATGTTTTTTCTGGTTTTGTCATCGGCGCTTCAAACAGATTTGCACACGGATGTTCTGAAGCAGTTGCAAAAAATCCCGGAAAACAATTTAATCCTTTATTTATTTATAGCGGAGTAGGTCTTGGCAAAACACATTTATTACACGCTATAGGCAATTATATAAAACAATCAGCTCCAAACTTGAAAGTTCTTTATGTTACCTGTGAAAAATTTGTTACAGAATTTATTGAATCTCTTCGTTTCGATAAAATATCATCATTTAAAAGCAAATATAAGAGATTAGATTGTTTGTTAATTGATGATATACAATTTTTGATCGGCAAAGAGAGTTCTCAGGAAGAGTTTTTTCACATGTTTAACAATCTTTTTAACTCAAAGAAACAAGTTGTTATTTCTTCTGATAGACCTCCTAAAGAACTTGAAGGAGTTGCAGAGAGACTTATTTCAAGATTTGAATGGGGTATTATAGCAGATATTCAACCACCAGATTTGGAAACAAGAATTGCAATTTTACGTAAAAAAACTGATGAAGAAAAAATATATGTTCCGGACGATATTATTATATATATAGCAACCCAAGTTAAATCAAATATAAGACAGCTTGAAGGCTCTCTTTTGAGAATAATTGCTTTTTCAGCATTTACAGCAACTCCTTTAACTGTGGATTCTGTAAAAAAAATACTTCAAGACATTATTAAAACTGACGATTCTATTCGTATAACAATAGAAAATATACAAAAAGTTGTTTGTGATGATTTCAATTTAGATATAAAAGATATGAAATCAAAACGCAGAACAGATGCAATTGCATTTCCAAGGCAAATTGCAATGTATCTTGCAAGAACTATGACTGATGAATTTTCAACTAATAGCATTGGTGAGTCCTTCGGTGGAAGAGATCACTCAACTGTTATGCATGCTTGTAACAAAATAAAAGAAAAGATAGACTCCGATCCGTATTTTAACGCTAAAATCAACCAAATCATAAAAAAAATCCGCAACGCAGAATAACTAACATTTATTGAAATTTATTGTCATATGGCGTTAGATGCTCTTTTTGTCCAAATACAGTGCCTATTTTATAAACTAATTGTTTTCTTTTTTCATAGGATTTATATTTAAGATTTTTATATCACCGGTATCAGAGTATAAAATACCTGTCATCACTTTAATTGTAGTTGATTTCCCAGCTCCATTTGGACCTATAAAGGCAAGCATTTCTCCTTTTTTTACTGAAAAACTAATATCATCTACTGCTTTTACATTTTTAAATTCAGGCTTAAATATAGACTTAATACTTCCTCTAAGTAATTTTTATTTTATTTTATTTTGACTTTAAAAACTTTAGATAAATTTTTAACTTCTATTACATTCATATTCATAATTATTTCACCTATTAGTAGTTTTAAAATACACGCCAAATGTTAGGAAACATATTGATTTTAGTCAATACAACTTGCAGTCAATTTTTATATTACTATCATTATCAGACTACCATATGGAGGTCTAATCTTATTACTTTAATCCCTCTACACCCCATCTATTAACCTCTCAACCCTGCTTCAGCAATTCTTCAAGTCGCTGTGCGAAAAGATTTTCCAGTGCCCTCTTGAAATATTTTGGTATTCGCACTATGTGATGCCTCAATTTGTATTTTGTACATCCTTCGTTCCTATACTCTTTTCCTATAGGGGAATTATGCCTTTTTCTTGCAAAGGACACACTCCTTTGGTTACGGTGCGCCATTCACTTGTGGCATATATCTGTCAATTGTTACTCTCTGACAACACTATTTCAATCCCTTATGTGAACTACGTGCGTAAGCCCGTAGCAGATGACTCCCGCGAACGCAGGAATCCACGTTTTTCGTCATTATTGCGAGGAAGGACAAAGTCCTGACGAAGCAATCTACATTGTTAAGTCTCGCACCCCATAAGGATATTCAAGGGTAAACTCCTGCGAGCAATCCATTTTTGGCTTCGTTGTCATTCCCGTGAAAACGGGAATCCATATTAGCTAACATCTTACAACAACTTGGATACCCGTTTGAAGTTAAGCTTCCACGGGTACGAATGACACTTTTTGGTCTTGTTCGTCATTGCAAAACCCAAAAGGGCTGTGGCAATCTTTTCTTTTAATCTTGTCTGTCATAGCGAGCCTAACGAAGTTTGCATGAGATTTGTTCTTAACTGCTATAGATTGCTTCGTCCTCCTAGGACTCGCAATGATGACATTGATGTTTTGCTCTTATTACACACTGCCAAAGGCAGTGCGCATAAGAGCAAAATACGGCATCATTAAGTTGGCATTTCAACCTTTCAATTATCCCCTCGACTATTTCAATAATTTGACTATTACCTTTACCTCTGTTTCAACATCAATTTTCAACTCTGCTGTGTATTCTTTTTCTCCAATTTGAATAATTGTTGTTCTTAATGGTTCTAAGCTTTGTATAAACTTCTTTATGCTTCTTTGTTGTTTCTTTATGCATTGCATATATTTGCTTATAATACCATATATACTACTTCCCCATTGTTTAGTTCCACATATCCATTCTTTTTGTGAGTCTTTTTTGCCTTTTTCAAAAAAAGGTTGAAGTCAGAGGCTAGTTTCTTACCAAATAGTTTAAAATGCTATGCGTCTTTCATATCTATTGATATATTGCTTTACGCGTACAACTTAGTGCATAACAGATAAAAAATTTGTATAATAAGCTAGTTAGTTAATATCACTAATAACTTTGTCATATTATCAACATAATTGTTATTATTAACTTTCTTAAAATTTTTGTTGATAAATATAATTTTTTGATGTTTTTAAAAACTTATCAACAATATACTGCACACTATAATAACTAATATTATCTTTTATAAAAATTCAGGAGGGTGACAAATGAAGGTAATTTGTGGAAAAGAAGAGTTAATGAAAGGCTTACAAACAGTATCACCAGTAGCATCATCCAAAAATACACTTCCCGTGTTATCAAACTTTCTACTTGAAACAGATAGAGATAAAATAAAGTTGTCATCTACAGACCTTGAAATAGCAGTTCAATGCTATATTAAAGGGGAAATAATAGAAGAAGGCGGAATTACCATACCTGCAAAGAGATTTACAGATATTGTAAAAGAGTTTTCCACAGAAGAAGAAATAGATATCAAAGCTGATGAAACAAACCAGATAAACATTAAAGCTGGAAAGTCAAGGTTTAATCTTATGGGAATCTCAAAAACTGAATACCCTGTAATACCAGAATTTCCTAAAGAGAACAATTTTACAGTTAAAAGGGAAAAATTTGCCTCAATGCTTAAAAAGACTATCTTTGCAGTTTCAAAAGATTCTCAGAGATATGTTCTAAATGGAGTTTACTTTATAGTTGAAGATAATAAACTCAAAATGGTTGCTACAGATGGTAGAAGGCTTGCTTATGTTAAGATTGATAATATACAAACAACAATAAAGGGCAAAGCCATAGTTCCCACAAAAGCAATTATCGATATATTAAGACTCCTATCTGCAGATGTAAAATCTGAAGATATTAAAATAGGTATTACTGATAATCAAATAGCTGTAGAAATTGACGATATAACGCTACTTTCAACGCTTATAGAAGGGACGTTTCCTAACTATGAGCAAGTTATACCTAAAAAGACTGAATCAAAAGTAAAATTAAATGTAAAAGATACTCTTACTGTAGTAAAACAGATGGCTCTTTTAACCAATGATAAGCTTTTGTCAGATAGATCAGCTGCAGTAAAATTTAATTTTAGTCATAATCTCTTAAAAATTTCAACTTCAGCGGCAGGACTTGGTTCTGGCGAGTCTGAAATTGAAATTGAATATAAAGGTGAGCAGGTTGAAATTAATTTCAACCCAAATTTTATAAAAGAAGTTTTACAAAACATTAATGAAGACTTCACAATATTTGAATTTACAAATTCTTTAAACCCTGCAACAATGTCTCCAGAAACAGATAAAAATTATCTTTGTGTAATAATGCCCATGAGGGTATAAATGTGTCATGGACACAAGCAGGAGATGTCATTAATCTATTAAAGGAACGGTTAGGTCTAGATGAAACTTTTTTTATAGTAGAAAAAGTCTGGAAAAAAGAAATTGGTATAGAAAATATTGAAATGTGCGGATATAAAAACGGTATAATTTTTGCACAGACACAAAGCTCAGTTGCAAGTTACGAACTTACGATTCGCAAAAAAGAAATAATAAAGAAGTTAAACCAATATTTTAACAGTCCGAAAATAAAAAACATAAAAATAAAGATAGAATAGTAATGAAAACAAATATAGAATATTGAAAAATGTCTCTAATAGAAATAATGGGTATAGCAAACAAAAGAAAAACTAAGAGATAAACCACAAAACCACTTATCTTTTTGTTTGCTATATAATTTACTCGACTTTAGAATTGAATGTTTAGAAAAAGTAGAGGCGAATGAAGAATTAGTGCCATTTTCTGTAATATTTAATGTAAACAATGGTTTAGCATCATCAAATGTTGAAGTAAAAGATATACAAGAAAATCTTTAAATATAAAAAGAAGCTTTGCTTCAAAGGAGTTTTGTTCATGGCAAACGAAGAGATAGAAAGTGAAAAATTTAAAAAAGATAGTTATGATGCGTCTAATATTCAAATTCTTGAAGGATTAGAAGCAGTACGTAAAAGACCTGCTATGTATATTGGCTCTACAGGTAATCAAGGACTTCATCATTTAGTTTATGAAGTTGTTGATAACTCAATAGATGAAGCTCTTGCAGGTTATTGTAAGAATATTGATGTCACTATTCATATAGATAATTCCATAACAGTATTAGACGATGGTCGTGGTATCCCTGTAGATCCACATCCAGATCCTAAGTTTAAAGGTGTATCGGCATTAGAGATAGTGCTTACAAAATTGCATGCAGGCGGTAAGTTTGATAAAAATTCATATAAAGTTTCTGGTGGTCTTCATGGCGTAGGTGTATCATGTGTAAACGCATTGAGTGATTCTCTAGAAGTTGAAGTTTATCGTGATGGGAAAATTTATAAACAGAGCTATTCAAAAGGTAAGCCTTTGGGGGCTGTTAAAGAAGTTGGTACAACTGATGAAATAGGAACAAAGGTTACTTTCCACCCAGACCCAGAAATTTTTTCTATGATAACATATTCATTTGATACTCTTACAAATAGATTAAGAGAACTTGCATTTTTAAATGCCGGTACACATATCAGAATTGCAGATGAAAGAGAAGACAAGGAACATATTTTTGATTATGACGGCGGAATAAAAACATTCGTACAGTATCTAAATACAAACAAGAATGTTATTAATAAAGAACCAATTTACTTTATAAAAGAAAAAGAAGGTGTAAGTGTGGAAGTTGCAATGCAGTATAACGATTCTTACAACGAACATATTTTTACATTTGTAAACAACATAAATACCATTGAAGGCGGCACGCATTTATCTGGATTCCGCTCTGCATTAACTAGATCAGTTAATGAATACATAAAGAAAAATGAAGTTTCAAAAATTAAAGATTTAAAACTTTCAGGCGAAGATGTCCGCGAAGGGTTAACAGCTGTTATTTCAGCTAAAGTTCCTAACCCTCAATTTGAAGGGCAGACAAAAACAAAGCTTGGCAACTCCGAAATTGAAGGTATTACGCAATCTATTGTTGGAGATGCTCTTACAATCTTTTTGGAAGAAAATCCAGGTCTTGCAAATCAGATTTTGGATAAAGCGATTAATGCTGCAGAAGCCAGAGAAGCAGCAAGAAAAGCAAGAGAACTTACAAGAAGAAAAGGCGCACTTGATTCGGCGTCCCTTCCAGGAAAACTTGCAGATTGTTCCGAAAAAGATCCAGAAAAAACCGAGTTGTTTATCGTTGAGGGAGATTCTGCAGGTGGTTCTGCAAAACAAGGTAGGGACAGATCTTTTCAAGCGATACTTCCTTTGAAAGGTAAAATTTTAAATGTAGAAAAATCTCGTCTTACAAAAATGCTTACAAACGATGAAATAAGAACGTTAATTACTGCAATAGGTGCGGGAATAGGTAAAGAAGAACAAGATTTTAATATTGATAAAGTCCGTTATCACAAAATTATTATTATGACAGATGCCGATGTTGATGGTGCTCATATTAGAACGTTGCTTCTTACATTTTTTTATAGGCAAATGCCGCAACTTTTGGACAGAGGCTATATATATATAGCGCAGCCGCCTCTTTATAAAGTTAAAAAGAATAAAAAAGAGATATATTTGGATTCTGAAGAAGAACTCGATAAATTTTTATTTCAACAAGCGCTTGATGGGCTTTCAATGTCGCTTATACAAGACGGTGAAGAAAAAAAAGATATTGACGATAAAACGCTGCGTAAAATAGTTACAAATATAAGTGAATTAGATATGCTTTTAAAAAAAGTGCAGAAAAAAGGCGTAAAATGGAAAGAATATCTTAAATTTAAGGAAGATGGAAAATTGCCTCTTTATAGGATAGTAAAAGATGGCAACGTTCAATATATTTATTCCGATAAAGAATGGAAAGAATTTAAAGACCAGCTAATCAAAAAACGCAAGGAACTTCTTGCTGCTCAAGGAGAACTTACTGAAATCACAGAAAATCTTCAACTTAATGACGTAATTCCTGAATATAAAGATTTATGGGAGCTTTCGCGTATAGATAAACTTGCAAGACAGCTTGAAGAAGAAGGGTTACATCTGGAACATTATGGCGAAACACACACGCAACCTGTTTATAGACTTCAAGATTCTGAAAAGAAAATACAAAGTGATACTTACGAACTACGTTCTACAACAGAGCTTATTGAAACTATAAGAGAGTTGGGAAATAAAGGCGCTACAATTCAAAGATACAAAGGTCTTGGAGAAATGAACCCTGAACAGCTTTGGGAAACTACAATGGATGTAAACAACAGAAAACTTTTGCAAGTAAAACTTGAAGATGCCATTGAAACGGACAGAATATTTACAACTTTAATGGGTGACCAAGTTGAACCAAGAAGGGCATTTATACAGACTCATTCATTGGACGTAAAAAATTTGGATATATAGAGCATAATTTTGTACTTAGTAGTGTGAACAGACTCTAGTGAAAAAAGGAATATATTAAATGAGCCAAATATCTTTCTTAGCATTTTGTATAGAATTTTATGCAGATTACAAGCATTTAAGCGGTTCACAAGTTTACAGATGTTTTGCAGATAACAAGTTGCTTGATATGCTTGAAAGCGATTATAATGATTTACATGGAATGTCTTTTGAATATCTAATGCAGTTTTTTGACAAATATCTGGAGGCTAAAAATGCAACTATTTCACGGTTCAATAATAGCGATAGATAGCCCTCAAGTAATATTTTCAGAACATGGCAGAGATTTTGGTAATGGTTTCTATACTACAGATATTAAAGAACAGGCAGTGCGATGGGCAAAGCGTAAAGCAAAAATTAAAACGATTAACAATAATGATGCAAAAGCTATGATATCTATTTATGAATTCGATGAAAATAATGCGCAAAAATTAAAAACAATTCAGTTCCCCAAGCCAAATACTGAATGGTTAGATCTGATATGTGCTTGTCGTGGCAATGCCAACTATCAACATGGTTATGATTTGCTTATTGGTAAAATTGCTAATGACAATGTTGGTGAAACCGTTTCTTTTGTTCTTGAAGGCATTATGAGAAAAGAAGATGCTTTAAAAAAATTAAAGTTTGAAAAAATAAATAATCAAATATGTTTTGCTACTTCAAAAGCTTTAGATTTTTTAAAATATATCGGCTTTGAGGAATTAAAGTGAGCCATAAATTAGTAAAGAGTTTATTAGTTTCTAAAGTTGTGGGTTTAATAATGCAAGAATATAAAGTTTCACAGGATAAGGCTTTGGATATGTTTTATACTTCATCTGTTGCAACATATCTTAATGATGACGAAACTGGACTTTATGGACAAAGTGCGCTTTATATTTTTTCGGTTTTTAGTGAGGAATTAAAGCTTGCAAATCGGCAAAAC
>JAITPF010000006.1 GCA_031289585.1 Endomicrobium sp. | reverse complement strand
TGTTTTTAAACTTTCTAAAAAGGACGCAGTATCTTTCGTTTTGTTATACTCTGTCGCAATATGTTTTTTATAGCCCTTTAATCTCTTTGGATTTTTCTTTAAATAATTTGCATAGTATTCTGAAAAATCCATATCTAAAATTTCAGCGTCTTTAAGTTTTATTCCTTCTATTTCTGTTATCTTTTTCATATTTTACACCTTAATGTTTCTCTTATTAATATTGCTTTTTCTATGTCATCTGTCTGTCGTTTCTTATCAGCTCCACCATATAATAAAATTAATATTGTTTCAGCAGTCTTTGTATAATAAATTCTTATTCCTTTTCCGAAATTTATTTTTAATTCCGATATTGCGTTCCTTAACAATTTACAATTTGAAAAATTACCTATCTTCAACCTGTCAATACTATCAGATACTTTGGTTTGGACACTCTCATTTTGTTTTTCAAACCATCTTGTAAAAAATATCGAAGGCTTTACTATATACATCAATCCTCCTATGCTGCTCACATAGTGGCATATATTCCGCAATTTGTCAATAGCATGTTAAATCTCGTAACAAAATAGACTTTGTGATATATGTTGATTTATCCCATTCTTAGATCTTTTTCTTTTTCTTTTTCTTTTTCTTTTTCTTTTTTTTACTTTCTCTTCCAACCTCCCTTAACCCTTCTTAAAAAATAAATATTTATACTTCTATAAGTCTATCTATCTGTTTGAGTTTTTTCATTATATACTTTATTTGGACTAGCTTCTTTAGGCTATAAAGGCTATAAAATCTAAATAATGTAATTTAACTACTTTTTATCTATTGCGATTGTCTTTTTAGTGGCAATTTGCTTCACTTCTTTTTGTATTTTTCGTTGAATTTTTTTAACATCTTCTGCTGGCGGCAAGTCTTCTGGGTATATTCCGCTGTCTGTTAAAGCTTTGCGGACATTTGTATTATTGCTGTAATGTTCATTAGAAATTGGAGTTTCACCGTAAATTTCTTTATCTTTTTTCAATTTATAGTTTGTCATTTCTATAGCCAAATCTTTTGCTTTTAGTGTCACGGTAGGAAGACAATCAGCGAGTGACTTATTATCTTTAATGCCGAATTTTTGCTTCATTTGGCTTGTATTATGCCCACCAAATAAAGCAGCATCGCCTTTGCTTCTTATCATAGCAAAACCCTTACTATCTACTCCTTTTTCAAATGCTAATGCACTTAATTCCTTTTCACTTTCACTTAATTTAACACGAGAGGCTATTCTTTCGTATTCAGCCATCTTTTGCTCTATAATTTCTTGTTTTCTTGTTTGAACGGCGAAATAAGATTGTGCGATTGCTATTTGATACTTGGAAGAATCACCGTTTTGTGCTATTAAATAGCAGGCATATCGCGTTAGTTTGTAATCTTGTATTTCTTCTATTTTCCCCTTGCCAGAGATTGACTTTCCCATGTGGGAAAGCCAATGGTCTGCAACATTAAAACCACTTGTAAAACAAGCAGTTTTTGCTTTTTCAATAACATTTAAAAACTTATCCCAACTTGCATATCCCAATATTTTTTGCAACTCTCTGGCATACCAAAACTCAATATTATCTTCTTTATGTGATTTTTCGTCAAGCTCAAGTATTGAGCGAGAAAATAAATCATCTTTTTTTATTTCTACAATTTCTTTTGCTTTCACTTTGGCTAACCTATTCATATTTTCAGTAAAGTCTTTTTTGTTATCCATTTATTAACTCCTTATACTGAACTTTTTTACCAGTTATGCTTGATAAAAATAATTTATTCTGTATTGAAGTATAAAATCTTTTGTATTCCATTGCTATCTTCAAAAATAGTTCCAACTTTAATTGAAAATTTTACTCTGCAATCTGCACATTTATGAATTTTGTTATTTGAAAAATGATAAATTCTTTTTGACCCACACAATGAGGACAATATTTTCCGTCTTGCCAAATTATTTTTGTCTTTTATAAAACGGTTTTGAAACTATTTTGATTTTTCTTTTATTATTGTAAATTACAACTTCTAAATTGTCAGATTGAATGTCAGCATCAACCAATGCCATGCCTATAGCTTTTTTAAAAGTAGGAGAAAATGAGCCGCTTGTTACATATCCAATTTTTTTACCATCTGAAAAAACTTCATTACCGTTTCTTGCAATACCAGATAAACATTCAAAAGCTATCGATTTTCTTAGAGGTTTATCTTTTAAAAACAGTAATTTGTTTTTACCTATAAAATCGTTGTCCCAATTTATTGTTTTTTGAAATCCAGCATCAATAGGATTAATATTTTCATCAATTTCATGTCCGTGTAAAGGCATACATGCTTCAAGCCGTAAAGTATCGCGACAACCAAGCCCGCAAGGTTTTGCTGAAAGGCTTATAAGTTTTTCCCAAAGATTAGATATTTGCTCTTTTGAGATAAAAATCTCAAACCCATCTTCACCTGTATAACCTGTTCTTGCAATTCTACAAAAATCTACATTTATATCTTTTAACTTCAATTCTGATACTGTAAAATATTTTATACTTCTTATTTCTGTCTCTGAAATACTTTGCAAAATATCAGCAGTCTTTGGACCTTGTACAGCAATTAAAGCTATTTCGCTGCTTACATTTTTTAGATTAATATTTTGTGGTCTATAAGCATTCAACCAAGCAAAATCTTTATCTAGATTTCCTGCATTTACAACTATCATATATTCACTGCCAAATTTGTAAACAATAATATCGTCTTTTACTCCGCCTTCTTCGTTAAGTATCATTGAATATCTTGCTTTTTTGTCAGATAATCCTGACATATTGCCAAGCGTAACATAATTCAAAAACTTTTCAGAATTGTCTCCTGTAATTATAAAAGTTCCCATGTGAGACGTGTCAAACATTCCGACATTTGTTCTTACAGCATTATGCTCGTCAATAATAGACGTATATTGTACCGGCATTTCCCATCCACTAAACTCTGTAAATTTTGCTCCAAGTTTTTTATGCTCGTCATACAAATGAGTTTTTTTCATTTTTAACCCTTTGCAGGTTTTTGTTCTAATATAATTATTTAAGCAAATTCTCAACCAAGTTCAAAGTGACAAATATAATGTATCATCGTTTTTAAGTTGCAAAGCAACGTGACAATCTTTCCTTTTAGTTCTGTCCGTCATTGCGAGCTGCGAAGCAGCGTGGCAATCTTTCTCTTTCAACAACACAGATTGCTTCGTCAGGACTTTATCCTTCATCGCAATGACGACAAAATAAAGTGTCATTCCCGTGAAAACGGGAATCCGTTCTGTCCGTCATTGCGAGCTGCGAAGCAGGCGTGGCAATCTTTCTCTTTCAACAACACAGATTGCTTCGTCAGGACTTTGTCCTTCCTCGCAATGACGACATTAAAGTGTCGCTACTTACTTTTCTAATATATGTATTTAACAGTTTATGAGATCCTATTATATTTTGAGAAAGTAATTCAAATAATTCACGAAAAATTTCACTTTGATTTTTGGCAGTTACAGTATACCTTAGCAGCTTTTCGGCAATTCTGTACACTTTCCAAATGCGTCTTCATAAGCATTTAGCAAACTTTCGCTAAGCGACGGATGAAACATAGTTTCTCTCGATATATGTTCCATGTTACTTTTAAGAATTTGAGAAGCCGTATTTATAAGCTCATCAGAATGTGCTCCTACAATCCAAAAAGCTAACGGTTTTTTACTTATTTTATCAACAGCGCATTTTACAAAGCCTGTACGCTCGTTTTCAATGAAAGCTCTGCTGCTTGCAGTAAACGGAAATTTTCCAAAAATTATATCTTTACATTGTGAAAAATTTGATACTTTTACTGAAGCACTTTGCGGCATTGAAAAAACTGCTTGCGGGACAACAAAATTGTCAATTTTAATAGAATTTCCCTTGACTATATTTTCTGCAGTTATAGCGCCTTCATTTTGTGCAGTGTATGCAAGTAAATTTTTACCAGCAATATCGCCTACAGCATATATATTATTCACGCTTGTCTGGCAAAACTCGTTTGTTTCTATAAAACCTTTTTGAGTAGTTTTAATTCTGGCTTTTTCAAAATTTAAATCGTTATTTGGCGCTCTGCCTGTAACTATCAATACTTTCTCATATTTATCTGCATCTCCAAGTGCGTTAGTACATGCAGTAAGTATATCAACGCCTTGTCTTAATAAGTTTCTTCTTATTTCTTCCGATATCTCGCTATCATCATTTGGAAGCAAGTAATTTTCACACTCAGCTAAAGTTATATGACAGCCAAATCCTGAAAATATTGTAGCCATTTCAATACCTATTGCCCCGCCGCCGATTATAAGCATATTTTTTGGTATTTCTTTAAGATTTAAAGCATCTGTCGAATTTATTATTTTATCACCGTCAAAAATAAAGTTTTTTACTACTGAAGGCTTTGTACCTGAAGCAATAATAATTTTATCCGTAGAGACTTCAGTAGTAATACCACTATCTAAAACCGTTAGAGTATTCTTGTCTTTGAATGAAGCAAAACCATTAATTATATCTATGGAGTACGAAGATAATATCATCTCCATACCTTTTCTAATATTAGCAATATTCCTATCTTTCTTTGCAATTATATCTGCAAAAATAACAGGTTCTAAAGTAGCTTTAAAACCATATTCATAAGATTTTTGGATTTTTTGTTTTGTTTTTAATGACTGCCATAAAAACTTTGTAGGAATACATCCATAGTTTAAACAAGTACCGCCGATAAAAGATTTTTCTATTACTACAACTTTTGCTCCAAACTGCGCTGCCCGTACAGCTGCAGTAAACCCACCGGGACCTGAACCTATAACAACAATATCATATTTATTTAAACTCATTTATCCTCTAAATGCGATTATTATAAAATTAGTTAAAAATAATAAAGATGTGCCTGCTAAAATTGGATGAACTTCTTTTATTTTACCGCGTACTAATTTCACAATACAATAAAATATAAAACCTGCAGCAATACCATAACTTATATTAAATGCAAAAGCCATAACACTTATTGTTAAAAATGCAGGAAATGCTTGCTCATAATCAGTCCAATTTACCTTCATAATTGATGCCATCATAAGCACACCTACAATAATCAAAGCAGGGGCTGTGGCTTCCGGAGGAACTATACTGAAAAGATTTCCAAATGGGAGACAAAGCAAAAACATTATTGCAACAATAAGTCCGGTTAAGCCAGTTCTTCCGCCGACTGATATACCAGATGCGCTTTCAACATAAGTAGTAACACTGCTTGTACCGAATAATCCGCTAATCGCAGACGCAATACCGTCTGAAAATAAAGCCTTTTCAAATTTCGAATTAAAGCCTTTTTTTTGCATTAAATTATTTTCGTTTTTAGTATCAAAAATGCCACTTATTCTACCCGTACCTATAAACGTACATATAGCATCAAAAGTTACAGATAGAAGTAATGCTAGTATAGCAGTCGCAGTAAGAATTATTTTATTAATATCCGAAAAAAGAGAACCTATGCCAGCATTGTCAAATGCTGCGAAGGCAACGTCTTTTATTGCAACTAGCGAGCCTAAATCAAAAAATTTAACCTTTGAAGTATCAACTACTCCCATAGGAATACCTATTAAAATAGCGCCTATAATACCTATAAAAATTGCTCCTTTAACTTTTTTTATTATAAGCGCTACCATTAATATAAGTCCTATAAGACCAAGTAGCGCATGAAGATTATTAAATATTGCTAAAGCTGGCAAAGCCGAACTATCTGTAATGACGTTACCGTTTTCTAAAATATTGTATCTACCAACATCTGAAAGAAATGTTAAAAAAGACGCATTTTTAAAACCTATATATGCTATAAACATTCCGATGCCACCGCTAATTGAATCTTTAAGAAAATCAGGTATTGCCTGAATAATTGTTTTTCTGAGTTTTGTTACAGTAATCATAATAATAAACAATCCGCATATAAACACTACAACAAGCGCCTCATGCCACGAAAATCCCATTTGTTTACACAATGTAAAAGTAAAAAAAGCATTTGCACCCATACCTGGAGCAAGCGCAAAAGGAACATTTGCATATAAAGACATTATTAATGTTCCAAAAGCTGAAGCCAAAATTGTTGCAATAAATATACCTTGCCATGGCATTCCCGGATTTAAAGAAAGAATCGCGGGATTTACAAAAATAACATACGCCATTGTAAAAAATGTAGTGAGACCTGCAAGAATTTCAGTAGAAACATTTGTCTTGTTTTCTTTCAACTTAAAAAAATCTTTCATTGATAATCATCCTAATAGAATTTGCTATTTTTATCAGGTGTATTCGCAATTAGCTCTGTCCGTCATTGCAAGGTTGCGAAGCAACGTGGCAATCTGTCCTTAACAACATAGATTGCTTCGTTGGGGCTCTGCCCCTCCTCGCAATGACAGCAAAATAAAGTGTCATTCCCGTGAAAAATGGAATACATCTTGTCCGTCATTGCGAGCCTACGAAGTAGGCGTGACAATCTTTCTTTCAATCTTGTCTGTCGTTGCGAGATTGCGAAGCAATCGCGGCAATCTGTCCTTAACAACATAGATTGCTTCGTTGTGGCTCTGCCCCTCCTCGCAATGACAGCAAAATAAAGTGTCATTCCCGCGAAAAATGGAATACATCTTGTCTGTCATTGCGAGCCTATGAAGTAGGCGTGACAATCTTTCTTTCAATCTTGTCTGTCGTTGCGAGCCTACGAAGTAGGCGTGACAATCTTTCTTTCAATCTTGTCCGTCATTGCGAGCCTACGAAGTAGGCGTGGCAATCTTTCTTTCAGTCTTGTCCGTCATTGGCGAGTTGCGAAGCAATTATTACTTCAGATATTGCTTCTTCGGGTTTTAGAAGCTTAACGCCATCTTTCTCATCTCTTCTTGCCTTCAATTCTACATTCCCATTTGCAAGATTTTTTTCACCAATTGTTATTCTGTAAGGAATTCCTATTAAATCAGCATCTTTAAATTTGATTCCTGCCCTTTCGTCCCTATCATCAATTAAAATATCTAAACCTTTTAAAGAGAGCTCTTTATATATTTTTTCTGTTACTTCTTTAATTTTTTCATCTGCATAATTAATAGGAATGATTATAACTTCAAACGGAGCAATATTGTCAGGCCATATTATACCGTTATCATCGTGAGATTGTTCTATTGTTGCGGCAAGTATTCTTGTAACACCTATACCGTAGCAACCCATAACAATAAGATTCTCTTTTCCGTTTGTATCAAGATATGTAGCATTCATTGATTTTGAATACTTAGTACCAAGTTTAAAAGTATGCCCTACTTCAATACCTCTTGAAAATCTTAACTCTTCTTTTTTGCATCTTGGACAAATATCGCCATGCATAACTTTTCTTATATCGGCAATTATATTGGCATTATAATCTCTTTTGTAATTTACATTTTTTACGTGATAATCTTTTTTATTTGCGCCAGTTATTGCGTTTGATATTTCAATAACAGATAAATCGGCTACAATTTTTATATTTTCAAGACCCACAGGCCCTGCAAACCCTACAGGCGCTTTTGTAATAGAAATAACAGTCCGCTCGTCTGCAAGCATTATTTCGCTTGCGCCAAGTAAATCTTGAAGTTTTATTTCGTTTATCTCGTGATCGCCTCTAACTAAAACTGCAACAGGTTTCTCATCTGCAATATAAATCATTGTTTTTACAAATTTTTTAGGTGATGAATTTAAAAATTTTGCAACATCTTTCACAGCGCAGACATTTGGCGTAAATATCTCTTCAATAGAAAAAGCTTTTTCTTTAGGATGTTCGTTTTTAAAACATTCGGCTTTTTCACTGTTTGCTCCATAGCCGCAGTCGCACCACGCTATCTCTTCTTCACCCGTATCCGCCAAAATCATAAACTCGTGAGAAAAGGATCCTCCTATTGCGCCCGATGATGCTTCAACAGCGCGAAATTTAAAACCGCATCTTACGCATATATTTGTATAGGCGTCAAACATCTTTTTATAATATTTTTCCAAATCCACTTCGTCAGCATGAAACGAATATGCATCTTTCATCAAGAACTCTCTTGAACGCATTACACCAAAGCGTGGACGAATTTCATCTCTAAACTTTGTCCCAAACTGATATAACATAACTGGAAGTTGCTTATATGATTTAATATCTTTTCTTATCAAATCTGTTACTGCCTCCTCAGCCGTTGGAGCAAGGCAGAATTCGGCATCTTTTCTATCCTTGAGTCTAAAAAGTTCTTTACCATAAACATTCCATCTCCCTGTTTCCAACCACAAATCTTTAGGAAAAATCAAAGGAAGACTCACTTCTTGACCGCCTGCAGCGTTCATTTCCTGTCTTATTATATTTTCAATTTTCCTTAAAACGCGTAATCCCAAAGGCAAAAATTCATAAAGTCCTGAGGCAAGTTTGCGTATCATTCCTGATCTTATCATCAACTTTGCAGAAACTATATCAGCATCTGACGGAGCTTCTCTCAATGTTGGAATAAACATTTTTGAAAAAAACATAAGTTCCTCTTTAATTACTGCTTTATTTTTTTTAATGCATGCCATAATCTTTTTTTTATTTTCGAGATTATATCTCTTAAACGCATTGGATAATAAGGCTTGACTTGAAAATAAAACTATTTTTAATCTTAACTCATCATTACGTCATTACAACTAATTTATAGTTTATATTTTATCCGAATATGGTAATGACTTAACATAATCTCCCATATATTGCCAATCTGGATTGCCTCGTTTATCTGTAGGAAGTTTGATAATAATATCTTTATATCTACTTTCCACAACGCCTCTGCCATAGACATATCTGTATTTTTCCAAATTTAATAATGTTTCCAAAAACAAACATGTATACACTGATAGATTTAGTCTAGGAACAAATGATAATGCCTTATCATCTATAAAACATTTATAATTATGATATATCACACTACCAGCTGACCCAAAAGAAGAAACCGTAAAACACGTATCTTTAAACACATATCTGTTTTTTAGAGTTTCTTTCAAATAGCATAAAATCCCATCGTTTTCAGCACCGCCAGCAATTACTGGCACATTGCCTTTGTTTTGCTCTGCAAATTCTTTTGTTATTCGTTTTCCTCGTGTGAAGTCAAATAAATCGCTTATCCTAAATTTTCCCCAATTCTTAACATCAGAAAGAAACTCTTTATCAGAAATTGTAAACTTCTTTGATAAATCAGTTAAATGTCCTTTTATGAGATAACTTATTCTATCTTCTATAGTCGCTTGAAAATCTTCTTGTTTTAAATTAAAATAGTCTGTCTCCATGTACGCTTCAACAAGCCATTCATCTTTCCATGTAACGACTTGTTTTGCAGTCAATCCTTCTTTTATTTCTAATTCTCTATACAATCTAACCCATTCTTTTTTTATTTTATTCCACTTATTAAATTTGTCAATTCTTCCAAGTTTTTTAGCCTTCACAAATCCATCATCTTTGTAATAACCAAAAAAAGTTTGTGTTTGATTAGCATCGTGAGGTTTATGCGCTTGCCACACCATAACACAAACATTCGTTCCCGCTTTATCAAAAATATCAGATGGCATTGAGAATACAGCTTTCAATGTATGATTTTCAAACAACAACTCTCTCTCTGATTTGAATTTAGTTCCTATAGCACAAGACATCGGAACAACAACAACACCTATTGCGCTATTTGTCAAACAATCTAACAGAGTCTTGACAAATTTTAATTCGGGTTCGCCTTTTTGCGAGTAAGGCGGATTTATCAACCCTATATCTATGTTCTTTGATTTTATCTCATTTATTATTTCTTTGCTAAAACAAGTATCTCGAGATATATTTGATTTTCCATCCCCTCTAATTATCATATTGGCAACCGATAATATATATAAATCGTCATTCTTTTCTACACCATATAATTGCTCTTTTCGTATTCTGTCCTTCTCTTTATCATTTGCCTCTTTAAACATTTTACCCATAGCAGTTACCAAAAAAGCACCAGAACCACAACATATATCCACAATCCTGCTATTTTTATTAACGCCGGCAATATCACACATAAAATCCGTTAAATGCCATGGGGTTAAAACCATCCCTAAATCTTTACCATCATTACTACTATATTTCACAAATTCCTGATAAAAAATACCTAACGCATCTATTGTATTATTACTATAGTTCATCATAGGTTTTATCTTAGTTGATAGTTCGTCTATAAACCAAGTTATAGAATTATCCTGCCCCAAAGGTAATCTTTTTAACTCCACATTATTGCCAATACCGTCAAATGCGTTTTTTATTATTGTTACATACTCTTTTTTAATCCCACTACTTGACAAAACCTCATTTATTGCCCATTTTAATTGATTAATTATACTGTCAAAACTTGACAAATTCTTATACTCGCTTTCAAATGCTTCATTTTCTAACGCTATCAAAATTCCAGCAATAAAAATTGGTTTATATTTTTGCGTAAATCCAAGCTCTCTCAAAGCATTATTCATATTTAGAGCAACAATCTTTATATCTTCTAATGAATATGCTTTTTCAACTTTTTTACCTTCAATCACATTTAGATATATTTGCGGTTCAACTATTATGTTTTTTAAATTTTCTAATTCTAAATAATTTGATTGCCCTTTTTGCCAATAATATGTATTTGTCTTAAATTTTTCTTTAGTTGTTCCGCTGCTAGCCACCGCAATTACATTATATCTGTCTTTCAAAAACTTAGCATAATACAAAACGCCATCAACAGCGTATTTTTTAGGCTGTGATAAAGCTTCGCTAATATGTTCTTTTATATTTTTCTTACATTCAACGACAATAATCGTATCAGGCTTCTTATCAAACGTTATTATATATTCGGGTTGCGCTTTCCCTTTTCCGCCATTTGCGTAATCTTGTAAATCACAACTTTTAGGTTTTCCGCCTGCTGTTTTAAGACAATCAATTATCCCAATAAAATTTTCAACATTACCTTGTGGAAAAACGTACCCAAAATTACTCTTCCCTATATGAATTTGCATTTCTCGCAAAGTTATATCTTCAGTGTATTTTTCATTTTTCATACTCATTCCTATTTATCTAAGGGCTATGGCAATCTTTCTCTTTCAACAACGCAGATTGCTTCGTTGGGGCTCTGCCCCTCCTCGTAATGACAACAAAATAAAGTGTCATTCCCGTGAAAACGGGAATCCGTCCTGTCCGTCATTGCGAGCCTACGAAGTAGGCGTGACAATCTTTCTTTCAATCTTGTCCGTCATTGCGAGTTGCGAAGCAACATGGCAATCTGTTCTTTTAGTCTTATCCGTCATTTCGAGCTAACGAAGTTAGCGCGGCAATCTTCCCTTTTGCCCTGTCCGTCATTGCGAGTTGCGAAGCAACGTGGCAATCTGTCCTTAACAACATAGATTGCTTCATCGACTTCGTCGATTCGCAATGACGACGGGAGTTACCGACGCAGATCGCTTCGTCAGGACTTTGTCCCTTCCTCGCAATGACGGCAAAAATTGACTATCTGGCAATTTTTAAAATTTTAAATTTTGTTTTGCCTGCAGGAAGTTCCACTTCACAGGTCTCGCCGGCTTTATGTCCCAACAATCCCTGTACAAGTGGAGATTGTACTGATATTTTGTTTGCAGCAAGATCTGCTTCTTCTAAATCCACAATAGTATATTCATAATCATTACCATCTTCGTCCTGTATTGTTATAGTGACACCAATAAATACTTTATCTGAATCAATATTTTGTTCTTCAATAATTTTTGCACACGCTATTTTCGAGTCAAGTTCCATAATTCTGCGCATAAGATTAGTAAGGGTTTCTTTTGCGGCATGATATTCCGCATTTTCTCTTAAATCACCGTGTTCTCTTGCTAGAGCAATTTCTTCTTGAATCAGAGGCTTTCTCTTTTGAAGTTCTTCCAATTCTTTAATAAGTTTTTCTCTGCCTTCTCTAGTTAAATAAATTTCTGCCATCTTTTCACCTCTTTCAAACAAACCATGTTCATTGCACAAGTTTTTAATAATAAACTTGTCACAAAAATCTACAATTTTCTAGCAATGACAGAGTATTGTTTTATCATAGAAATAACCTTTTCAACCCACTTATCTGAACTGACTTTTCCTATAACTTTACCGTCTTTAAATAATATTCCCGTGTGTTTTCCACCAGCTATGCCAAAATCTGCATCTTTTGCTTCTCCGGGACCATTTACAACACAACCCATTAAAGCCACTTTTATAGGTTTAGAAAGTTTTTTTAAACCTTTCATTGTAGAAATTTTCTTTTCAACTTCTGAAACTATTTTTATTAAATCAACTTCGCATCTGGCGCATGTTGGGCAAGATACAATCTCTATACCTGAATTACGAAGTTCCATAGATTGTAAAAGAGAATAAGCCGTCTTAACTTCTTCAACAGGATCTGCAGTAAGAGAAACTCTAATCGTATCACCAATACCATAATATAACATTATACCAAGTCCCGCGCTAGATTTTACAGTTCCACTGAAAATTGAACCTGCTTCAGTTATACCTAAATGAAGAGGATAATTTCTTTTTGAAGCAAAAATTTTATATGCTTGCACTGTTGTATCAATATTTGAAGCTTTCAAAGAAACAACTACGTCTTGGAAACTATGTTTCTCTAAAATTTTCACATGTTCCATTGCAGCATTTGCAAGAGCTTTTGCCCGCGAAAAATTATCAGAAAAGTTATATACTTTTTTTAAAGATCCCGCATTAACCCCAATTCGTATAGGGATATGCGCCTTTTTTGCTTCTTTTACTAAAGCTTCAACTCTATCTTTTGAACCTATATTTCCTGGATTAATTCTCAATTTATCAATACCCTGCTTTATTGCTTCAAGCGCTATTCTATAATCAAAATGAATATCTGCCACTAACGGAATTTTAATATTTTTCTTTATTTTACTTACATTATAAGCTGCTTCCATATCTGGAAGAGAAACACGAACAATTTCGCAACCTGCTTCTTGAAGTTGTTTAATTTGTTTTACAGTAGCTTTCCAGTCTCTAGAATTTGTATTTGTCATAGACTGGACTACAATTGGAGATCCTCCGCCTATTGTAACACCATCAATATTAATTTTTCTAGTCTGTATTCTTTTAAAAAATTTCATTATTATCCCACAATATAATGTTCTAACAATCGAATATAATCCTTAACGCTTTCATATTCAATACTTGATATAAAATTATAAAAAGGCTCTATGTTACCTTTATTTGCTAACTTAATAGTTGATATATAATCACTTTGCAAGATTGGAGGAATAATAACGATGGGATAACCTGACTGGAATAAAGCAAGATTCATAACTAATCGCGCTGTTCTTCCGTTGCCATCTATAAATGGATGAATTGTTACTATTCTTTCATGAATTGTTGCGGCATAATTTACCGGATGCAAAACATCCTTCAATTTTGGCAGCGATACAATAAATTTTTGCATAAGACTAGGAATATCTTTATATTTTGGCGGCAAATAATCAGTGCCAGAAATAAATACCTGTTCTTTTCTATACTTGCCAGCTTTAGTCTCATCTATTCTGTAATAAAACAACCGATGTAATTCAAGGATATCAGATTCTGTAATTTGATTGTTTTCTGAAAGTTTTTCAAGAAAAGTATATGCTTGGCTATGCCCCAATGCTTCATTATGTTCTTTTATTGATTTACCACCAATAGTTATACCATCTTCAATAATAACTTTTGTTTCAGATTCATTAAGAGAATTACCTTCCAGTGCATTGCTTGTATATGTGAAACCAACACGATAGTACTCTTGTACTTTTTTTACCAATTGCTTATTAAATGGACGATAGGAATCTATTTCTTTTTTTAATTTATCAATCTCTTTATTTTTGTTTTTGTAAGTATTTGGCATTTTTATTCCTCATTACATCAACAACTTAATACAGATTCATATTTATCAATTGCCAAACAATTTACCGATACCTAACCTAAGCAAATCACTATATGTTGCAAAAAAGAAAATACACAATATAAAAATCAAGCCTATTGTATTATAAATCTGAACAATTTTTGTACTTATTTTCTTCCCAATTATTCCTTCAATAAAAAACAATATTATCATTCCACCATCAACCATAGGAATCGGTAAAAGATTAAATAATCCCATAGCGACCGATATAATGGCAATAAGCCTTAAATAATCCTGCATTCCTGCTTTTGTAACATTTGCCATAACCCGCATAATACCAATAGGTCCTGAAATGTCAGGTTTTTCTAATGAAACAACTTTATCTGTAAGATATGCAAGACTCATAATTGTTTGACCTACTGAAATTTTTGCCCCAAGATATACAGATTTAAAAAAGCCTACTTCTGTTTTTATTACTGCAGGACTTATACCTATTACGCCTGCACCTGTTATAGGATTTTTTGCAACAATCATATTTAATTCAAAAGAATAACTTCCTCTTTCCACTATAAAAGAAGTCTTTTTATCTGCTTTATCTTTTAAATTTGTAATTAAATCATTAAATGTATCTATATCAACATCATCTATTGATTTTATTTTATCTCCAGGCATAAGCCCTGCAGCTGCAGCAGGATAATTTTCAGTAACGTTTCCTATCAAAGAATCTGTAGATTCTGTTGATACACCCCAGATATTAAAAATAAATATAAAAATAAGAACAGCCAAAATATAATTTGAAAAAGGACCTGCAAGTGATACCCATATTTTTTTATACCATTGTAAAGATAGGTATTCTCCATCAGCACCTGTAGCTTCTTGAGGATTTTCACCTGCCATAGCAACAAATCCGCCAAGAGGAATTGCTTTTATACAATATTTTGTGCCTTTGTAAGTATGTTTAATTAAGTCTGGACCAAAACCTAAAGCAAAAGTCAATATTTGAACTTTACACATCTTAGCAGCAAAAAAATGTCCGAGTTCGTGTATAAAAACTAGAAAACCTAAACCTATTACAGCACCAAGTATTTGAAGAATTACAACCATTTATATCCCCTTTGTAGAGTCGTTGCTAATATGGCAAAAGCGTTCGGAGCAGTCAAGCGAAAATGTGATTATTAACGCATCTTGGCAACGCTACAATTGACCATTTTTGCTCCAACTTTTCGGACTGCGGCAGCGTTTTGGTAAATTTTACCAGTTTTGTTCTATCAATACCAATATTATCTATAACAAAATAGTCAAGATTTCTTCAAAAATCCAAGCAGCACTTTCGTCCTATTAGTTTGAACAGACTCTTATTAATTTTTCTGCATACTGTCTAGCCCAAGAATCAGCTTCGACAAAAGTATCTAACGACATATTTTTTGACATTTCATGAGCTTTCATAGTTTTTTCAACAATTTTTGCAATATATGTAAACTTTACTTCTCCATTTAAAAAAGCTGCAACTGCTGTTTCATTTGCTGCATTCATCACAGCAGGCATAGTATAGCTTTTTTTTGCTGCAAAATATGCAAGTTTCAAACACAGAAACTTATCAAAATTAGGCTTGTAAAACTCTAATTTACCAATATCAGCAAGATTTAACGTCTTAATATTTGATGACAATCTTTCTGGATAAGTTAAAGCATATTGTATAGGTAGCTTCATATCTGGATTTGAAAGCTGTGCTATAACTGAACCATCAACATACTCTACCATTGAATGTACTATAGATTGAGGATGTATAACAATTTCAACTTTATCTATAGGTAGACCAAAAAGGATAGATGCCTCTATAGCTTCAAGTCCTTTATTCATAAGAGTAGCGCTGTCAATCGTTATTTTCTTACCCATATTCCACGTCGGATGAGCCAAAGCCTGTTCAACTGTTATTTTAGAAAAATCTTTATTATATTTATAAAATGGTCCACCAGAAGCTGTAAGTATTATTTTTTTTATATGTGCTTTTTTCTCGCCAGTACAGCATTGAAATATTGCAGAATGTTCGCTATCAACGGGAAGTATTGAAACTCCGTTTTCAGCAGCAAGCTTCATTATATAATTTCCTGCTATAACAAGTGATTCTTTATTTGCAATAGCAATATTTTTTTTTGCTTTTATTGCAGCTATAGTAGATTTTAAACCCACAGCACCTACTATTGCAGCAAGAACCATATCAACATTCGGCATCGTTGCAAGTTTTTCAAGACCTGTATTTCCACTATAAACATCAGTTTTTATGTTATTAAAAACACACCATTGTTTCAAGTTATGTGCATCTGTAGAACTTTTTATAAACACTGCTGATGGTTTAAATTTTTTAATTTGCGTCTTTAAAACTTTTATGTTAGAGCTAACGGCAAGCCCTTCGACACAAATATTATCTTTCATTTTAGAAACTATATCAAGAGTCTGCGTTCCTATTGAACCTGATGAACCTAAAATAGCTATTCTTTTCATTTTAAAAATTGAAAAATGTAATAAACTGCGGGAGCTGCAAATATATAAGAATCAAATCTATCAAAAACTCCGCCATGACCTGGTATTATTTTTCCAGAATCTTTAATGTTTCCATCTCTTTTAATAAGAGACTCCGCAAGATCTGAAAATTGCCCTACAACAGCAATTACAAATCCTAAAATCACAGAATACCATATAGTCAAAATTTCTTGCATAAACATATATCTAAAAACAACAGCTGCCAAAATTCCAAAAACAATACCTACAATTGCTCCTTCCACCGTTTTTTTAGGACTTATACTCTTTGCAAGTTGATGTTTACCAAACCTTGAACCAAAAGCATAAGCAGCAGTATCTAAAATCCAAACAACTATAAAAATGAAAAATATCAATTCTTTTCCATCGTTTAAATCACGTATATAAACCAAATGCATTAAAGTAAGAGGAATAAAAAATGCACCGAAAAAAGATGATGATATTCTCATTACGCATAAATCAGGATTTTTATCAAAAATTTCAATTCCAAAAAGAACAAACATCATTACAATAGCGGAAATTATAACTTTATCTAAAGGAAAATCTTTAAAGAAATATAAAAACACAAAAAACACCGCAGACATTATAAGCGACACAAGAGTATGAGGATTATATTTTTTTGATATAGTTAAATATTCATAAACAGATAGGACTGATACAAAAAACATCATCATATAAAATGAAATACTTCCATAATATACACACACAAAAATAAGTGGTATTCCAATAATTGCAGTTAATATTCTAGTTAGCAGCATATATATTTCCATCCATTTTATTACGTTATATCAAATTCCACCAAAGCGTCTTTCTCTTTTTTGAAATTCTGATATTGCAGCTTCTAAGTCCTGTTGTGTAAAATCAGGCCATAATTTATTTGTTATATAAATTTCAGAATATGCAATTTGCCAAAGAAGAAAATTTGATATCCTAAACTCTCCTGAAGTGCGAATAAGCAAATCTGGATCAGGTTGTCCATTAGTATATAAAAAAGACGATACAATTTCTTCTGTAGGCTTTTTTATACCTTGCTTTGACATCTCTTCAAAAGCACGTATTAGTTCCTGTCTTGCTCCGTAATTTAAAGCTATATTTAACTCAAATCCTGTATTTTTAGACGTAATTTCACAAACTCTGTCAATTTCATTTTTTATATTTTCAGGAAACTTTGATAAATCTCCCAATATTCTTAAGCGAATATCAAAATCATTTAATTCTTTTAATTCTTTCTTTATAAACTTCATAAGTAAAGAAAACAGTAAGTTTATTTCAGATTGCGGTCTCTTCCAGTTCTCTGTAGAAAAAGCATATAAGGTCAAAACCTTAATGCCAAGATTGCTTGCAGCCTTTACAATCTTTTTTACGGTCTTGACCCCTTGTTTATGACCAAAAACTCTAGGTAAAGCTCTTTTCTTGGCCCACCTACCATTCCCGTCCATTATAATAGCTATGTGTACGGGTATCAAAAAATTTCCTTTATTTCTGAGAAATAGCACTTACTGGGCAAGTTGATTCGCAGGCTCCACATCCCACACAAACATCAGAATTAATTGCATACTTATCTTCTTTCTGGTCAATAGCCGAAACAGGACAATTTCCTGCACAAGCTCCGCATCCTACACAAATATTTGCATCAATCTGATAAGCCATTATAACTGCCCTCCCTTTATAATTTAAAAAAACACATCCCCTATAAACAATATTAATGGAGACACAGCATTATTTATATTTGCATAACTTCTTTTTCTTTAACTAACACACTCTCATCTATTTTCTTTATATAACCATCTGTTATTTTCTGAACTTCTATCTCAAATTTCTTTTTATCATCTTCAGTTATAACTTTATCCTTTTCAAGTTTTTTTATATTTTCAACCAATACTCTTCTTTCATTTCTTACGGCAACCCTGAATTCTTCTGCTATTTTGCTTATAGATTTCGCTATTTCTTTTCTTCTTTCTTCCGTAAGAAGAGGAACAGAAATGCGTATAAGTTTTCCATCATTTACTGGAGTCATTCCTATATCAGCTTTAAGTATTGCTTTCTCTATCGCACCCAACTGAGAAACATCCCAAGGTTTTATTTCTATTGTTTTTGCATCTGGAATGCTTATACCAGCAATCTGATTTATAGGCATAAGAGAACCATAACTTTCAACTTTTATCCCCTCTATTACAGCGCTACTTGCTCTTCCAGTTCTTATTGAAGATAATTCGCTTTTCAGCCTATCTATAGTTCTTTTCATGGCCTCTTCTGACGCAGAAAAAAAACTTTGCACTTGCATTTTATGCCTCCACTATTGTACCTATTTTCTCACCGCTCAAAATTTTCTTTAAATTACCATCTTTATAAAAATCAAATACAGTAATTGATATATTTGTCTGCATACATAATGAAAAAGCCTCAGCATCCATTATTTTTAAATGTTTATTCAAAGCTTCTTTAAAAGTTAAAGATTTAAACTTTATAACATCTTTATTTTTTTTCGGATCTGCACTATAAACCCCGTCAACTTGTGTAGCTTTTAGCAACATATCAGCTTTTATTTCTGCAGCTCTTAAAACAGCCGTAGTATCCGTTGTGAAAAAAGGATTTCCAGTACCACCGGCAAAAATAACTATATTCTCCTGCTCAATACATCTAATAACTTTTTCTCTGTTAAAATTTTCAACAAAATCGCTTACACCGCTTGCTGAAAATACTTTTGACTTTATACCTGCTTTTTCCAAAGCATCATTTAAAGCAAGAGAGTTCATAACTGTCGCTAACATTCCCATCCTATCTGCAGTAACTCTCTCTATAAACTTATCTGCTCCTCTCCAAATGTTTCCTGCGCCAATAACAATTGCAAGCTGCACTCCAGAAGAAACAGCACTCTTAATTTCATTTACAGTTCTTGAAAGACTATCTGCATTTATTGAAGATCTTTCATTAGAAAGAGATTCCCCTGAAAGTTTTAAAAGTACTCTTCTTGCAGACATTATTATTATTCTCCAAGTTTAAATCTCGCAAATCTTTTTATTACTATATTCTCACCAATTTTTGCAATGATATTTGTAACTAAATCTTTTATTGTTTCCTTACCAGAAGCATCTCTCATATAAAGTTGATCATACAAACATACTTGACTGTAAAATTTTTCAATTTTACCTTCAATAATTTTATCCCAAACTTTCTCATGCTTGCCCTCTTCTTTAAGATTAGCTTTATAAATTTCCTTTTCAGCTTCAAGGATACTTGTAGGAACCTGATCTCGTGAAACGTAAATAGGAGCAACTGCAGCAATCTGCATCGCAATTTCTTTAACCAAATTCTGAAAATCTTCAGTTTTTGCAACAAAATCAGTTTCACAGTTTACTTCAACTAAAACACCAAGTGTCCCATTACCATGTATATATGAGTACACTAGTCCCTGCTTTGCAGATCTACCCGCTTTTTTAACAGCCGATGCTATACCTTTTTCTCTTAACCATTGACATGCTTTATCTATATCATTACTTGACTCTTTTAATGCATTTCTGCAATCCATTATCCCTGCACCTGTCATTTCTCTTAACTTTGTTATAAACTCAGTTGACATTATTTTACTTCCCCTTCCTGTATATTCTCTTCTGTTTTATTTTCCTCTTTAACTTCTAAAGCCGTTTCTTCTCCCGCATCATCTTCTTTCTTTTCAGTAACACCTTTACCTTCTAAAACAGCCTCTGCAACAATAGAGCAGAAAAGTTTTACGGCTCTTATAGCATCATCATTTCCGGGAATAGGATAGTCAACTAAATTAGGATTACAGTTTGTATCGCAAATTGCAACAACCGGAATATTGAGTTTTCTTGCTTCTGCAACAGCAGTCGCTTCTTCATACGGATCTACAACAAACATAAGTCCTGGAAGACTCGACATATTTTTAAGTCCTTCCAAAGATTTTTCAAGTCTTATTCTCTCTTTTTCAATTTGAGATTGCTCTTTTTTTGAAAGAAGTTTAAAAACTTCATCTTCTTTCATCTTTTCTATTTCTCTGTATCTTGCAATTGACTTTTTTAACGTTTCAAAATTTGTAAGCGTTCCCCCAAGCCATCTTTCAGAAACAAAATATGCTCCACAACGTAATGCTTCTGTTTTTACTGGAAGCTGTGCTTGTTTCTTTGTTCCTACAAATATTACTTCTCTTCCTTCAGCAACAAAATCTCTTATAACTTTGTAATTCCTCTTCAATTCTTTAAGAGTTTTTTGAAGATCAATGATGTGAATTTTGTTCCTTGTTCCAAAAATAAATTTTGCCATTTTTGGATTCCATCTTCTGGTTTGATGTCCAAAATGGACTCCAGCTTCTAGCAAAGCCTTCATTGTAATGTTTGCCACACTTATCTCCTTTGGTTTTTACTGTTTCCGTTTCGGACAATTTTATACTTCCGTCCCACGGCTTCCGCAATCTTCAATATCCGAAACCCTATTTTAAGGGACCATCGGCAAATCCGATTGTGTGCTTATTTAAATTTACACATTGTATTATTTTATCAAAAAAAAGCTTCACTTTTCAATATCCTGTATCGGTTACATAGATATGCGACATTTTAGAATTTTGAAACATTATCTCCAAAGGCGTTTTTAGATTCAAAGACAAATGCGGTCTTTTGCTGTTATAATACACCAAATAATCAACCAACAACCCATTAAATTCTTCTTTTATTTCCTATCTCTTATTTCCCTCTTCTCTATTGTCATGTCCTATTAATCCTTCTTTCTTTTCTAAACACAACTTAACACAATGGAATATTATACCTATTGTTCCTTTTTTGCATCCCTTTTTACTTCCTTTTTCTTCTTCTCTCTTTTCTTTATCTTTGTCGCACTCTTTTAACCTATTCAACTATCTAGTCAATTTCATCATATAAAACAACTTCGTTGCGACCAATGCTTTTGGCTTTATACAGAGCTTTATCGGCTGCATTAATTATATGGGCTGGATTGGAAATATTTTTTGAATTGCAACTAACACCGATACTTACAGTAATATTAAATTTATCATTGTTTGCTTCAAATATAATATCTTTTATAGATTTTCTTACTTTTTCAGCTGCGTTTTTTACTTCATTTTTATCAATCATAGGCATTAGTATTATAAATTCTTCCCCACCGTATCTACTTACCAAATCACATAGTCTTACATCATCAGAAATTGATTTGGCAACAACTGCAAGTACTTTATCGCCTACTAAATGTCCATATTTATCATTCACATCCTTAAAATAATCCAAATCCAACATTAAAATATAAAATCCATCATTATAGCGTTGTCCTCTCTGCATTTCTAAATCTAATCTCTGTAAAAAATAACGTTTAAGATATAATCCAGTAAGCCCGTCTTTTCTTGATTTCTCATCAATCTGATTAAAAAGATTTATTCTCTTTAAACCTAAAGAAATTTGCGGTCCGAAAATTGAACCCTCTTCAACATACCTATTAGCATCTTCTGTATCTGTAACTATTATAATACAGCCCAAAAGTTCATCCGCTATTTTTAAAGGCCAGTAAACCATTTCAAAATTGCGATTGCTAAACTTTCTACTGTACATAACACCGAACTTTTTATCATTATTTGAAAATTCCAACGATTGTATATATGGAATTAAATTTTCATTATGCAGAATCTCAGAAGATGCAAGCATTTTCCAGTCTACTTTAGTCTTTTCAAAAAAGCTACAGCCTATAATTCCTGTTTTTTCTTTAAGAGTTTTTAAAATTGTTTCTGCACATTCACCTTTTGAAACACATTTTGATATTTCTTTTCCTATAATGTAAATCTGCATCATTATTTCTATATTATCTTCGTATTTTTGTCTTTCATTAAATGATTTTTTAAGTTTCAAAAGATTTGCTTTATGTTTGATCTTAAGCATCCTATTTTTCAAAAAAAATTCTTTTTTCAACTTTTTGGATTTTATATGAAAATAATATGGTATCGGAACCATTGAAAGGAAAATTACACATGCGCTTAGTATCGAAAAAGGATATTCTTTCACAAATAAAAGAGCTACAACACACGCTATACATGAAGAAATCAAAACAGCTTTCTTAAACCACTGTGAATAATACAACCCAGATAAAGCAATAAAAGATGCCCACACAATACATACACCATTTGTTTGCGGCATAATAAAATATAGACCTATAAGTAATAAAAGTATAAATATTAAAATTGATATTTTATTTTTCATTTAAAAATTCTTCAACCTTATTTCTTCCAGAGTGTTTCGCTTTATACAAAGCTGCATCTGCATTTTTTATAAATTCTTCTTCAGAAATGAAACAGTTTTTATCGAGTGAAACAAAACCTATGCTTGACGTTATTTTCACCCGAACCGGAGTTAAACTTTCTACTGGCAAGAAAAACCGTTCCTGTTCTATAGTTAAACGTATCTGCTCCAAAATTTTTGCTGCTTCTCTTGAATTTGTATTGAGCATTATAAAAGCAAATTCTTCACCACCATATCTTGCAATAAAATCTGTCTCTCTCAACCTTGCTCGCAAAAGCAAGGAAATTTGATGCAAAATAGAATCTCCTGCCTGATGTCCGTATTTATCATTAATATCTTTAAAAAAATCTATATCTAATAGTCCTAATGATAGTGATAACTTATTGCTGTTTGAACGACTGATTTCTCCTTTCAATCTTTCTTTAAAATAATTATGAGTAAAAAGTCCGGTTAATCCGTCTGTAACTGCAAGAGTTTGCAGCTCCTTATACAAATAAGAATTATTTAAGACTGTGCTTATTGTGCCTGATAATAATGACAAATGACGTAAATCTTCTTCAGAAAAGAAATTTTTTACATACGAAGTTCCCTGGAGTATTCCCCAGAAAATTCTATTAAATTCAATAGGAAACGCAATAAGTGACATTTGTTTATATTTTTGCCCTGATGGAAATCTTTCATCAGACGACATATCTGTAATTAACAATGGCAAAGACGTCTTTCTTACATAAAAAGCAAAAACATTATTATCACTGTACTTCTTTAACTCCCAAGTACCTTTACCCATAAATTTATATGCAATATATTCAGATTTTTCTATAATTTCTTTTTCACTAAGCGAAGTCTGAAATGATTGCAGAGTTCTTCCTATTTTTTTGAAAAATTTTATATACTGCGTCAAATATTCAATTCTTTTTTTATTTTTTGATATTTCAGAACATTCCAATGTAATTTCTCTATCAAGCGTTTCATATTCCTCAAAAAACCTGTTTTTTATCGAAACATATTTATTTTTATACATTTCAAGAATTAAATATAAACACACCACAGCTATAGCCTCAAGAAATACAAGTATTACTTCAGACTTTTGTTCTATAAAAAATGTAATATCCAAAGTACCTGTAACAACAGCAAAAACAGTAATAATACCACTATAAATATTTCCAGAAAAATAATAGAGGACAATTATAGGAATTGCAATTAGAGGGAAATTAATTACTGGATGAACAAGTAAATTTATAATCCAAACAACAAAAAAGACACCCGCAAGAATAGGCAGTCCTACATTTGAAATAATATCTAAAATATCTTTACTTACTTTTTGTTTTATCATAACTATTTACAATAGAAGTATAGCTGCTAATCAACTTTTTTTCAACCATTTTTTTTAAATCTTTATTTATAAATTTAAATTCTTTTATCCATACATCACCTTTCTTATTAGAAGGCCACGCAATCCATAAGCCATTTTTACCTTGCATAATACGACACCCAACTTCAATATCATTGTTAAAAATTACGGAGGTAAAAGCTTTTATTGTTGGATGTTTTTTTAAGGGAGAAAGTTTGTTGATTTTAAATGTAGTATTTTCAGTTTTTGAAGACATTTTATTTTGAGATAAAGAGTTGACAAGATATTGTCTAAATTCTCTTCTTAAAATGCCTAATTGTTTATAGGTTTTATTTTTACTTATATATACAGGTAATTCAATATTATTATTTTTTAAAGATATATTTGAAAGTTTAATATCATCATTTAGAATTATATCAAAGGATTGATTGCCTTTGATAATTTTAGTAACTTTTAATTCAGCACAAATATATGAGCAAAACACCAAAGAAATAACTATGGCAAAGAAAACCTTAGTCAATGTCATTTTTTTAGATCTGCTATAATTGTTTTATGTTTTGATATTTTATCAAGGAATTCAATGTAATGCTGAAGATTGGCATTATGTTTTATAAGAATTTGTAAGCCAGAAATCAAAGATTTTGTCTCAATGCTCTTTTCACCTTTTGGAACTGGAAGGACCTTCGGAATTCCTAATTTTCTGGCAAGACTTGGAACAATTTTAATAGTATCTAATAATATCTTTGAGGCAAGATATTTCAAAATCATTTCTTCATCTTCAATATCTTGTTCGGAACGTAGCAATATAATTAAATCTTCAATACCAAACAGTAAAAGTGGTTCATATTTTATTTTCTGTTTCTCTTCAAAATTTTCTAACGCAAGCTCAAATTCTTTACACATTTTCATTTTACATTGTGCTGCTTGATTTTGAAAACTTAATGGATATACAAAAGCTATAAGTTCATTTTTGCTATCGTGATAAAGAATAAAACATTCAGCATAAAACATCTCGCCACATTCTGGGCAAGATACAAGATTAATTTCTCCTGCTATTAACACTTCTTTTAATTCTGGATTTTCTGAAATACTTATTGCAGAAAGTAACTGCGCTTCAAAGATATGCCCGTTAGGACACTTAATTTCTTCAATATTTGATATCGTCATATATAAATTTTACCAAATTATATGAAAATTTATCAATTATGTATTTAAGAACTTTTTGAGCATTTTTAGCAACACTTTTTAATTATTACGCCTATTGTAAGCAAGGACAAAGTCCTGACAAAGCAATCTACATCATTTAAAAAAGAAAAAGATTGCCAAATTGTATATTTGGGGAATTTTAAGATAAGCAAAATAACACAATAAATGATAACGAGAAAAAAACAAGGACATTATAAATTTATTATAAAATAAGCATTGAGTCGCCGTAAGAGAAAAATCTATATTTTTCTTGTATGGCTTCTTTATATGCTTTAAGCATAGTTTTTCTTGAAGAGAAAGCACTCGCCATCATAAGAGGCGTTGATTTTGGCAAATGAAGATTGGTAATTAAAGTATTTATTATTTTAAATTTATAACTCGGATATATAAAAATTGAAGTTTCACCAAAGTATTCTTTTATAAAAATTTTGCCGCTTCTTAAAAATCCGACTCTGTCGGCAATAGATTCAATTGCTCTTACCGAAGTGGTTCCAACAGCAACTATTCGCTTATTATTTTGTATTGCTGAATTTATAATTTCCACATTTGTTTTATCTATAGCAAATTTTTCAGGAAGCATACTGTGGTTATTTAGTTTCTCAGCAGTTATAGATTTAAAAGTTCCCCAGCCTACGTGAAGAGTTAATGCAGCAACATGCACACCTTTTTCTTTAAGAGTTTGTAAAATGTTTTCAGTAAAATGAAGCCCAGCAGTAGGAGCTGCAATAGCTCCTAAAGTTTTGGCGTAAACTGTTTGATATCTTTGTCTATCGAAGTCTGACAATTCTTGCGCAAGTATTCCTTTTCTGTTTATATAAGGTGGCAACGGCATTATGCCATATTTTTGTAAAAATTTAAAAATTCCGGGCTTGTTAAACTTAACTATAGTTTCCCCTAACTCTGTTTTTGATATTATTTCACATTCATAATCGTCTTCAAAATATACTTTTCCCCCGATACCTATAAAAGGTTTAATTAAAACTTTATATTCTTCATTCTTTTGACACGGGTCAAGAAACATTATTTCCACTTTTCCACCGCTAACTCTCTTACCGAAAAGTCTTGATGGGACTACTTTAGTATTATTTATTATAAGACAATCTCCTGTACTAAAATATTCAATAATGTTAGAAAATTTTTTATGATAAAATTCTTGTATTTTTCTATCGATAACAAAAAGCCTTGAATCTTGTCTATTTTCAACTGGCTTTTGCGCAATTAATTCTTTTGGAATTTCATAGTTGTAATTAGATAAAAGATTGTCATTATCTATCATTTATAATGATTCCTTATAAACATTATTTTAGGTCTAACCTAAACTCTATTTTTTATTTATAAATCACATTTTCAATTTTTGTTCCTGGATAAAAGTGGTATAAAATTTTTTTATAGATTTTACCTTTTTCCGCCATTCTTTTAGCGCCCCATTGGCATAAGCCTACTTTATGTCCCCAACCTTTGCCTTTAAAATAAAATTTATCTCCAATTTTTTTTATAGAATTAAAAACATGGCTTTTTTTTTGCCAAGCATCAACTGCAAGTCTAAATTGATAAGCATTTAATCTAAGTTTCCCTTTAGAATGTAATATTTCCAATTCCTTTGCAGATCCTGTGGGAGTCTTTCCTTTAATTTTAATTTTTTTAATTATTCCAATATCATTATTTAAAAGCTTTTCTCTTATAAAACTTTCATCTACTGTTTTTTCCCATTTTGCATTCTGAATTGCAGTACAATAACCACATTTTACACCTTTTAAATAGGTAGGAGTATCTTTCCAATTCCATACATATTTTGGATTTTCGGTATGTCCACCACAAATTGCATGGAAAACTGTCTGAGCAAATTTTCCATCATAAGTTAAAACTTCACATCGAGTATCTAAAATTGCTTTATTACAGGAACCAGCTTCAACACCTGCTCCACCATAAACCTGACAATGAGTTGTAGAGCATACGTCAAAACCTTGAGTTAAATGTCTATTTAAATTTGCAATAGAATACGTTCTGCTTATTAAGGCTTGCACTTTTAACGCTTCTACTGGCCAATCACAGACGGCTTCTTTAGGCAAAACTCCTTTTAAATAATCTTCTATAGCTAAAACGTTAATAACATTTATTTTATTCTTCGCTTTTTTTACTGTTAAATATCCTCTATAAGGTTTAGAATCAGCAAAAATAATGCCATTTGAAGATTCTATTTTTATAGGTAACGATAAAATATATTTATCTATACATACTCCTTTTTCAGAGCAAGAAACTCTTATAGAGCCTTTGGTAAACTTCAATTTTTTGTTAGATACGTCAGAAATAACAAAATCTTTTGCACACCCGGTCGTAAAAGAAGAAACATCAATTATTATGCCAACACTTATATTTTTTTTTACAGCGTCAACTGCATAAACATTATAATATATAAATAATGATATTATTAATATTAAAATAAAGTTATTCTTCATTTTATTTGCAATTCTTTTTCTTATGCAAGCTCAACCTTTCATTCAGTGATTTATTACAACCGCAATATTTCTGCATATAATATCCTTTTTTTCTTAAAGAATTTTTGCCTTCATAAAATCCAGTTCTAAAGTCTATATATAAAAAAGCTGTTTTATATTTATCAGCTAAATCACCTGCAATTTGTTTGATCAAATCGTGTTTTTGATATGGACTTGATAGAAGTGAAGTAGAAAAATAGTCAAACTTATTTTGCTGTGCATAAACTGCAATTTTTTCTAGTCTTGACATATAACAAAAATTGCACATTTCAGAAGTTTTATTTTTCCAATCATCATAATTATAAGAGAATTCTTTTTCATCAAAAAACGAAATATTTAATTCTTTTGCATATTTTATTGCTGCATCTTTTCTGTTTTTATATTCTTGTACATCATAAATATTAGGATTATACCAGTAGAAAGAAATATTGTATTCATTACTAATCATTTTTACTGCAGACGCTGAGCATGGAGCGCAACAAATATGAAGTAAAACTTTTTTCATATTAAAGAAGCTCTTTTTGTAAGTTTTGGGGATGTTCAATACCGATATGTTTATAGCCAATTTCAGTAGCAACTCTGCCTCTTGGGGTTCTTGTAATAAAACCAGATTGTATAAGATAAGGCTCATAAACATCTGTTATAGTATCTGACTCTTCCGATATAGCTATCGCAATAGTATCGACACCTACAGGACCGCCTCCGAATTTTTTAATTAAAGTTGTAAGGATTAGCCTATCAATTTTATCAAGTCCTGCATTATCAACCTCTAATGCATTAAGCGCTTCTTTTGCTATATCGCACGTAATTTTGCCGCCTCTTATTTCAGCAAAATCTCGCACTCTTTTTAAAAGTCTATTTACAATTCTAGGCGTTCCTCTTGAACGTCTTGCAATTTCTTCGCTTGCATCTTCGTCAATAGCAATATTCATTATCGAAGCAGAACGGTTAACTATATGTATAAGTTCTTTCATATTGTAAAAATCCAAATGCTCTATGATTCCAAACCTATCTCTTAATGGACTTGATAAAAGTCCCGCTCTTGTTGTTGCACCTATTAATGTAAAATGAGCAATAGGCAGCTTGATTGTTTTTGCCGAAGGTCCTTGTCCTATTATAATATCAAGTTCAAAATCTTCCATTACTGGATATAAAGACTCTTCTACAAGATGATTCATTCTATGGATTTCATCTATAAAAAATATATCGCCTTCAGAAAAGTTTGTAAGTATTGCCGCTAAATCTCCAACTCTTTCCAAAACAGGTCCCGATGTTATTCTTAAATTGCCACCCATTTCTTTTGCAATTATATGAGAAAGAGTAGTTTTGCCAAGTCCTGGCGGAGCATAAAACAAGCAATGATCTAAAGACTCATTTCTTTTTTTTGCAGCTTCTATAAAAACTTTAAGATTATTTTTCAGTTTGTCCTGACCTATAAAATCATCTAAACTCTGCGGTCTTAAAGAGTTCTCTGTTTTATCTTCTTCAATAAGTTTTGAAGCTTCAACCACTCTTTTTACTTCATCCATTTTTTAACCTTTATTAAATGTTTATTGAAAACAACAACCCTAGTGAAACAATGACAATCAGAATTTTACAATCCTATCATCAACCCAATTGAAAAGAACTATCAAATGCAAAGAGTGATAAAATTCTGATAAATCAATTGTGTCGTTAGTTTTTACCGTCATCAACTCACTTTAAAAAGAGCTGTCATTGCGAAGCCCGAAGGGTTGTGGCAATCTTTCCGTTGAACAACGCAGATTGCTTCGTCGATACTTTGCCTCTCCTCGCAATAACGACATTGACACTCTAATATTTTATAATTGCCATAAAACTTCAGGGTTACCATTTACCATACGTATAACACACTTTCAACTTAATCAAAGAAGAAAAATACTTATATTTAGAGGTTCACACTAATAACATCTCTGCATCTTGGGCATAATGTATCTTTTACATCATCAATATGTCTCCAACATCTTACACATTTTTCGTAATCTGACTTAGCAGCTTCTATATGTAATTCATCTTCTTTATCAGAAAGATTATATTTTATATCCCAACTGCCAAGAGTCAAATTTACAAGTTTTAAATCTTTGAAAATCTCATTATATTTTTGCCCATAAGTTATACTCAACGAAGCTTCAAGATTTGAACCTATAACTTTACTTTGTCTCAATTTCTCATAAGCAGCCGATACTTCTTTTCTTGTATCAAGTATTTTTTCCCACTTTTCAAATATCTCGACTTGAAGAATATATTTGCTGTTAGCTATAGGAAATTCTGAAAGAAAAACTGACTGCAGTAAAGATTGTTCAGGCTTTACCTGTAACTTTCTTATTTCTCTCCACGCTTCTTCAGCGGTAAACGAAAGTATAGGTGATATAAGTCTTATTATAACGGAACAAATTTCAAACATTGTAGATTGTGCGCTTATTCTTTCCTTACTGTCCTTTTTATCACAGTAAAGAATATCTTTTAAAGCATCAAGATAAAACCCGCTTAAAAATACCGTACAAAAATTATTTATTGCAGTCACAGCTTTATGAAACTCATAACTTTCGTAAGCAGTCGCTACGCTTGTTATAAGCTGTTGTAATCTGTTTAACGCATATTTGTCTATTTCCTGCATATCTTTAAAAGACAAAGCTTTTTTTGAATCAAAATCCCAGATATTGCCGAGCAAAAATCTTATAGTGTTTCTTATTTTTCTATAAGCATCGCTCAAACCTTTCATAATTTCGTCAGATATTCTTATATCTTCTTTATAATCACTTGAAGCTATCCAAAAACGAACTACATCAGCTCCGTATTTATTTATCATCTGTTCACTCGATACAAAGTTTCCAATTGACTTTGACATTTTCTTCCCATGTCCATCAACAATAAAACCATGCGTCAAAACATTTTTATACGGAGTTTTCCCTTTTATTGCTACAGATGGAATTAAAGATGTTTGAAACCATCCACGATGTTGATCGCTTCCTTCAAGATATAAATCTGCAGGAAACTCTAAATCTTTATAATTACCGCTTGACAAAACCGCTTCGTAGGAAACTCCAGAATCAAACCAAACATCCAAAATATCTTCTTCTTTTGTAAAACTCGTTGATCCACATGAAGAACATTTTGCATTTGTTCCTTTTAAAAGTTCTTCTTCGTTCATCTCAAACCAAGAGTCTGAACCTTTTTCGCCAAATAATCTTGATATAGAATCAATTATTTTTATATTTAAAAGCGGCTCACAGCATTCCTTACAATAGAAAACCGGTATAGGAACACCCCATAAACGCTGACGACTTAAACACCAATCTGGACGACTTTCCAACATAGATGTTATTCTGTTTTCGCCGTATTTTGGAATCCAATTAATATCCTTTACAGATTCTAAAAGTCTTTCTCTTAAGTTGTCATGCTCAACCGACAAAAACCACTGAGGAGTAGCTCTAAAAATTATGGGTTTTTTACATCTCCAACAGTGCGGATATGAATGATTTATTTTTAATGTCGCAAGAATTTTTCCTTCTTTTTCGAGTTTCTCTATTATCAAAGGATTTGCCTTAAAAATATGGACATTTTCAAATTCTGGAACTTCTTTTGTATATAACCCTCTATCATTGACAGGAGATACAATTTCAAAACCATATTCTAGTCCTGCTTGATAATCTTCCTGTCCATGTCCCGGAGCTATATGCACTATGCCTGTTCCATCTTCCATGCTTACAAACTTAGCAACAATACCTTGTGATTGTTTATTTGCAACTAATGGATTTTGGCACTTTATATTTATAAAATCAACACCCTTAGCTTCCCAAACAATCTCAAAACTTACAGCTTTTATTTTATTTTTAACATTTTCAGCCAAAACTTTTGCAACTATAACTTTTTCTTCTTTAGAATCTTCAAATTTATAAATTGCAGCAACATAATCAGACTTCTCATTAAACGCTAATGCAACGTTTGCAGGAAGCGTCCACGGAGTTGTTGTCCATATCAAAACGGAAAAACCCTCTAATAATGCTTCTCCTTTAGTTTTAAACACTTCCGTAAGCGATATTATCTGAAACTTCACAAAAATAGAGTCCGAACTATGGTCAGCATATTCAACTTCAGCATCTGCCATAGCTGTTTCACATGTCATACACCAATAAACAGGCTTTTTTCTTCTATATACAAATCCTTCTTTTGCCAATTTTCCAAAGACTTTTACAATAGAAGCTTCATATTTGGGATCTAAAGTCAAATAGGGATGCTCCCAATCAGCTATAACACCAAGTCTCTTAAACTCACTTTTCTGTATTTCAACAAATTTTTTTGCAAAATCGGCAACTTGTTTTCTAAAAACAAGCTGATCAACCTTATTTTTATCAACTTTCATTTCCTTTAAAGCAATAAGCTCAATAGGAAGACCATGGCAGTCCCATCCAGGAGTAAAAGGCACATAACTTCCGGACATAGAACGATACTTTATAACAAAATCTTTCAAAACTTTATTGAGTCCAGTTCCTATATGTATATGAGCATTTGCGTAAGGAGGTCCATCGTGAAATATAAACTTTTTTTTGTTTTTATTTTTTTCACAAATCTTAACATAAAGCTGTTCTTTTTCCCACTCTTTGACAAAAGTAGGCTCCATCTGTGAAAGATTTGCCTTCATCTGAAAATCTGTTTTGGGCAAATTTACAGTTTTCGAATAATTTTTTTCTTCATCCATTTTTCTACTTATCCTCACACTATTGTTATGATTAGAATCTGTTCACACTAATAAAGGCAAAAGCGTTAAGAACAAAAATATCCAAATACAAAGCACAAAAAATACAGCAATAACAAAATTATTGACGGATCTTGAGCAAAGCGACAGTTGGCTATTTTTGTCATAACCTTTCGAACTATAACAGCTTTTTGGTAAATTTCGGCTGTCTCAATATTGCCGCCTATCCCAAAATAGTCAATTTTTCCTCAAAAAATCCAAGCAACACTTTCATCCTATTAGTATTAACAACTCTAATCCCTTTTTGTCCCATGAAAACGGAAATCTAAGTCGCAAAAGTCATATTTTCTAAGGTATTGTATCTAAAACTTCATCCAGTTCTTCTTCTGAACGACCTGTAATTTCAATTGTTTTTTCTCTGCCCCTTTCACCTTTTCTTAAAAATATCATTGATCTTTTCACATCAAAAAAATCAGATAAAAAATCACAAAGTTCTTCATTAGCTTTGCCTTCAACAGCAGGAGCTACAATTTTTACTCGTAAAATAGAACCAACTCTACTTGCAACTTCATTTCTTTTTGAGTTTGGTATCACCCTGACTTTAATAATCACTATAAATCCCTCCTTTACGGATAAATTTTATTTACTTAACTCTTTAGATCTCTCCATAGCTTGTTCCATAGCTTTATACACTGTATCTGCAAGATTTTGAGATTCAAAATATTTTAATGCTACTTCAGTCGTACCATTTGGAGATTTCACTTTTTCTTTTAACACTTTAGCAGACTCTTTTGTAATATCAAGCATTTTGCCTGATCCATAAATCGTTTGAACTGTAAACTTTTTTGCAATATCTTTATCAAGACCAAGTTTTTCAGCAGCACTCTGCATAAGTTCACAAAAGTAAAATATATATGCAGGACCAGAACCAGACAATGCTGTAATAATATCAAACTTTTTTTCATCAAGAATTTCAGTTTTACCTATAGCTGAAAACAAATATTTTGCTCTTTGAAGTTGCTCGTCAGAAACAAATTTTCCTTTGCACAAAGCCGTAGCACCAGAAAGCACAAGCGCCGGTGTATTAGGCATTGCTCTAATAACTGCAACATTCTTTTGAATATTATCCTCAATAAATTTAGTTGTTATTCCTACAGCTATTGAAATAATAATCGCTTTTCTTTTTACAAAATTTCTTATCTCATCAAACACTTCTAGCATATTCTGGGGTTTAACAGAAAGAAAAATTATATCAGCTCCTATTATAGCTTCGCCTTTATTTTCGGCAATTGATACTCCAAACTTTTGTTGAAGATTCAACACTTTCTCTTTAACTATATCATTGCATACAATATTTTCAGCCTTAATAAGTTTTGCTTCTAAAATGCCACTTATAATAGACTGCGCCATATTTCCAGAACCAATAAAAAAAAGCTTTTTACTTATTTCCATAGACTCTCTCTCCAAATATTGCCGAACCTATTCTTAATATGGTTGCTCCCTCTTCAACAGCAATCTTATAATCACCTGACATTCCCATAGATAAAATATTAAATTCGGGATTATTAAAAGACTTTTTTATATATTCAAATAAATTATACGCTTGTTTAAAATAAGGTCTTGAATCTTCTGAATTATCACTATAAGGGGCTATAATCATCAACCCTTTTATTAAAATATTGGGAATCAACAGACATTGTTTATAAAAATCTTTTACATTGTCATGCTTGATGCCAGTTTTTGTAACTTCGCATGAAACTTTTACTTCAATAAGACAATTCTGTAACTTACCGGACCTCTTTGCATAACGACTTATATTATGAGCAAGATTTATGCTGTCTAAAGAATGTATTAAATCAAAATTTTCAACAGCTTTTTTTACTTTATTTGACTGCAGATAGCCGATGAAATGCTTTGTAATTCCTTTAAGAGATGTACCTAGCTGCTCAAATTTAGGCAACGATTCCTGTATTTTACTTTCTCCAACATGCTTTATTCCACAGTTTAAAGCTTCTAAAATTTCTTGACAAGAAAAAGTTTTTGTTACAGCTATAAGTTCAACAATGCTAGAAGTACGTTTGATTGAATTTATAGTATTTTTTATGAATTCTATATTTTTGCAGATATTTTTCATTATTTTAATATTAATCCGTTGTATTATAGCATATTTTTCTATTATTATTTAAAAAATGTTAATAAAATCCGATAATTGAGTTTGTAAAAATCAACTGCTGTGAACTTACGTCCGTAACTTTTCGAAGGGTTGAGTGAATTTTAAACAATATTATTGTTTTTATTTATTTTTTGAAGTTTTTTTAGAATAGCTTACTTTTATTGTTTCGGTTGGTAACCCTATATCTTTTAATAAATCAAGATAAGGATCAGGATTGAGTTCTTCAATATTTACCATCTTTTTTACATCCCAATTCCCTTTAGCTATTAAAATAGCAGCTGCAACAGCTGGAACACCTGCAGTATAGCTGATAGCTTGAGATTCAACCTCTTCATAACAAGTTTTATGATCGCACACATTGTATATAAAAAGTTCTTTTCTACGTCCATCTTTTGTACCTACTATCAAATCTCCTATACAAGTATTACCAGTATAATTAGGCGCAAGGGTTTTGGGATCAGGAAGACAAGCCTTGACTACCTTCAATGGCACTACTTCAAGACCTTCTGCCGTTTTCACAGGCTTTTCTGATAAAAGTCCTATATTTTTAAGAACGTTGAAACAATTTATGTAATGATCACTGAAGCCCATCCAAAATCTTATTGAATTCGCATCAATATTTTTTGAAAGAGAATGAATTTCATCATGTCCGGTTAAATATATGGTTTGCTTACCTACTACAGGAAAATCATATACTTTCTTTTCAGAATGAACAGGCTTGCACACCCACTGTTTATCTATCCACGTCCAGACTTTCACAAACTCCCTAAAATTTATCTCAGGATCAAAATTTGTTGCAAAATATTTACCGTGACTTCCTGCATTGACATCCATAATATCTATTGTATCTATAGTGTCAAAAAAATGTTTCTTTGCATACGCCACATAAGCATTTACAACACCAGGATCAAACCCTGCACCTAAAATTGCAGTTATATATTTATCTTGACAATGATCTTTGCGTTTCCATTCATAGTTTGCATACCAAGGTGGATTTTCACACACTTTATGAGGTTCTTCGTGTATTGCAGTGTCTATATATGAGCAACCACTTTCTATACAGGCTTCCAATATTGACATATTACAGAATGCTGATGCTAAATTTACAGTGATAGAAATTTTAAGGGCTTTCATTAACTTTATCATTTCAGGAACGCTTAAAGCATCTATTTGTCTGATTTGTATTTTTTTTAAGGCATCTTTATAATTTTTCTTACGTTCTATACTTTTCAATATTTGCTTGCAACCTTCAAGCGAACGTGAAGCTAAATAGATATCTCCAAACAAATCATTGTTTTGCGCAAACTTATGAGCGGCAACATGAGCTACACCACCCGCTCCCACAAGAAGTACGTTCCTTTTTTCCATTTCCTATAAATCCCCCCCCCCCCTTATATCTTGAATTCCTAGCAATTTTACTACGGAGTTACCTTAAATAGTACCAACTCCCGCACTCAACTAAGACATTCGAGAGCAAACTCCAGCATGAATCCATGTTTTTTATCGTCATCAATTTAGTAAAAAGGGCTATCATTGCATACCACCAAAGACAACAAAGATGCTGAAATGTGAAGCAATCTGCATCGTTAAGAAAAGAGATTGCCTCCTCTACTTCGGTAGACTCGCAAGTAAGATTCATCTACGATAAATTTCCCAAAAAATCATTATATAAAAACTTCTTTATAATTTCCACTTTCCCATCAAGTCTTTTAACAACAATAGAAGGCATTTTAACTCCATTAAACCAATTTTTTTTAACCATTGTATATCCCGCAGCGTCAGCAAAACGCACTGTAGAACCAACTTTAAGTTTATTTGCAAGTTTATACTCGCCAAAAATATCTCCCGCAAGACAAGACCTGCCAGCAATAATATATTCATTATTCCCTTTTTTAGCATCAATTTTTGCAGAAGTTCTATATACAAGTAAATCAAGCATGTGAGCTTCAATAGAAGCATCGACTATTGCAATATCTTTTACATTTTTTACGACATCCAAAACTGTTGTAACAAGCTCGCAACTTTTTGTAATTACAGCTTCGCCAGGTTCTAAATAAACTTGAACATTATATTTTTCACTAAAATTTTTCAATTTTTTACAAAACTCATTTAAAGGATACTTATCTTTTGTAAAACACAATCCTCCGCCTAGACTAACCCATTCTATTTTATTTAACACTTTTTCATATTTTAAACCTATTTTGTCTAGCATATCACTAAAACTTTTAAAATCATCATTTTCACAATTATAATGAAACATTACACCGCTTATTTTATCCAAAACTGACATTATTCTTTCTTCAGAAATAACACCAAGTCTTGAGTATCTTCTTGCAGGATCAGCCAAATCAAAATGTGAATAACTTATGCCAGGATTTATTCTTAATCCAAGTTTTATATGTTTTACTTTGTTATAAAACATTTTTAGCTGCGATACAGAATTAAATATAATTTTATCAGATATATTTTTTAGTGACTTTATGTCATCTTCACAATAAGCAACGCTGAAAGCATGTGTTTCTTTTCCAAATTTTTCATAACCAAGCTTTGCTTCATAAAAAGAACTACTTGTAGTACCATCCATATATTTACTTATCAAGCCAAATACAGACCACGTAGAAAAACACTTCAAAGCTAAAACCGATTTAGCTCCTGAACATTCCCTTACATATTTAATTTTTTTTAGATTTTTAAGCAGTTTTTCTTCGTCAATTAAGTAATATGGCGTTTTTACTTTTTTATCCATTTTTCCCTTTTAATTTACTTTTCAAGTTCTTTGCTATTCTCGAAATAAAACATTCTCGTATGGTTTAATTTTATTATTTAAAGATATTTTAAATTTTCTCAAGTGCTTCTAAAACTGATATCCCAGGATTTATTCCTATCCTTTGGGCATTAGTAGTAGAGTTTACAATATTCTTTTCAAGCATATCGTTAACGGTTTTCACACCAGTAACAATCGCTGCAATATTTCCCATTTTTTCTGCAGTTTCAATATTTAAATATCCACACATTATAAAACCATTATTTCCTTTTATAAAAACCATGTTGCTGCCTGGAAACAACTCTCCTTCAAAACCCCAATATTTTTTTTCATTGACAACAAATTCTTTTAATTGCATTTACATATCTCCATATAAAAATATCTAGAGGCTATTAAGCTAGTATGAATACACATATAATATCTTCAAAGAGACCGATTCAAAAAATTGAAACCTTTATCAGATTTAAGGTTTAGGTATTACTATTGATAACTGATAAGGACATCTTTCAATTTCTAAGTTGTTCTTATCAACACTTACGGTAAATTCAATATTTTCATATTTATCTGGTAAATTTAACTCTGCAAAAGGTATTGATAATTCTATAATTTTTTCAAACGCTGCATTTTCAAAATTTATATTTTTACTCTGACCATTTGACATTATAAAAAATTTTGCTATCTTGCTGTTTGAGTCAAATTCAAAAGAAACCTTTGCATTTACAGGACTTGAGAAATTTACATTAAACGTAAGATTTGCTAAAGACTCTTGAGAAAAAACTTCGCTTAAATTAATTTTCAAATACAGATTTTTTATATCAATACCATAATTAAATGACTTTAATAATGTGGAAACCTGATGCATTGATCCACCAGAATGTCCAACTTCATAATAACCAGAATTGTTCCATTCAAAGAAGCTTGTAACTTTCCCATCAATTTTAGGAGATATAAATGCAGACGGTTGTATTATGTTATATTCTCTAGTCCCACTTCTTATCGATTTATAAAGTACGTCCGGCGGATGTTGCCCCAAACACTCATATACTTTTATTAAATGTTGTCTATATATAAAATCAAACGTTGCATCGTTATCTGATGAATGATCGTCACCATACCACCAATCCCAATCGGAACCTTCAGCGATATAAAGCATCTTCCACGCTTCTTGTACATTTGAAGAATTTTTAAGCTCGGGATTATTCTCAAGAAAAGTCGTCAGAAAATCTCTTGCCATTCCAAGATAATCCCACGAAGCATTATCTTCATTATGCCCTATCCAAACACCAAAATTTCCATTAATCCATGAACCTGCAGTTAAATCTGTTATTGTACTATTTGGGGGAAATTTCTCAAGATATTCGCTTATTTTTACAGTTTCAATAACTGTATCAGAACTCAATTTCTCATAAAGTTTTGTCAAAAAATCCCACCCATCATTTTTATAGTATTCCCAGCAATTATCACCATCTAAAATAACAGACACTAATGGATACTCACAAGTGTTTTCTGCATATTCACCAATATTTTTGATTTTATTTATAAAATCGGCTACTGCATCTTCAACATTCCATTTATAATAAACAAACCCAATTAAATCTGATAATCCATGATCTCTGAAAATTATGTTCAACTTTTTTTCATTTATATTTAAGTTAAATGGTTTAAATAAAGTTCTTCTGTCACCATTTATGCCTTTTGCACTATTAAACAAAATGGCTTCATCAGTTGCAATCCACTTTATTCCAGAATCAGAAATTAATTCAACCATAGTATTTGAAACAGAACCTTCTGAAGGCCATATTCCAAAAGGCTTTCTGCCAAAAAGTTTTTCGTAATAAGAAACAGCATTTGTAATATGCCACGCAGCGTCTTCCGGATGAGAAAATCGCCTTAAAGGAAGATTAATAGAAGGCGTTGCCTGTCGTGCTGAATTTGTATCACATAGTAATGGAAGAATAGGATGGTAAAAAGGCGTTACAGAAATTTCAATTTGTCCTCTATCTTGTGCTTCTTTATGCTTTTGCACCACCATACCGCAAATTTCAAGCTGTTTTTCAATAAGCTTCCTTTTTTCTTCTTCAGTAAAATCTCTGCCTTTGTTATATAAAGAACATATAATTTTGTCAGTTTTTTGCCAATACGGGTCCATCCAAGTCAAATTAAACCACACTTGTAAATCTCTAAAATCTTCAACTTTAAAATAATCGAGACTTTCTCTTATTTCAGCTTCGGTAGTTTGTCTTCCACGTTTTTCTAAAAGTTGCAAATAACGACTATAAGGATAAATCATATTGTCTCTATTTGCCATAAAAAAGTTCATCAAAATAAATACTTTTTCATCATCTGTCAAAGTTTGCGCATCTTTTAAAGTTAAATTTAAAAATTTATCTTTTGCTTTTCCTGATGCATATTCTTCAAGTTGCACAAGCAACGACGGGACTAAATTTATATTTGCTTTGATTTTGGGATAATTATCAAGTATAGCGACCATATCGTAATAATCCTTTACAGCATGCAACCTTACCCAAGGAAGTTCATAAATTCCTGTCAATGGATTTTTATATATAGGCTGATGTTGATGCCATAAAAAAGCTAAATAAACTTTTTTCATTTTAAAATTTTGAATTAACACCTATCTGAAATAAATATGATGGTTCTGTGTTTGCAAACACCTTCCCTGCTGTTGAAGGTGGCATGTATATAGCAAAATTAAAGAATATATCAAAATAATGCTTATACTTATATTTCATAAACCAATCAACTTCTTCACCCAAATTTGCTTTTGCACTATAAATGCTTGCAAATCCTGCATCTCCGGCATCGGTAGGTGCATCAGAAGCAGAATACATAAATAAAGATAATCCTGTCTGTAAAAACTCGAACAGTAAAATATCAAATAAAGCACCTATAGTGTTTATCCCATAATATCCATTAGGGACTACAATAAACGAATCTGTATTATTTGCAGCAAACAAAGTCCCATAACCTACTCTTTGTAAACCATCGTATCGTTTCGCAAAAGTAGGACTAAAAGAATTTTCCTTATGAGCATTAGCATAAGAAAATAAAATTTTAGCATTAGAATCTTTACTCAGTAATTCACCTTTCCACGAACCTTCTAAAATAAATGCATAAGCATTATACGTAATAACGTTATCTATTGTTTTTTCAAGCTCCCCTTTTTGTTGAGATACTTCAGCTCTATACCTATACGTATTATTCCCACCTGTTATACGTAAATCGTAAAACATTTTATTATCATGTCCTATATTTTCATTCTCCAATCCCAATCCTTTTTTATATAACATGCCGCTATTATTGCGTTCCTGATATATACCTAATTCAAAAACAGTAGAATAATTAAATTTAAGATTTCCACCGTAAAGATCAAAATCAACATTATCAACTTTTGCAACAAACATATCTAAGCTAAGAGACTTAAATAGCTCTACTTTGCCTCTTAAGCCTAACAGTCCGTTATTGTTTCCATCAACTATAAAACCATCACCATAAGAAAATTCCTGTTTACCTGCAAAAAGTGTACAAGGTAAAATAAAATTTTTTTCACTTTTAAATGTCAAAAAAGCCGTTTGTAAAAAAAGTGAGTAGTCTTTAGATATATAAGGCATTTGAAAAACAGCATTATATTTTCCAGAAAACCCGTATGACGCAAGTTTCGCAGACATTTCAATTTTGTCGTCAAACTTGCCTATTATGTTTAAATTCAAATATTGTGAAAATATATCGTCAGATCTTTTTTCGACAGAAGCATAATCGATATTTAAATATGTCGCAGTTCTAAAATTTAAATTATAATCAAAAACAAAAGAATTTTTAGACTGAGCAATAGTTTCAGCTTGTTCGGGTTTACTTGCAAAAACACTAGCTGTTACAAGCAAAAAAAACAATGCAAAGAGTGTGCATTTCATAGGTAGGAATTGTACTATTTTGTATACGATATTGCAATGTGCAGCAAGATATGCTAATTTTATCGGGTTATGGGTAAAAAAAATAAAAAATTTACACTTTTTTCAAATTGTATAAATTTTCCTCTTGATCGCCCGTGCATATATCAAAAAAATGACAATATGCATTGTGATGATTGTACATACTATAAAAAAATATCTTCTTTACAACGCAAAAAACGCATTCTTATTATAAAACTTGGCGCTATGGGTGACGTTTTAAGAACTACTTTCTTACTTCACGGTTTAAAGGAATTATACCCTGACAGTAAAATAGCATGGATAGTGAACGAAAAAAATGCATCTGTTCTTGAACACAATAATTTAATTGATGACATAATACTTAATGATGAAACTATTGGCAATTATCTTATAAACAATTTCTTTGACATTGTCATAAATTTAGATCTAGGTTATGATAGTCTTTTGCTCGCAAAACTTTCAAACAATTCTAAAGTTTTAGGTTTTACATTAAGCAACAATAGAAATATTATCACATCTAATGAGTTTGCTAAAGAATGGCTTAAAATGAGCGCTTATGATGAATTAAAAAAGGCAAATACCTTTACATACCAGTACTGGATGTCAAAAATAACGGAATTACCTAAAGATAATTATGAAATAATTGTACCACTTCAAAAAACATCAACAATAAAAGCAGAACAATTCTTAAAATATAACAATATAAACCACAATAATAAAATTATAGGTATTAACCCTGGTGCAGGAAAAAGATGGAACTTAAAAAAATGGGTATTATCAAGTTTCATTGAAACAGCTAAATATTTTTCAAAAAAGGGATGCACCATCTTGCTGCTTGGCGGTAAATACGATGAAAACGAAATTAACGCAATTTTAAAAGAAAATATTCCAAATGTTATTTCAACAGGAATAGATAATTCTATTCCAGATTTTTTTGCAAAAATAAATTTATGCGATGTTCTACTCTGTGGCGATACTATGGCACTACATGCAGCGGCAGGTTTAAAGAAAAATACAGTAGCTCTTTTTGGACCAACTTCGGCAAATGAAATAGAAATATGTTCAAGAGGCATAAAAATACAATCAAAAAAAGAATGCGTTGTATGCTATAAGCAAGAATGTCATATAATAAATAATTGCATGAAAGCAATTTCTGTAAAAGATGTTTTAGAAGCTATAGAGCAATATCTATAACAAAGTAGAAGCCTGTTCATACTTTAAATCTCGTTGTCTTCGGTAATATGATTATTAGAACAGACAAAAAAATAATATCAGAGGATTATTATGGAAACTGTTGTTATAATTCCTACCTACAATGAGGCTTCAAATATAAAGCATGTAATTGATGATGTTCTAAATTGTGGATTAGATGTTGATGTACTTGTTGTGGATGATATGTCTCCAGACGGTACATACAAGATAGTTGAAAAACTAGCAAAAACAAATAACAAAGTGCATCTTCTTTTAAGAAAAGAAAAAAAAGGGCGCGGTTATGCAGGAAAAGATGGTTTCATAAAAGCTCTTGAAATGGGAGCAAAGTATATAGTTGAAATGGATGGAGACGGCTCACACTCACCCCAATATATACTAGCATTTAGAAAAGCAATAGAAAACTACGACATCGTTATAGGTTCACGTTATATTAACGGTGGTAAAGACGAAGAAAGATCTTTACTTCGACAAGCTGTAAGTAATTTCTCAAGGCGTTATTTGTCTTTTATTCTAGGTATTAAAGTAAAAGACCCGACATCGGGTTACAGAATGTTTACAAGACAAGCATTGGAAAAATTTGTATTCGTTTTAACTGCAAGAGACCCCTTTATAGTAACAGAAGTTTTATACCAAATAAAGAAAAACAATTTTAAAATCAAAGAATCTCCAATAATATTTTTAGCAAGATTGTCAGGAAAATCCAAACTACATTTTCTTACTTTGATTAAATATTTATTTAAAGTTTTAAAATTGAAAATAATAAGGAAGTAAATGAACTATAAATTATGGTTTTGGATTGTAAATATTGTCTCAACAGCTTTGAGATTTTTAATAATAGGCAAAATAGGACTTACTATAGATGAAGCCCATTACTGGGTATATACAAAGTTTTTAGATTTTTCTTATTTCGGCCATCCGCCTTTTATAGCGTACTTAATTAAAGCGTCAACACTTATTTTCGGTAATAATGAATTTGCGGTAAGATTTCCTACAGTTTTAATTTTCTTTTTTGTATGCTGGATTTTCTTTATATGTGCAAAAAAACTTTACAATGAAAGAACTGCTTTTATTGGCGTATTACTGTTAAATATTTTACCTGTATTTTCGTTTTTGGGATCTATCATTACTGTACCTGACTCTCCCCTAGCGCTGTTTTGGATATCGGCATCACTTATTTTTATTATCTTAATTGAAACAAACAATAAAAACTATTGGTACCTAATAGGTATCATAACAGGTCTTGCAATGCTTTCAAAATACAATGGCATATTAATACCTTTCTCAATTTTTATGTTTCTCATTCTTTCACCTACACATAGATTTTGGTTTAAAAGAAAGGAACCATATTTTGCACTTATCATATCTATATTAATGTTTTTACCTGTAATAATATGGAATATTGAAAACAATTGGGCTTCTTTTGGATTTCAATTAAACCACGGCTTTGGCAACTCTATGCCAAAATTCTCTTTTGCTTTTCTTATAAGAGCAATCGGCGCACAGGCAGGTTATGTTTCTCCTCTATTATTTTTGGTTTTTATTATAGCAGTATTTTTATGTGTAAAAGAAGTCTGTCAAAGAAAAGACCGAACTCCTCTGATTATTGCATGTTTCTCTTTGCCTGTTCTCCTACTATTTAACACAATAGCTACTTTCAATGAAATACTTCCACATTGGACTGCAATGGGTTATTTGATATTATCAATTTATGTAGCACATTTAACGTTAAAATTTTGGCATATAAAAGGTTTTAGAGTATATTCTTATGTAGCGTGGGGGCTTGCATTATTTATGATCATCCTTGCTTTACTGCATGTATTCTACAGAATTGTGCCTATAGAAAAATTCCTACAGCAGGAGCAAATTGAAAAAATAAGACACGGTATTCCTGAACCAGAAAGAATTGACATAACAAATGAAGTTTACGGATGGAAAGAAGTAGGAAATGAAATAAAGAGAATACTAAACTCTTACCCGCCAAAAGAAAGACCCTTTATATTTACATATAAAAGCTATCTTGCAAGCCAACTCGCAGCTTCTGTTCCTAAATTAAGAGTGTTTTGTATAAGTGATAAATTCAACGCTTACGACATTTGGCAGAAAAATCTAATTCCTCTAAAACATAAAAATGGTTTATTTATCTGCAACGATTACTTTTTTTCAGACCCTAAAGAAAGATATGGCAATAAAGCTTTTACATCCTACACTGATATTGAAGAATTTCCGGTTTACAGGAATGGTAGAAAAATTAAAAACTTTTTCTTTACGTTATGTAAATCATTTGATTCATCACAACTTCCAGAAGATTACACAAAAAACGTCTTAGGACAAAAAAAAAATCTACTACATGAACTTTTAAAATTGGATTATAATGTTTTTAAATTTATAAACTCTGATTTAAAATGTAAGTTTTTAGATTTTTGTATGTCAATACAATCTTATTGCGATTACAAAGAATTTAACTTAGGTTTTATTGTAATGTTAATAATATCAATAGCAATACTTTGGATCAATAAGAAAGAACGTTTTTGGACTACCTTAGCTCTTTTGATAAGTAGTTTGGCAATAACAGCTATCATAGTCTATTTTTTAAAACATTATTTTGAGAGATCGCGTCCTTTAGCAATATTTGGAGATGCAAATGTAAATATATTGTTTGAAAAAGTGCATAGGAACTCTTTTCCGTCAGGACATACACAACTTGCATTTACTATTTGCGCTTTTATGTTTATTATGGTAAGAAAATACTGGTACTGGTATATAATTTTAGCTTGCGTCACAAGCTTTGAAAGAATATACGCAGGTAGTCACTTCCCATCAGACGTCATAGCAGGAGCAATAATGGGAATACTTTCTGCTTATATGATAGTCACTTTATTTAAAAAGTATTCTTAGACATCATGATGTCTAACTACATATCTTCTGTTCTCATCTCAATACTCTCGCATTAATGCCAGCATATACAGTAAGTTTTGGCATTGGATAGTCACAAAACATCTGATAATTTGTATTTGTTAAATTAAATCCTTTGATCCAAAAATCAATATTTTCATTTAATTTATAATTTATGTTCATATCAAGTGTGAAAAAGCCATCTATAGTTTCCACACTGATACTATTATCAGGATAATATCTTGTTCCTATTAAATCGCTTCTATAACAAACAACAGCAGATATTGTAAAATTCCTTGTAAATTTAATATTTAGAATGTAATTTATAGTATTTTCTGGAGTGTACTCCAATATTTTTTTTGTGCTCTCATCTTCTGCTTTAAGATATGTATAATTTAATTTATGCGATAACAGTAAATTCATTATATATCCTGCTTCAAATTCAAAACCATATTGTTTAGTCTTTGCTATATTCTTTGACCTAGTACCGTCCCATCTTATTAAATCTTTACTATTAATATAAAAACCAGTCGCTATCAATTTTATTTTACCATAAGAATATTCTGCACCAATATCACTTGATAAACCATACTCTGGTTTTAAATCTGGATTTCCTAATCCGGGATAATATAAATCATTAAAAGTCGGAGCCCGCCAAACTTTTCCACTGTTGGCAGAAAATTTAACTTTGTCATTTAAATTAAATATTGCAGACAATGCTGGAGTAAAAACCCATCCAAAAACAGAATTATTATCAACTCTTAGGCTAGGAATTAATCTAAATTTCCAAATATCATAATTCAATTGTGAATAAACGGCACAATTTTTTCTACTATCGTCTTGAAAACATTCTTTCCAATATTCTGCACCTAGAAGTAAAACATCTGCATAATGAAAATCTGTTTGAAAACCATAAGTATCTGAAGTGTATCTATCATCAGTTGAATAAAGATATGATTGATTACGCATTATATCACGAGAACAATATCCATTTATACTTACACTTTTATTTTTGTCAAAAGAAAAATCGTAATCAAGTTTCAAATATTTATTATTGTCTTGTTGCTTATCTCTCAAAGTTGGTATTAATAAACTTCCAGGCAAACCATATTTAGCATTATAAATATTACCTGTTAACGAAATTTTAGAATTTTCACTTGCATTTATTTGTCCACTAAAAAAAACATTAGTATTAACAAATTTTGAATTCGTTCTATCACCATCTCTTGAAATATTTGATAATGTTGCAAGAATAGAATACTTATTATTAGAATATGCACTTATTATTGATGGGCTAAAGGTATTAAAGCTTCCATAAGATATGTCTGCTTCTATAATTGGCGAATCCATGTTTGCTTTTTTTGTTATAACATTTACAATCCCACCAAATGCTCCAGTTCCATAAACAGCTGCTCCTGCTCCTTTAATTACTTCAACCCTTTCTATATTAACAACAGGAATATTATTAAAGTTTACACTGCCAAGACCTATATCATTTATTCTTCTGCCGTCAAGCAAAACTAATGTTTGTGCAGATGCCGCACCTCTTATTGATATTGTTTTTAAAGAACCAATTGTTCCATGAGATCTAAAATTAATACCAACTTCATTTTGTAAAAGTTCACCAAGAGTTTCGACGTGCTTTTCTACAATTTCTTTCTGAGTAATAATCGTAATATTCGTAGGAAGTTTTTCAATACTTTCGTCATATTTTGTAAGAGTTAAAAAAATATCTTGAGCTAAAACAGTACTTACTACAAAAGTAAAGCAAAAGAATACAATTAAAAATTTTTTCATTTTTTTATCCTGTTTTTATTTTGTTTTTACTCACTGGTATAACGTACGGTTTATTTGAAATTGGATTTGTTTTTACAATGACAGTTGTATTATAAACTCTTTCAATATCTTTATAATTTAAAACTTCTTCAGGCGTTCCTTGTCTGTAAATCGAACCATTTTCCATTAAAGCTAACTTATTACAAAACTCCCCTGCAATATTTAGATCATGCAGAGTTAAAATTATCGTTTTATTATATTTTTCATTCAAATCTCTTAAAATTTCCAAAATATCATTCTGATTTCCTATGTCAAGATGTGATATTGGCTCGTCAAAAACAATAATATCAGTCTCTTGAGCTAAAACCTGCGCTATTAAAACTTTCTGTTTTTCCCCATCTGAAAGTTCATTTATTTTTCTTTCTAAAAAATCTGTTATATTCAAAAAATCCATAACTTTTTTTGTCACGGTATAATCATTATTTGATGGAACTTTAAATATATTCATATAAGGATATCTTCCAAACATAACAAATTCTGATACAGTAAAAGACAATGAAGTATCTACATATTGAGGTAAAAATGAAATTGTTTTTGCAAAATCCTTTTTTGAAAAAGACTTTATATTTTTACCATCTATATATATATTGCCTGAATATGGGTTAAGTAAATCACACAAAATTTTTAACAAGGTACTTTTGCCTGCACCATTTTTTCCAATTATACCGAAAAAATCTTTTTGCTCTATATCACATGAGATATTTTTCAAAACTTCCTTATTTAAGTATCCTGCTGAAATATTTTCTATACGTATCATGACATACTTTTCCTCGATTTTAACAGTAACCAAACAAAAAAAGAGCCTCCTATTATACTTGTAGTCGCACCTATCGGTATTAATATAGGCGCAAGCAAAACTCTACTTAAAGTATCGCAAAGTGGTAAAAATATTGCTCCTGCAAAAGCTGAAGCAGGTATCAGAAGAATATTATTTGCTCCAACAATTTTCCTCATTATATGCGGTATCATTAAGCCCACAAAACCTATAATACCGCAAACAGAAACAGTTACAGCCGTGATAAAAGATGCTGTAAGGAATAAAAATTTTATATTTTTTTCAACATTTATACCGATTGTTTTCGACTTTTCATCACCTAAAGATATGGCATTAATAATATTACCGAATAAAGATAAAACTATTATGCCTACAATTACAACAACTATAACAAATGGAAGCAATCTTTCATCAAAAGTCGAAAAATTCCCCATAAGCCATATAAAAGCTGTCTGAATATTGTTTGCAGAAGATAATGCAAACATAAGCATCACAGCAGCTGAAAAAACATAACTCACAACCACCCCTGATAAAATCATTGAATTGGAATTAAATCTTTTCTGCATACTTAAGCAATATACAACAAACACTGAAATCATCACACCAATAAAAGCACAAAATGGAGTAAAAAAACTTGTTATGGATGCAAAACCAAAAACAAAAGACGCTGTTGTGCCAAAAGCTGCTCCGCCTGAAATACCTAAAGTAAATGGATCTGCCAACGGATTTTTTAATATTGCCTGAAATACGCAACCACTCGCAGCAAGACCTGCTCCTATAACACAAGCAATAATAACTCTTGGAAAACGCACCTGTCTTATTATTAAGGAAATATTATCATCTGCATTGCTAAACAATACATTTATTACATCAATCAACGATATCCCATTCGAACCGCTTGCTAAAGAAAATAAAAATACCACAAGAATCAACATTGGCATTAATATATAAACAACCAAAAACTTCTTATTTGGCATTAAAAATATCCTCATATATAATTTTTGCAAGTATTACTGTATTTTTTGCGAACGTCAATGGCGTAGGTATAAATATATCACTAATATCTATTATGAAAACTTTATTATTTTTTACAGCTTTTATCATTTTGTATTTATTCCAATTTATTATTTCCTCACTATTTATATCTCCCGCATTTACAAGCACTATAATATCAGGATTTCGTTTGATAACGTCTTCAATATTAACAGGGATATAACGCACATCAACATTATCGTATATATTTATAGTTTTAGTATAATTATTGTAATCATTCACAAAACTCTGTTTACCTGCCGTATATAATGGTCTTGTCCCTATTTCCCAAAACATTTTCAATTTATTAAAACCATTTAATTTATCACGAATTTTCTCTACTGAATGTTTTGCTGTATCTATTATCTCTTTCGCTTCTTTTTCTTTATCAAGTTTTTTTGCCAGATTACAATAATTAATACATATATCGTTAAAACTTTTTGCCGTTTCCATAACATATACTTCAAAACCAAGACAATTAAGTTTTTCAACTATTGCCTTCATATTTCCATCTTTTGTTGAAATAATTAAATCAGGTTTAAGTAAAATTATTTTTTCAATATCTGGTTCTAAAAGTGTGCCTATAATTTCTTTTTTAACTATTCCCTTTGGGCAATAAATTGTTACACCTTGAACAGATTGCTCAAGTCCAAGTTCATAAAGACTTTCTGTAACTGAAGGCGCCAAAGAAATAATACGTTTATATTCTTTTGCGCAGCCTATGCCTGATAGTAAAAATAATAATGTAATAATATAAACAATTTTTCTCATAACAATAAGTCTCAACAATAAACTTTAAAATTCAATCCCCCTTTTAGCATCTATCCCTTTTTTATAAAGATGTTTAATTTCTTTCATTTCAGTAACCAAATCGGCTATATCAATCAACGCCTGCGGAGACCCTCTGCCAGTTATAATAATATTAGATTTTTGCGACAACTGTTTTACAATATTAATAAATTCATTTTCATTGATAAACTTATCCCTTAATGCGATATTAAATTCTTCTAATACAAACATATCATACTTTTTAGGAGCATTAGCAAGTTCTTTTAATTTTGCTATAGCTTGATAGCATTGATTTATAACTTCTTCAGGGCTTACTCCTTTAACACAATATGGATGTTCCTTTGCAAAAGAAAAAAAATCTAAATTATCTAACTTAGTTAATATCTTTTGCTCACCATAAAAACTTTCGCTTTTAAATAACTGTATTAAACAAACTTTAAAGCCATGTCCCAAAGAACGAATTATCTGCCCCATAGCAGCTGTTGTTTTCCCTTTACCATTACCTGTGTTTACAATTATCATATATTACACCTCTGATAAAAAAGCCTGCTTTCTAAAAAGAAAACAGGCTTAACATTAAATTTCTTACATAAACACTAATGATATGACAGTACTTCTTGCTTATCAATCATACTGATAGACAACGACAAACACTAAATTATGCAAGATATTTATTATCTAATCTTTCCATCGAAAGTAGTAGAATGTTATTTACATATTAACATCCCTCTTGTCTGTTCATAGTAAATATGAACAAACTCTAACAGTTAATAGACCGGACTAATGAGACTTAATCTCTCAATTTACCGTTGCGTGGCAGTGTCCGAATTAAACGGAACTTCCTTTAACTATTATTAGAGTTTATTCACACTAATAGGACGAAAAGCGCTGCTTGAATTTTTGAGGTAAAAATAGCCAACTGCTACGGTTGTTCAAGATGTATCAATAATCTCGCTATTGCCACTTGCATTTGACTATTTTTGCTCCTAACGCTTTTTTGCCCTATTAATGTGTGAACAAATTCTAAAAATCAATTTCAATGAGCTGATTGCTAATTCTTTTTTTAAAACTATCAGAAATATTATTTAAATCAACTATATCAACCTTATAAGGCAATAAAGAATCTTCAAATCCAATTTTAAGGTTTAATTCTATATCCGGCGGCAATTTACTACCATTAAAATCTACTGCTAAATCTATATCAGAATATTCTCTAGCTTTACCATTTGTTCTTGAACCAAACACATAAATTTTATATTGTAAAAAATTTACATTTCTTTTTATGATGTCTTTTAAAAGTTTTAAATATTTTTCATCAAGAACGATTTGTCTCTTCATATTTCAGTATCTAATCTATCTAATAAAAAATCTACATCTTTAATAAAACTATCAACAATAGAAACAACATCTTCAGCTTTATTTTGATCATATGTATGACTTGTCATATTTCTCTTTTCTCTGTATGTACGCCACTGTTCAAGACTAGATAACAATAATCCTCTTTCATTTGCCGTTCTTATAAGATCATTAAAAGATAAATAATCAACGTCTATTGATTCCGAAAGAACACTTTTTAAATATCTCTGTACCATCTTGACAGATAATCCATAAGTATATTCAAATCTCTGAATAACTGAATCTCTAACAATAGAACTAGACTTATTATGTTTGTAAATATCAAATGCTTCTTTTAAACTTCTAACTGCACTTTTAAATGATGTTAAATCTAATTTCATTACTTAATCTCTCCAAAAAATTCTTTTGCGACACCACATTTTGGGCATTTTTCAAGAGGTTTATCTCCTTTATGTTCGTAGCCACAAATACTACATTTCCATTGTTTTTCAGATGTATCTTATCATCCTTATATTAACCTTTATCTTTGCTCTCCCTTTTACTGTATAGAATCACGGTCTCTATTGGTGCATTGTGATTGATATTTGGCTACTGTAGCAATTTTTTATTTTTATATCAAACCATAGTCTTTGAAACTGAAAAAGTTATTATTCGCTACTATTATATGATCTAAAAGCGAAACTTCTATAGATTCTAAAGCCTTTTTTACAGCAACAGTGGCATTTATATCATTTTGTGATGGTTTTAAAGTTCCGCCTGGATGGTTATGAGCTATTATAACAGATACTGCTTTATATTTTAAAGCTGTTTCAGCAATTTTTCTTGGTATAAGTGGAGATTGATTTACAGTACCACTTTCAATCTCTAAACAATCAGTAACTCTATTTCCTGAATTTAATATTATTGTATAAATTTTTTCTATTTTCTCACCGCTTAAAGTTGAAATCAAATAATCTGTTACACTTTTAGGCGACGATAATCTATCTCTTTCTTTTATATCCAAAGATAAATACAATGAAGTAAACTCTTTTAAGAATAATATGAACTGCGCTGAATAATCTGAAATATTTTTTATTTGTTTTAAGTCATCTATATCGGCATCAAAAACCTGTTTTAGACTACCGAATTTACTTATCATTTCTTTCGCCAAAACTTTCACATCTTTCCTAGGAAGAACGTATGTTAACGCCAATTCTAATATTTCATAATCAGCAAGATTATCAAAACCCATGGAAATAAATTTTTTTCTCAATCGGTTTCTATGTCCTAAATAATGATATTTTAATTTTGTTGTATTCATCAACAAATTACTTTCTCTCTCATTTCTTTTTTGGAAGCTACCCGTTTCTTTTCTTCAAGCATTTTTTCTTTTGCACGTTTAGAACGTTTTCTTTTTTGTCTGCGGATTTTTTCTATTTTCTGCTGTTTTTCAGATATTTTTCCTAAAAATTCTTCTTCAATTTTTTCCACAAGCAACCGTCTTGCAAAAAATCTATTCAGCCCTTGCGTTCTTTCCTTGTGACATTTTATTTCTATTCCAGTAGGAAAATGTTTTAAATAAACAGCTGTCGAAACTTTGTTGACATTTTGTCCGCCTTTACCAGGAGAACGGATAAACTTCTCTTCAATATCTGACTCTTTGATTCCATATCTTGTAAACTTTTTATCAAGTTCTGTTTGTTTCTTAGGACTTACCACAAAATCTATCATATTTTTACCTTTTGATTCCTCAGTTGTTTTATAAGCTCTAACGGACTTGTAAACAAGTGGGCACTTATTCCATTTCTTTTAGCAACTCTAATATTTTCTTCTACATCATCAGTATAAAATATCTGTGATGGTAAAATACCATAATTTTGTATCAATTGTTTAAAAATTTCATTTTCTGGCTTTCTTAAATGCATTTCATGCGAAAGAAAAAATTTACTAAAAAGTCCAAACACATCGGCATAACGATCCTTTAAATAGTTAAAATGAAGTTCATTTGTATTTGAAAACACTGCTAGTTGATAATTTTGTGCCAAAGCGGTAACAATTTCTATTGTCCCTGGTATCAGCTCAAAAATACCATTCCATATAGTTGAAAACTCACTATAAGTTCCTCTATATTCAGTTTTTTTAGCTATTATATTATAAAAATCTAAAGACGAAATATTCCCTTTTTCATAAGAATACGCAATGTCTGAATATACAGGAAACAAATCGTTAAAATTGCTTACTTTATGTTCAGGTATCTTTTTTAAACATGCTTTAATAAATTTTGATAAATCAAATCTAATGATAACATGTCCTATATCAAAAACTATAATTTTTATAGACATAAATCCCACTTTTTTATATTAAATTTCTTATATTTTAGCAAAGAGTTTATCATTTTACCACACGCACAATTTCTACATTTATTTTTCTATTTTTAAATAACAATAGTATCCGATTTTTCAACTACTTTTGATATTTATTTTTTCCTCAAACTGTCAAAGTCGGGAGAAATTGCAAGGATGATATCGGGTGAGAAAATAACAAATTTTGCACTAGAACTTGCAAAAGATTTAGTAATTGCTTCTCAACACAAAAACTAAAACAATAATAATTTTTAGTTTTTGTTAGGTACAAAATTTATTAGGCATGGAATATTTTTGATAAAGGGGTAATTATTTGAGGAATAAGGGGGAGAAAGTGAATATGAAAATTCTAGTGAGTTGTTTCATTGTTTTAAGTTTTGTTATTATGATGTCAAGTAGTAATAATTTATTAGCAAGACCTATCCAAGAAGAAGCACTGGTTCAAGAAGCAAGAATGACTATAGACCGACCTAATCACTTATCAAATATGTTCATAACATGTGGAGTAGGAATAATGATACTCATTTGTTTTAAATGTGTAATTGAGGAGCTTAGTAAAATAAAATCAAAGTTTTGCAAATTCACATCACTATGTGAATGGTAAAGAATATAACTCAGATATACTGATGTTGAAAAACATAAATAAGACCACTTATGTGAAAGTAACTTTTACAATCCATGCCATTTAGCCTCAGTCTTAAAAGGCTAAGGTTTCCTAGTACATGTTATTTAAAATAGTTTATTCTATTTATTGTTCTACCAAGAAAAGCCGTCGCCACCCCCGCACCCCGAAGACACTATTGGTTTTGGAGCTGGACTTAGAGCAGGAACAAAATATGTTCATAAACTGTCTCGCACATTGATTGAGTTACTATTCCTAAACCTATTCCACAAATTGGTGCCATTGCTGGACCAACTGACAATACCCTGCAACCCAATGTTCCCGCCATGACACCTGCAGCCTTACAAGATTCTGAGACAACTATTTTGTACAAATCATTAACATTAACATTAGGATGAGAAAAATTTTTTGACCATTCGCCCATCCCTCTACCGACTATTCCACAAAATGGCTCAAGTCGGGGCAAAAATAATTTACAACTCTCTATGCCTACTTCCTTCACAATGATTGACGTGTAAGTCCAATCCGTCGCCCCTGACATTTTTTTTGCCTCTTTCTCGCCTACTATCCCACATATCACGTTACAAACTCCTGTTCCTGGTGGACAAAAACGTTTACAATCATATTTGATGTATTGCTTTGTACTCTTATTGTCTATCTTATCAATTACACCCTTTAAAAATCCTGCAGTAAAATTACCACTGAATGCAACCACATAAAGAGAAACAGTCATAGATATAACAATTGCAATCACAAATAAGCTTTTTGTCATTTTTGATTTGCTTTTCATATTTTCCTCTTTTTTTTACTGCGTTTACAACGCAGTTTTAGTTTTTCAAGAAAACAAACTTTTTGATTAATTTTATTTTATTAAATAAAGTTTAGGTCTAACCGCCAAGTTGTGAAAAAGTCGTGAAATTTATTGAAATAAAAATAGAAAAAGTGGTCGCCAATATGTATATTTTGATAGGATTTAGGGTATGAAAAAAATAGATATGCAAAGAAAAAAATCAAAGATGGACAGATGAGAATAAAAACAATTCAGAAAGAATGGAAAAAACGAGTAGAAGTAGAACATATAGGAGGTAGCTAATAATAAAGAATTAAAAAATGTTGACAGTAATAGCGCGTGGCAAAATAAGAATAAGAGACAAATAGAATTTAAGCTTAGCGAGGATAAGAAAAAGATGTTTGATTTTTTCTTTGCATATCTATTTTTTTACCGTAAATTTTGATAAAATTTACGGATGCGGCAACCTTTTTTTGAATTTTATGAGTGTTTTTGCCTTTTTTTTCAAAAACCGGTCAAGTCAGGTTTGTAAGAAGTCTATTATCTTTTAACATACACTAAAAACAGCCTCCAAAATTTCTAGTTGGAGGCTGTTTTTTTATTTTTTTAATGAACATCTTTATTATTAATATTCAGGCATTGGAGGCATTCCACCGCCCATAGGCAATTTTGGAGATTTCTCTGGAATGTCTGTTACCAACGTTTCAGTTGTAAGAATAAGTCCTGCTATTGAAGCAGCATTCTCCAATGCTGTTCTTGTTACTTTTGCAGGATCAACAATACCAGCTTTTACCATATCAACATATTCGTTAGTATCTGCATTATAACCAAAAACAGCATCCTTTGAATTTTTAACTTTATCAACTATAACAGAAGCTTCAAGACCTGCATTTTCTATTATCATTCTCATAGGACCTTCAAGAGCTTTAAGAACAATATCAATACCTGTCTTTTCATCAGCATCTGCAGTTTTAACTTTCTCTAAAACAGCTTGTGCTTTTAGAAGAGCTATTCCTCCACCTGCAACAATACCCTCCTCAACACCTGCTCTCGTCGCGTTCAAAGCATCTTCAACTTTAAATTTTTTTGTTTTCATTTCTGCTTCAGTTGCTGCGCCTACGTTTACAACTGCAACACCACCTACTAATTTAGCAAGTCTTTCCTGAAGTTTTTCTTTATCGTAATCAGATTTTGTATCTTCAATCTGTTTACGTATCTGGCTTATTCTTGATTCTATTTCTTTCTTATTGCCAAGACCTGAAACTATTGTTGTATTTTCTTTATCAACAACAATTCTCTTTGCCTGCCCAAGAAGGTCTATTGTAGCTTTGTCAAGCTTTAAACCAGTTTCTTCTGTAATAACTGTTCCACCAGTAAGAATCGCTATATCTTGCAGCATTTCTTTTCTTCTATCACCAAATCCAGGAGCTTTTACAGCTATAACTTTAAGCGTTCCACGTATCTTATTAAGAACTAAAGTTGCAAGAGCTTCACCCTCTACATCTTCTGCTATAATTATAAAAGGTCTTCCAGTCTGTACAACTTTTTCAAGCAAAGGAAGAACTTCTTGCATCGAGCTTATCTTTTTATCCGCAATTATTATATAAGGATCTTCCAAAACCCCTTGCATTCTTTCAGTATCAGTTACAAAGTAAGGAGAACTGTAACCTCTGTCAAACTGCATACCTTCTACAACATCAAGAGTAGTTTCTGAAGATTTCCCCTCTTCAACTGTTATAACGCCGTCTTTACCTACTTTTTCCATTGCGTCGGCAATTAAATTTCCGATTTCTTTGTCGCTTGCTGATATTGAAGCTATTTGGGCTATTTCTTCTTTATTTTTTACTTGTTTTGCGTTTTTTTTAATTTCATCAATTACTGCAGCAACAGCTTTTTCAATGCCTTTCTTTATATGATTTGCATTTGCACCTGCAGTAATGTTTTTAAGACCTTCATTTATTAAAGATTGGGCCAAAACTGTAGCAGTTGTTGTACCGTCTCCCGCTATATCATTAGTTTTTGAAGCGACTTCTTTTACAAGCTGAGCGCCCATATTTTCAAAAGGATCTTCAAGTTCGATTTCTTTTGCAATTGTTACACCATCATTTGTAACAGTTGGAGAACCAAATTTTTTATCTAAAACAACATATCTGCCTTTAGGTCCAAGCGTAACTTTTACTGCATTTGCAAGCTTGTCAACACCTGTCTTCATAGCTTTACGAGCTTCATCGTTATAAATTAACTGTTTTGCCATAATATTTTCTCCTTGTTATTCATTATTCATTTAATAATTATTCAATTATTCCCAAAATATCGTCTTGTGACATTATAAGATATTCTACATCGTCAATTTTAACCTCAGTCCCGGAATATTTTCCAAAAAGAACTTTGTCACCTTTTTTTACATCCAAAGCTATTACTTTTCCATCATCAGCTTTTTTGCCTGTTCCTACTGCAATAATTTCACCTTCTTGAGGTTTTTCTTTTGCGGTATCAGGAATAATAATACCGCCTTTTTTTACTTCTTTGGCTTCTGTAGGCTTAACCAAAATCTTTTCACCTAATGGTCTAATCATTTTACTCCTCCTTTATTTTATCATTTTTTTGTGCCTTTTTACTTTAGCACTGTTATACCACGATTGCTAATTATACAAAATTAAATTAATTTTTGTCAATAGTTATGTAATTGTTCATAACATATTAGACATTTTGTGATTAAGAAGATTTAAAGATGATGCGTCCTATTTTAAAAACTTTGGTTTCCAATATGTATATGCCGGTTTTGACGAATCTATTTCTTCAACTGAAAGTAAATCCTTATGTGAAAAAAAATCAGGCTGTGGTTCCTGTTTTTCTATTACGCTTTTTGTATCGTCAGTATTAAAACCGGTAGCTATAATAGTAATTTTAACTTTATCATCAAGTCTGTTATCTATAGTATGTCCAAAAAAAACATGTCCGTTAATACCATAATTTTTAATATCGTTAAATATTTCCTGAAGCGTTAACGCTGTAATATTAGAATTTGTTGTTATGTTTACAAGAGCTTTTTTAGCTTTTGAAATATCATAATTGTCAAGGAGAGGACTTGTTACCGCTTTTTTAACAGCCTCTTTGACATCCGTGCTTGTACTTTCGCCTATTCCTATTAATGCAGTACCTGAATTAATTAAAATATTTTTCACGTCAGCAAAATCTCTATTGATTTCGCCAGGAACAGTTATAACATCGGTAATTGCTTGAATACTTTGTCTTAAAACATCATCTATAATCTGATAAAAAGCATCGAGAGCTACCCTTTCATTTATAACATTAAAAACCCTTTCGTTTGGAATAACAATTAAAGCGTCTGTATACTCTTTAAGATTCTTAATTCCATCTTCAGCCTGAGTCATCCTTACTTTGCCTTCATGTTCAAAAGGTTTCGTGACAACACCTATGGTAAGTATCCCTTCTTCTTTTGCAAGTTTTGCAACTATGGGAGCTGCTCCGGTGCCTGTTCCTCCTCCCATTCCAGCAGCAACAAAAATCATATCTGCACCAATAAATCTTCCTCTGATTTCTTCTGCACTTTCTTCTGCAGCACGTCTGCCAACTTCAGGGTTTCCTCCAACGCCAAGACCCTTTGTTATTTTTTCACCAATTTGAAGTATATCTGGTGCCGAAGATTTAAGCAACGCCTGCGCGTCTGTATTAATAGCTACAAATTCAACATTACCAACATTTGCAGCAATCATTCTGTTAACTGCATTGCATCCACCACCACCAACACCTAAAATTTTAATTACTGCAGGCTGTGCTGCATTCATTTCCTTTGTAGGTAATACTATCTTTACACTCATTTAAAAAACTTCCTCAAACCATCTTGATATTTTTGACACTACACCACTTCCTGATGATTTCTTTTGCAAATAACCTTTTGAATTGGAAAAATTAGAAGCTATTGCACCTATAGCCGCAGTATAAGACGGATTTAATAATATTTTATCTGGCCCTACAATTTTATCAGGATTTGGTGACCCGATTCTTATAGAACAGTTAAATGCTTTTTCAAATGCTTCAGCAATACCAGAGAGATTACTACCACCTCCAGTAAGAATTATTCCGCCAGATAGAAATTCATCCCCGTAACTATTTTTTTCCATAACTTCTTTTATTTCATACAAAATTCTATCAATTCTCGGTGTAATTATGCCGTTTACAAGCTCAACCCTATCGCATTTCCTTGTACTCCTACCATCTGCACCTCTGTATTCAAATTCTTCATTTTTAAAATCACTATAGATAAAAGCAGCTCCATGCATCTCTTTAATTTCCTTTGAAATAGAATAAGTTGCTCTTAATTTATGCCCAATATCTCTTGTAATATAATCAGATCCTTCTGGAATTTCATCAGTATGTCTAATGATACCATCAACATAGTGAACAAGTCCTGTCGTAAGTCCGCCAAAATCAACCACAAGACAACTCAATTCTTTCTCTTCCCTTGTAACTAAAATATCACTTGCAGCTAAATAACCATAAACTCTATCGTCATAACCCATACCTACTGAACTAATAGCTTTTGTTATATTTCCTATATTACTGCTTGAAGCTATAAAAACGTGTATATCCACTTCAATATACGTACCTTCCATACCAATTGGATTTTGTATGCCCCTTTGTTGATTTAATATATATTCACGCGGGACTATTTGTAATATTTCTTGATCTGGTTCCATTTTTATCTGTTTTCTTGCGCTTTCTAAAGCATTTTCTACAGTTTCCTGTGTAATTTCTCTGTTTGAATAATTTATATTCGCAACACCTTTTGAGTTTTTTGATTTGATAAAATTGCCTCGCATAGCGACAACTACATTACCTATCTGACTACCTGTAACTTTTTCAGTTTCTTCAAAAGCTTTGCCTATAGACAATGCCGCTTCCTGTATATTAATAACCGCACCTGCCTTAATACCATCACACGAAACTGCTACTGCACTTAAAACTTTGACTACTCTTGCCTCTTCATCACGCACCCCAGCAACACAACATACCTGATTACTGCCAATATCAAGACCTGCTGTAAGTACTTGTTTTACCATTGTTTAAATCCTCTCTAGTCAACTATAGGTTTTACAATTGCTCTTCCAGAACTATAAAGAGTCATATCTATATATTTTAACTGTTTGTATTTAGACATCGCATCGACATAAACTTTTTGAAACTTTTCAAATTTATGTGGCAAATGTTCTGGTCTTTCATCTATTCCCCAAAAAACAACCGTATTGTCATGCATAACAAAAATTATATCGCCTGTATTGCTAAACTTAATTTCAGAAATATTGTCAAGAAAATCACCGCATACAGACTTAAATCTTTTAATGAATCTTAAAAGTTCCTTTCTTTCGTCAGCGGATTTATAAAAAAGTTTAGGAACTTTCATTGTACTCATAAAACCACGTAAAGGGAAAGAACTATCGTCAAAATCTATTCCTAACATTTCATCATTATACATTATAAACGCTTCTGGCGTTCTCTCATAAAGTTTAATTCTCACTTTTTGCCAACGCCGACTGATTATAATATTTTTTAACTCAGGTTTTAATTTTTTTATTTCATTTTCAGCTTCCGATAAATTTATTTTTAAAAGATTATCCCTTATCTTAAAAGGAAGAAGTTCTTTTATTTCAGCTTTTGTAACATTTTTAGTCCCAACAATCTCTATATCTTTGACAATCATGTTGTCAGATTCATAAATAATATCTATAAGTCTTTTACCGCTAAAATAAACAAAAAAAATCACCAAAACAAATAATATAAAACAGAAAAATAATTTGACAATTTTTCTGCCTCTCTTGCGCGAACGCAAATAACCTCTACCTGTAGAAACATATCTGTAAACATAGCGCTTTTTTTTTGTCATCCAACTTCCTATAATGCGCTTTCTATAATCTTTAAAACTAAATTTTCAAAATTATACCCAACAGCTCTGCCTTCATCTGGAACTAAAGAAGTCTCCGTCATTCCAGGAATAGTATTATTTTCAAGAACCCATACTTTATCATTTTTATCTACAATCATATCAACACGACAAATCGCTTTGCATTTAAAAATTTTATACACTTTTTCAGCACTATTTTGCGCCATTTTATAAGCTTTTTTACTTATTCTTGCAGGAATTATATGTTTTGACCCACCTTTTTGATATTTAGATTTAAAATCATAAAATCCTCCTTTTGGAACTATTCCCACAAGAGGTAATGCTTTACCGTTTAAAACACCTACTGTTATTTCTTTACCATCTATAAATTTCTCAATAATAATTTCTTTATCATATTTAAACGCTTTTTTTGCAGCTTCAACAAACTGCGAATCATTTTTTACTATTGTTACACCTATTGTAGATCCCTGAGATACAGGTTTTACAATAACGGGATACTTTTTTATTTCAGGTACAGCTTCAAATTTCTTTAAAGTTTTCCATTCAGGTGTCAAAATGCCTACATACTTAAACAAATGTTTAGAAATATCCTTATCCATAGAGGCAGCACTTGAAAAAATACCACAACCAGTATAAGGAATACCCATTACTTCAAGCATACCTTGAATCGCCCCATCTTCGCCCATTGGTCCATGTAAAACTATATATGCAATATCTATTTTTTCTTTTTTTATTTCTTCTGCAATATTCCTATTCACATCAATACCGCATACATTTAACTTCAGCTTCTTTAGTACATTTAAAACAGCTTTTCCGGACTTAATTGAAATTGTTCTTTCACTTGAAAGTCCACCATACAAAACACCTATTTTTTTATTATTTAATTTTTCTAAAATTTCAGAGATTGTCATTTTATTATTTTTATTTCCGTTTCAAGATTTATATTAAATTTTTCTTCTACTTTTTCTTTGATTAAGTCAATCAGAGCTAAAACATCTTTTGCAGAAGCACTATCAGTATTTACTATAAAATTTCCGTGAAGTTCAGAGATTTGCGCACCACCTATACGTTTTCCTTTTAAACCGACTTTTTCAATAAGTTTTCCAGCGCTAAATCCATTAGGATTTTTAAATATACTACCGGCATTAGGTATATTTAAAGGCTGCGTTTTTAAACGTTTTTGTATATTTTCGGAAACTTCTTGTAAATCATTATCATTTCTTGTGTGCTTTTTCAAGGAAAAATTGACCTTTGTAATAACACAGTTTTCGAGACTGCTTGCTCTATATCCGAATTGGACTTTGTTTTTATTTATAATCTCTTTCTTTTGATTTTTATAAACTTCTATACTCTTTACAACTGTACTGATCCATTTATCTCTATTTCCAGCATTTCCACAAACCGCTCCGCCAATTGTTCCGGGAATTCCTGCGGCACATTCAAGACCACTTAAATTATTTTCAAGAGCAGTTTTTAAAACATTTGAAAGCAATGCTCCACCACCACATGAAATTTCGTCTCCTAAAATAGAAATTTTACCAAAGTTTCCTGTAAGATGAACAACTACCCCCTTATACCCTTCATCAGAAAAAAGAATATTTGTTCCCCCCCCCAATATAAAATAATTATTTGCTAAAACACTATTAAAAAAAGTAAGCAGAGCCTGCTCATTTGGAATTGCAATAAAAAAATCAGCTTTTCCACCAATCTTAAAAGAACAATGTTTTGAAAGAGGTTCATCTTTTAAGACATTACAACCTAACGCAGATAAAGTTTTAAATATTAAATCAGAGTTAATAACTCTTCTCCTTTCTTCCAAACGTCTCCTGCACCTAAAGTTAATACTATATCACCTGAAGAAAGACTTTTTGAAAAATTTTCTAAATCTGAAAATTTTTCAACATTACATTTATTATTTACAAGACTTGTCAATATTAAATCTGAACTCACACCATCTATTGGTTGCTCTCCCGCAGAATAAATATCTAAAATTTTTACTAAATCTGCATCTGAAAAACTTTTACCAAATTCATTGAAAAGTTGTTTTGCTCTTGTATATCTATGCGGTTGAAACAAAACAAGCAATCTGCGTTTAGGCCAAAAATGCTTTATAGCTTTTAAAGTCGCGGCAACTTCTGTTGGATGATGACCGTAATCATCAATAACTGTTACCCCTTTTTTTTCACCTTTTATTTCAAGACGTCTGCCAACACCGTCAAATTTATTTATTGCTTTTGCAATTAAATTAAACGGTATTCCAAGCCATAATCCAACGCCTATTGCTGCAAGAGAATTCGATATATTGTGTTTTCCTGGAATTCTTATACAAACATCGCCAACTTTTTTACCCATATAAATAACATCAAAACTCGTACAGTTTCTTAATACTTTTATATTTGAAGCTTTAATATCCGGATTGCCCGTAAGTCCATAAGTAATGTATTTTCTTGTAATTTTTGGAATTATTTCTTTCACAACTTCGTTATCTGAACAAATTATTGCAGCACCATAAAACGGAATACAATTAATATGTTTTACAAAAGCTTCTTTAAGATTTTCCATATTGCAATAATAATCTAAATGATCATTATCTATATTTGTTACAACAGTAATAACCGGTGAAAGTTTTAAAAAAGAACCATCAGACTCATCTGCTTCTGCAACAATATAATCACCTCTTCCTAATCTTGCACTTGTTTTAAGATTTTTAAGTCTACCACCAATAACAATTGTAGGGTCAAGCCCGCCCTCGTCAAGAACAAGAGAGGCAAGTGATGTAGTGGTCGTTTTGCCATGAGTTCCTGCTATTGTTACAGCATATTTCAATCTTGCAAGTTCAGCAAGCATTTCTATGCGCGGAATTACAGGAATTTTTTTCTTTAACGCTGCAACAACTTCAGGATTGCTTTTGCTTACTGCTGTGGAAGTGACAACAACTTCAGCAGATTTTATATGTTTTGCATTATGTCCTATGTAAATTTTTGCACCTATCGCCTTGAGATACTCAGTAATGTCAGTTTTTTTTAAATCAGAACCTGAAACATAATGTCCTAAATTTATTAAAACTTCAGCTATACCAGACATTCCTGACCCACCAATACCTATAAAATGTACATTCTGATTTTTTCGAAACATTTATTTTCCTTAGGTATAATCATATTTATTTTTTACAATATTGCGTACTTACAGTTGTTGTTAGTCCACCACGTATTTTAAACTCAATATCTATAGACATTTCTTTAGGTTTTACAATTTTTACTAAGTCGTTTAAAATGTTGTTTACAACGCTCTCATGAACTATACCAACCATTCTATAACTTTGTAAATACAATTTTAAAGACTTCAGTTCTATAACACTTTTATCAGGAGTATAATTTATAACAATATATGCAAAGTCTGGAAGACCTGTCCATGGACAAAGACAAGTAAACTCTTCTGTTTCAATACAGACATTTATATCTTTTCCGCAATATTCATAAGGCATTGCTTCAAGTAAAGATACCGTAACTTTGTCAAAAATAGGGAAATTGTTTTTCATATAAACTCCTATTTAGTATTATTTTAGAATTTATTCACACTAATAGAGCAAAAGTGTTATGCGGAAAAATAGTCAAATTCGCAACGAAAAACATCAAAATTAACAAACTAACATTGAAAAAAATATTTTATATTAAGAAAACCACCTAGATAGATAAAAGTGCTCTAGAGCACTATTTATATTCTATTTCAATCAAATCGTTTTTGATAAATTCTTTAAAACTGGCTGAAATTTCATTTAAGTCTATTATATCCACACTGTAGGGAATATTGCTTTCTTGAAAGTAAGATTTCATGTTTGCAATAAAAAAATAATCTAAACTTGTTCCATTTGCATCTAAAGCTAAATCTATATCTGAAGCTCTTTTTGTCGTTCCTTTTACCCTTGAACCAAAAGTATATACTTTAACATTCTTTCCTTTAAGAGTAAAAGCTAATATGTTTTTTACCATCTCCCAATATTTTTCTTCCAGATCTATAGTTTTTGTATTAGTCATACAATTTCTCTAAATTAGCTAACAAACTTTTTGCATCTTTTAAAAACTCTTTTGCAATTTTATACACCAAATCAGCTTTTGCTTCATTGTATGTATGGGAAGTTATATTTCTTGCTTCGTTATACTTAAACCACCTTCCTAATACTTCTTTATTCTAGCTTATACTCAAATGCAAGTCTATATAATTGTTTACGCGTTTCAGCTGACACTTTACCATTAGCATATAATTCTACCCAACGTTTAATGAACTTCCAAGAAAGCTCAAAAGTAAATTCAAAGTTTTGTATAACACCAGAACGAATAGCTATTTCTTCAGGAGTACTTGCTTCACGCTTTATCAATCTATTAGAAACATTTATTACTTCAACTAAAGACTCAAATAGCTTTTCTTAGACTTGACAATCAAGTTTCACAAATTTCTCCTACAAACTTACCATTTTATTTTACTGATACGTGCTATAGCTTCTTTAATTCTTGGTACATTTACAGTAAGAGCGAATCTAACATAACCTTCACCGCTTTTACCCATACCATTTCCCGGAGTACATATTATTGCTGCTTCATCAAGAAGTTTTGCAACAACTTGTGAAGAAGTATAACCCTCTGGAACTTTTGCCCAAACGTAAAAAGAAGCTTTTGGCAAATTTACTTTCCAATCCAGTTTTTGCAAACCTTCAACTAAAGCGTCCCTGCGTTCTTTATACATTTTTCTGGCATCTTCTACACATTTTTGAGAAGATGTAAGAGCTGTAATCGCTGCCTCTTGAACTGCCTGAAAAACACCTGAATCATAATTATCTTTTACTTTCGCAATACCTGCAACCACATCTTTATTACCACAAACCCAGCCTATACGCCAACCAGTCATATTATAAGTTTTAGAAAGCGAATGAAATTCTACACCTATTTCCTTGGCTCCAAAAAATTCTAGGAAACTTGACGGTTTCTCATTTTCATCATAATATATTTCCGAATATGCAGCATCTGCAGCAACAATTATATTATTCTTTTTTGCAAACTCTATAAGTTCCAAATAAAATTCTTTTGGAGCAACCGCAGCAGTCGGATTATTAGGATAATTTATAAAAATTAATTTTGCTTTTTTAAGAATATCTGAAGGAATTGCACCCAAATCCGGTAAGAAATCATTTTTTTCAAGCAAAGGCATAAAGTATGGGACTCCTTCAGTAAAAATAGTCCCCGTATTATATACGGGATAACCAGGTTCTGGTATTAAAACTACATCTCCAGGATTTATAAAACCTAAATGCATGTGCCCTATACCTTCCTTTGAACCTATAAGAGCGCACACTTCATCAGCGCTCAAATCAACGTTAAACCTTTTTTTGTACCATTCTGCAACAGCTTTTCTGTAAGAAAGCAAACCTGCACCAAAAGGATACTGATGATTTTCAGATCTTGTTACAGCTTCTTGCATAGATTTTATTATATGTTTTGGCGTAGGTAAGTCAGGATCGCCAACACCTAAAGATATTATATCTGCCCCTCTCTCAATTGCTTCTTTTTTCTTTTTATCTATTTCAATAAAAAGATAAGGTGATAATTTTTTTAGTTTTTCGTTGTAACAAATTTTCATTTTTTAAGGTCTCCATAAATATTATATTTATAATTATTCCTTGACACACAGTTTACTCATTTGTTGTAAAATAAACCTTTGATGGAGTTTACCTTCAAATACCTTACCCCTCTCTGCCTCCGACGTACAGAAGCAAGAACAATCAGCGAGAAAAGCACAGTGCACAGTCAATGTATCATAAATCTATGCTTTACCCAATATTTCTTTTAATTATACCCTAATATTAACTTGTTTTCAATTATTGTAATATGTACTTTGTCTGCCATAACCATACCTTATGGCAATTACAGGCGTAAGCCCATAGCAGTTGACTTAAAGTTTAAAAGACATTTTTAAAACTACCTTTTACAAAAACTGCTTTTGGGGAAAGATAACGCTCAGTTCAAGAGTAACAATTTTAATTTTTAAACACTGCAGGACTACTTCCCAGTATTTTTAATTAAATATTCTGAAACCGCTAGTGACGATAAATAATGCTTAATCAGTTCCTCATGCTCATTAGTTCCAATAGAAGACTCAATTTCCCTGTTTTTATTTTTATCCCGGTTATAGTATTCAGATTTTCCGTTATGAAAATTGTATCTAACAACAACATTTTTGTTCATTATAATTCCAAAATCCATAAAAATAATATTGTCTTTTGCTTTTTCAGATAAAAGATTTTGCCCCATAGCCATATATTCACAGTCCGAAAGAGATAAATTATAAAGTGTAGGCATAATATCTAAATGAAATCCAAAAACAGAGGTATCAATATTTTTAGGTTTCAATGCATCTGGAATATATAAATAGAAAGGAACACTCAAAGAATCCAACGTTCTTTCATTTGAATACGCTAACATATTCCAGAAATTATGATCACCTGTAACTGCGACTGACAATTTTAATGCAATTTTTTTATTTATTGAATGTTTCTCATATTTTAAAACCAGCATATATTTTGAAAGAACAAAAACTATAAAAATTAGCAACTCTTTTTGACCACTATACCCATTGCGAAGTCCGAAGGGCTTGTGGTAATCTTTCCTTTACTAACTGCATAAATTGCTTCGTCAGGACTTTGCCCTTACCCTCGCTGCCTTCGGCAGTGCGCAATGACAGCAAAAAAGGTGTCATACCCGTGAAAACGGGTATGACACGATATTCTTTTGGTCTTATTACCTATCATCGTTATTTTACAAAATCAACGGCATTTTGGAAGATAATTTTACCCCAGCCGTATTCACCATCAAAACCCTCTTTTGCAGGATGTTGTAAAGCAAAAACATATCTCTCAGGGTGAGGCATAAGTCCAAAAATATTCCCTTTTGTATTACATATTCCAGCTATCTGCTCTATAGATCCGTTTGGATCTAAAGGATATTCAGGTTTGCTACCATCTTTTGAAGAATATCTAAAAACAATCTGATTATTTTTATTTAAACTATTTAAAAGTTTTTTATTGTTTGGAATGAATTTTCCTTCACCGTGAGCTATAGACAAACTTATTATATCAGGTAAATTTTTTGTCCAGATACAATTAGATTCATTTTTAACTTTTTTTTCAGTTTTTAAATAAACCCAACGGCATTCAAATTTATCAGAATCATTATAAGAAAGAGTAGAAATTTGTTCAAAAAGTTTTGGCTCGGGAAGCAATCCCATTTTAACTAAAACCTGAAAGCCATTACATATACCAATAATCGGCTTATCGCTTAATGCGAATTTCTTAAATTTATCGCCAAGTTTATTTTTGACTTCATTTGATAATATTTTACCAGACGCTATATCATCACCATAAGAAAATCCACCTGGAAAAGCCAAAATATCATATTCAAAAATTTTATCCTTTTTTTCAATAAGAGTATTGATATGTACACATTCCACAACAGCTCCGCACAATTCAAAAGCAGCCTGTGTTTCATAATCACAATTTGTTCCTGCAGTTCTTAAAATTAATGTTTTAACTTTTTTCATATTTTTACCAGTTCATAGTACTCTGCCATACTTTTAATAGGGTTTCAGGATCTTCCTGTACTTTTATTTTATTTTTTTTGCTTTCAAAAATTATCTTTTTATCATCATTTACATAACCAACTTTAGAAAAAACTGTACAATTGAAGATTTCTTGAAATTTTTCTTCATTGTCGGGGTACACTTCAACAATAAATCTGCCGTTAGACTCTGAAAATAATATTTCCGCTATGGTCATAGATCTAATTGTTTCAGTCTTAATAGCATCTATGTCTATTTTAACGCCTCTATCTGCTGAAAAAGCCATTTCGCTTATTGCTACAGCTAAACCACCTTCAGAACAGTCGTGACAAGATTCTATTAAATTTTTATTTATTGCTTTATAAATCCTTTTCATTATTTCTTTAGATTCTTTTGGATATACGTTAGGCACTATACCATCTTTAATATTTTTTATCTTAGCAAGTACAGATCCTCCAAGCTCATCTCTTGTAATTCCTAAAACGAATATTTTATTTCCATTATTTTTTAAAGGCATTGTAATGGTATTTGCTACATTTTCTATAACGCCCATTGCAGAGATTAAAAGTGCCGGAGGTATCGAATATTTTTTCCCGCCTATAGAATATTCATTGTGCAAACTATCTTTTCCAGATATAAAAGGAACATCAAAAGCTTTTGACATATCATAGCAAGCATTTGCCGCACGCACTAAACTTCCTAAAATTTCCGGTTTGTTAGGATTTCCCCAACAAAAATTATCCAATATTGACATCTTTTCAACATCAGACCCAACAGCAACTGCATTCCTTAAAGCTTCTTCTATTGCAGATGCTGCCATTTTATAAGTATTTATCTTTCCATACTGCGGATTTAACCCATTAGACAAAACAATTCCTTTTTTTGTACCTCTAACAACAGTGTATGGGAAAATAACAGCAGCATCGCCAGGACCTGATACCTCAATATCATTTCCTTGCAACGGTTTTATAACAGTCTGCCCTTGCACTTCGTGATCATACTGCCTTATAATCCATTCTTTAGAACAAACATTTAAATCGGCAAGTGAAGCTCTTAGAGCTTTTGAAATTTCAGAAGAAGTCATCTTAACTGGTTTCTGCTCTTTTTCTTCTTTTACTTTACAAACTGCAAGTCTTGTAGGTTTAGGAACTCCATCATGGAGAAACTTCATATCCATACTTGTTACAACATCATTATTATAAATAAGAGTAAGCTTTTTATCTTTTGTAAATTCCCCAATAAAAACTGCTTCAACATTTTCCTTTTTAAATATTTCAACAATTTTCTTTTTATTTTTTGGAGGAACAGCAAAAACCATTCTCTCCTGAGCTTCTGAAATCCATATCTCCCACGGACTAAGTCCTTGATATTTTAAAGGAACTTTATTAAGATAAACAACAGCTCCTGTTTTTTCACCAAGCTCGCCAACAGCGCTGGATAAACCGCCAGCACCACAATCAGTAACCGCTCTGTAAAGATTTAAGTTTCTTGCTTTAAGCATCACATCTAAAACTTTTTTTTCAACTATAGGATTTCCTATCTGAACAGCAGTTACGTCAGATTCTTGATCAAGCTGTATTGAAGAAAACGTCGCTCCATGTATTCCGTCTCTACCCGTTCTTCCACCAACAACCAAAATCAAATCTCCAAAATTAACTTTTTTTTCTATTTTGTTTTTTGGTATTATTCCCATAGTTCCACAATAAACAAGAGGGTTTGCCATATAACCATCATCAAAATAAACCGCTCCGTTTACTGTAGGTATTCCCATTCTATTTCCATAATCTCTTACGCCGGACACAACGCCTTTTACTATTCTTTTAGGGTGATGCATTCCTTCAGGTACTTTGGAAGCAACTGTATTTGGATTTCCAAAACAAAATACATCTGTATTAGCTAAAGGTTTAGCTCCAAGACCAACTCCTAAAATATCTCTTATAACACCACCTATACCCGTTGCAGAACCACCATACGGCTCAAGAGCTGATGGGTGATTATGCGTCTCAACTTTAAAAGCAACACCATTTTTGGAATCAAATTCAATAACCCCAGCATTATCTTTAAAAACAGATAAGCACCACTTTTTATTTAATTCTACTGTAGCTTTGAAAATAGTCTCTTTTAATAGATTACGGTATGTTCTTCGTACCTTTTGGCTACCCTTTTCTTCGGTATATTCTATTACTCCTGTCAACGTTTTATGCTTACAGTGTTCACTCCACGTCTGAGCTATAGTTTCAATTTCAACATCGGTAGGATTTCTTTTAAGTTTTTTAAAATAGTTCTGAATTGCCTTCATCTCTTCAAGTGACAATGAAAGAACATTTTTCCTGCTTAACTCAAGCAATTGTTTATCAGATAAATCTAAAATCTTAACAATTTTACAGTTAGTCGTACTTTTCATTTTATTTTATACTCTTGAATTAATGTATTTGCTAACAATTTAGTTGCTATATTATTTAAAACAGTTTGTGAAATTTTACCATACAAATAATATTTATGTCCCATTTTAACTTTCATTTCCTTTATAATTCCTAAATCTTTCACAGCTTTCATAACACTTTCAGACACTGTGTCAGTAACGCCTGTTTTATACCAAACCTCTACGACAAAAAGAGCACAATTAAAAGTAGCGGTAGATTTTGAATCATGTTCAGAGTGATTATTTACGGTATATGTTTCAATTATCTTATCGCTTAACAGTTCCGAAGCTATCATTTTAGCTTCAACAAAATTTATGTCACCATCAATAATATATAAAGGTGAATATTCAACCTTTATTACATTTCTAATACCAATGCCAGTAATATCAGATAAGACATGTTTCCCATGTGAATTTTTAAATCCTTTTTTTGTAAGAATTTCTATCTTAAACATACTCTAAAAATTTCCCCCAGTCAATTTTTCATACGCACTAATATATTTCTCCATAGTTTTTTCAACAACATCTTTTGGGAGTTCTGGAGTAGGCGATGATTTATCCCATTTTATACGCTCAAGATAATCTCTCACATATTGTTTATCTAAACTGTCCTGCGGTTTCCCTTCTTCATACTTATCGATTTCCCAAAATCTTGATGAATCTGGAGTAAAAATTTCATCTATCAAGATTAACTGATTATCGTAAAAACCAAATTCTAGTTTTGTATCCGCAAGTATTATACCTCTAGAAATAGAATATTCGCTTACTTTTTTATATAATTCAAATGAAATCTTTTGTAAATTTTCAGCAGTATCTTTTCCTACTCTTTTTACAGTTTCTTCAAAAGAAATATTTTCGTCATGCTTTCCACTTTCTTCTTTGCTTGACGGAGTAAAAATAGGGTTTGGTAATTTTGATGATTCCCTAAGACCTTCAGGTAATTTGATACCACAAACCAGTTGCGACTTATGATATTCTTTCCATCCAGAACCTGCAAGATACCCTCTGACAACGCACTCAATATCAACTCTATTCGCTTTTTTTACTATCATTGATCTATCACATAAATATTGATACTGTTTAAGCGCTGCTGGAAAACTATTAAAATCTCCAGTAATAATATGATTTGGAACCATCCCTTGAACAAAATCAAACCAGAACATTGAAAGTTTGTGAAGAATTTTACCTTTATTTGGAATTAATGTCGGGATAACATAATCAAAAGCTGAAATTCTATCAGAAGCTACAATTAAATAGCTCTGCCCTAAATCATAAACGTTTCTAACTTTTCCTTTATGTACTAAAGGAAGATTTATATTATCTTCTTGACTGTCCATCTTAATTCTCCTTTTAAAGGTTCTTTCATAATTTTAACATGGATTCCCGTTTTCACGGGAATGACACCTTTTTTGCTGTCATTGCGCACTGCCGAAGGCAGCGAGGGTAAGGACAAACTCCTGACGAAGCAATCTGTATCGTTAAAAGAAAGATTACCACAGCCCTTCTGGCTTCACAATGACGGACAGGACTAAAAGATAAGTATTTTTAAAGGAACAATACCAATTTCAAGTAAGCAATTTTGTGATTTAAAGACAATCCATTATGACCTCTGCATTTTATGTTTAGCTGTTTTGCCATACAATTTTATTTCGTTGCTTTGACACTTTTCTTCATGATTATTAAACCTTTTTAATAATCAGACTACTATTGTTCTATTTCGTCGTCTATATTTTGTTTCAAATTGACTGTTTTTAGCAACTCTTTTTGACCGTTATGCCCATTTAGAGTCTATTCATACTAGCACTATTTTTTATAATTAAATCTGTGGCTTGTTTTAAAGTTTTGCATACCGCAAATGGTTTAACTTTTTCTTTTGATATGTTTTTTTGCTGGTTTTTACCGTGACCGGTAAGAACTAAAATACCTTTGCCGCCCATATTAAAACCTAAAAGATAATCTCTTATACTGTCTCCCACAGTATAAGACTTTTTAAGATCTATATTTAAATCTTTCGCACCTTGCAGCACCATACCTATCTTAGGTTTCCTGCAATCGCATTTATTTTCATCAATATGAGGACAATAATAAATGGCATCTATTTTTGCTCCATCTGCTTTAAGAAGAGATAAAAATCTTTTATGTATTTTTTGCAATTCTTCCTCTGAAAACATTCTCCTGGCAACACCAGACTGGTTTGTTACAACAACTATTTTAAAGCCTGCCGCTTGTAACTTAGTTATACTTTTTGCAGCAAAAGAATAAAGTTTTACTTGTTTGGGTGAATTTAAATAATTTTTATCAAAAATAATCGTCCCGTCTCTATCTAAAAAAACGGCAGACGTTTTAATACTTCTCGCTCCCATTGCGCTTTCCCTATTTTAAATATCGGTTTCACTGTAAGTATAGCAATTTTCTCTTTAAAATCTACATTAATATTTTGAAATTTAACAGCATCCTTTGCTGTAGCGATAAAATATGAATCTTTTCCTTTTCGATGTATTATTTTTTTAAGTTTATTATCGCTGTAACCACTATGGTCCCTTAAAACTATACTGTCTTTTATCTTTATTCCTGACTTTTCAATAGAATTTTTAAACCCTTTCGCAAAACATATAGCGCTTAAAGCGTATACATCAGATTTTTTTAAAAGTTCTATACTAAAATCCGTACTTAAATCTGTAGTTTTGTATTCAAACTCACCGTAACAGCTTACAATGGGTCTTTGTCCTGATAAAGCAAATATTATTTTTTCTAATTTTATAAGCTCTTCATATGAAACCATATCGGAATTTGTAATAATTATAAGTTCAGCCCTTCTTAAAGCCGTCGGTTTTTCTCTCAAAATTCCTGCTGGTATAAGCATTCCATTGCCAAAAGGATTTGCCGCATTTATACATACTATATCTAAATCTATTTGAATATTCCAATGCTGAAAACCATCATCTAATACATAAATATCAGGGATCATTTCGCTTTCAAATTTTAAAGCATTGTTATATCTATCAGCACCGATAATAACACCAGCTTTTGGAACACTTCTTGCAATTAAAAGAGGTTCATCTCCACTATCTAATACATTGACACCTACCGCACCATTTTTTAACATAACGGGAATTTTGTTCTTCCGAGAGTAGCCACGTGTTAAGACTATAGGTTTTAAATTATTTTTTATGAGTAAATTTAAAATTTCAATTACAATTGGAGTTTTACCTGTACCACCCAATGTAAGATTACCAACACTTATTACAGGTTTTGAAAGTTTTTTTGGATTACTAAAATATCTGTCTGCCTTATATAAAAGAGAATAAATTAAAGACAAGGGATATAGAATTTTCATTTATTTTCAAGCTCCCAAAGTTTTACATATTTCATTAAAGTATAAAACGAAGAATACAATAATGCAAGAACAAAACCTGTTAGCCCATCAAGAAAACCTTTTTTAAAAACGTACATTTTTACAAACATCACTGTAGGATTTACAATAAGGTTTAAAACCCTAAACTTTTTGCCCTTATTAAACATCTCTTTAGAACGTAAGTCAGTATAGAAATTAGACTTTTTTATAAACTGTTTTATATTATCATAAGGATAATGTAAAATATCGCCCTTAAAATAGAATTTCTTGCCTTTATAATCAATATCTTCATGCACCAGCTGATCTCTATAGCACATTTTATTTTTGTTAAAAAAGATAGGATGCCTATAATCTGGATACCAACCTGAATGAAAAACCCACTTATTTATAAACATACTTTTTCTTGGAGCAACAAAAGCATTGCCTTTAGGAGATTTTTGTAGTTCATATTCTATTTCCTCTCTTAATTTCGGTGTTATTCTTTCATCTGCGTCAAGACATACAATCCACTCATAAAAACATTGCGATAAAGCAAAATTTCTCTGTTGACCAAAATATTCAAACTTATTTTGTATAACTTTGCAGCCCATTCCTTTTGCAATTTCAACAGTAGAATCTTTGCTGAAATCATCAATAATAACAATTTCATTAACCCACTTAATGCTATCTATGCATTCTTTAATATGTCTTTCTTCATTCTTAGTCAAAATATAACCTGAAACTTTTCTCATCTTTTCTTATCCTAAAATTTTATTTCTTCACCGATAAAAAGATTGGTCTTGTCTGTCCAATGTGAAACCTAAAGAATTGTAGCATTTATATGCCGTCATTGCGAGAAAAATATGGTCTATGGATTACATAGATTCTTTCAACACCACTATCTCTACTCGCCTGTTTTCTTTTCTTCCTGCTTTTGTCTTATTCGTTGCTACTGGCTTCCTTTTTCCACATCCTATTGTCTTTATTCTTCCCTCTTCTACACCTCTTTCCTTCAAATATTCTTTCACTGACTCTGCTCTTAATTCTGATAGCCTCTGATTAAACTTTTCTTCTCCCTGCCCATCACTGTGCCCTTCTACTAATATTTTATTTTTCTTATATATCGTCATCAATTCTGCGACTTTATTTAATACCTTCTTCGACATCAACTTTAATCCACTTTCCCCTGTATCAAATAATACTTCTGAGTTTAACGCTATTTCTAACCCTCTCTCTGTCCCTTTTATCTTCGTATTCTCTATCTTTGGTTTCTTCATCAATCTCACTTCTTTACTCTCTGAAACTACTTTCCTGCCTTTCTTATCTGTCACTTCCAGTGTTATACTGTATATCCCTTCTGGCAATATTTTACCCTTATCTCCTTCTCTCCCTTCCCACTCCAATACACCTTCCTCTTCTCCTGCTCCTTCATATACCTTCACTACTTTCCCCATAGCATCTTTTATATATACCTTCCAGTCCGCTATCTCTTCACCTTCCTTAATATTTCTCCCTATTTTTAATCTTTGCTCCTCTTCTGGTATTATTATTACTTCATTCAATTTTATTTCAAATTTTTGTTCTTCTTCTTTTTTATTACTTTTTTTTACTTCCTTTTTTCTTTCTACCTTGATGGGGGACTGTATCTTACTACTTTGTCCTCCGAGACTTTGTCCACCAAATCTATAACTTGTTCCTAAATTACATTGCACATTCTCATATCCTTTAGCTGTATAGAAATTCGCACTCGCATTCACACTTATATCCCTACTTATCTGGTAACTACCTCTCAATCCCATCCCCACTATATCCTTCCCTTCTTCTGTCCCTTTTATCTCAAACTCCTTCTCTTCTTCTCCTATTTTGTTCTCTATTCTTGGCTCTTCTCCTATCAGTATCCTCTTGTACTCTACATTTCCTCCTATTCTCACCTTCTCTATTTCTTTTGTTATCCCTACTCCTACCCTCATTAACATCCTATTATAATTGCCTCTTTTTACTCTTAAATTCGATATCTCTACTCCTTTCTCTTTTATATCTTCATATCCACTTACTCCCCCTTCTATCCCTCCATACATCCTCATTCTTACATTGTCATTTATTCTTATCTTCCTTGCTCCTTCTATGTCTATTCCTATCCCTATTCCGTTAAAATCTGCCTTTGCTTTCCCTCTTTCTAAAATCTTTATTTCCCTCTCTGTACTATATATATTATAATTCCCACTCATTATTCCTTTTATCTCTAACTTCTCTCCTATATACCCCCCATATACTCCCATCCCTCCTTTCGCTATTTCTCCATCATCATCTCCCTGCCTCAAGCTATTCTTACCTACATTCCCATATACTCCCATCTTCACCTTACTCCATACATTATCTCTGTCTCTTGAAACATAACTGTCGTACCCTATCATCCCTCCTGTCTCACTATCCTTATATTCATTCTCTTGTCCCTCTCCATATTTCGTATAGTTCCTTTTTAACTGTCCCCATACCCCTTTATTCGTCCTGTACCCTTCCTTTATCTCCCTATCCCCTTCTTCTCCCATCTTATCGTATATCCATTTACTATCATTCTCATTCCCTCCACTCCTTATCACATTTGCTATGAAATATCCACTCCTTTCTCCTATCGCTCTCTTTAAATCTTCGTCCTTTAAATTTGTCATCTTCAGTATTAGTTTATATACCGCGCCTTTTCTTGTCTCTACTATTTCATCTAATGCTTCTGCTAAGGACCTCTCATTCCTTGTTAATCCTTCCATATTCCTAAGTCTTCCCTGCTTTATCATTAACTTTCCTGTTATATAATCCATATATGTTCTTATTAATGCTCCTTTTACTATTTCTCCAAACTCTCCCTTGATTTGCCCTGTTATCAATTGTACTTCTGACTCATCAAATATTCTATTTACCACTACTTCTAATTTGCTATTATTACACAATTCTACTTCTTGCGCTTCTATCCTATCTCCTCTCCCTTCCTCAAATACATCTATCTTTATTGTTCCATCGACTTTCATCTTCTCTTCAGTTTTTACTGTGTTTACATTCCCATCTTCCATATCTAATATCGCGCTTTCATGTATATCCATCTCTTTCTCACTCCAATTCGCTCCGTCCCTTAAACGCACCTTCCCTTCAATATTTACATGCGTTCCCGGTATTTCATTCTCCAGATTATGTATACGTACTTCTCCTTTCCCTTTAAAGCTTAACGTCCTATCTCCTCCAACGGTATTCCTAAGCGAATCATATATATCTACTCCCTCTCCTTCCTCCGTGGCAAATATTATCCTACTCCCTTTCCCTATGTAAAATGCGCTGCTTTTGCCGCCTGCTCTATTGCCTTTAAATACTGTTCCTCCTGCCTTTGTCGTATAAAATGTCACTTTCGAATCCTCTACGTACAACCCTCCTCCGTCATTTCCCGCTACGTTATTTATAAATTTCGTATCTTTAAATATATGCTCCTTCCCTTCTTCTTGCCCTTTTATATATATCGCTCCTCCAGATCCTTTAGATCTATTATTCTCATATATCATATTTTCTACATATACTTCTGCTCCCCCATTTGTCACACGTAATCCTGACCCGTTCCCTTCTGTGTACATATCTCTTATCGTCACACCTTTTACATTAAACTTGTATTGTTCCCCAACTGATACTGCATTACCTGCTGTCATCTTCATAAATGAATGTTTCCCTTCTCCACTAACTATGCTATAACTCGCATCTATCCCTAGCAAACGAAATATCCCATATTTCATTTCCTCTAAATCTCCTGTTATATGATAGGTCAGTTTATCTCCATCTATCTTCATATTTCCATTCGGATACCTGCATGCCTTTTCAATTTCTAATTGTGAATCTATAATCTTATCAATATCTAAAAACGAAAATTCTCTACTCCTTCCCCCTTCCTCTTTATTCTTTTCGTTTAAAGGATCTCTCTTTAACGCTGCTTCATACCAATCTTTAGCAGACACCAATTCATAATCTTCAGGAACAGTAATTGGTTGATCATTAGCATCTCTATAAGCCCCTAGAACTGTCGTCATCATCCCACTGTTAACTCCTTCTAGTATCTTGCAAATCTCTTCCACTCGCTCAGGATCATCAACTCGCGCTAAATAGGTAATATAATCCAAAATACTTGAACTCTTTACTCCTGCAACTAAGTCAGCATCTCGCCCATAATTTCCATTCTTCGTTCCTGATGATGACTCTATGTACGCTATATTACCTATATCATAAATTATCCTACTCTTTATTCTTTTTTCTTCCCCTCCTACTTCTCCTTCATCCTCTGGGTGGACACCATTTATATCGCCTACATCTATAAATGTTGGTGTTGCTATTTCAGACAAGACAAAATTTAAACCATAAGGGGGGAATATTCTTGAATCTTTAAATGGCACACCAATACCGTAATTTACTGGCTGCGTTGTCGCAAACAAGCTTTCTGGGAAAATTGAAGGTCTTGCAAATATATACGGAACAAAGGACTCTCTTTTACCTATCTCGTCATATTTTTTAGACCATATACTATCACTAGGGAATATTCCTGAATCTTTAAATGGCACACCAAAATTTACTGGCTGCGTTGTCGCAAACAAGCTTTCTGGGAAAGTTGAAGGTCCTGTAAATCTACACGGAGCAAAGGACTCTCTTTTACCTATCTCGTCATATTTTTTAGACCATATACTATCACTACCGTCTATCCCTTCTGTTTTTCTAAATATTGAAGCCCCAACTGGTTTATCTGGATTAGAATATACCACTCCAATAATTCCAGCCATTGTATTAGTCCGTGAATTCCAGTATTCTTGTAATGCTCCACCAACTTCAAATGTACAAGGTCTAATGACTGGAGTTTCTCGCTGCTCGTATTCCTTTCCTTTTAAATATATACCACCATTAAATTGCAATGGCATAGGAATATCTATACCTCCTGTCTTACTAATTGAATCGTCAATCTTAAAACCAGTCTCAACTGGTTTATATTGCAATGTTCCTTTACACCTTAATCTTTCCACTTTTGTTTTAATCCTGTCGTAAATTTCATCAAAATCTTCTTTACCGACATGATGATCCTTAAGATCTTGTATATCACTCTTAAGAGTATCGTAATCAGGATGATCCTTAAGACTTTCCGTGGAAATATAAAGACCAAAAACTTTTTTAATTTCTCTATCTATATTTATTTGAAATAGTAATTCCTGTTTAATCCTTGAGATCCTTTTATCAGCTCCTCCTTTTTCAGGATCAACTCTCACTTTTTTTGCTGCTTCCTTCAAAAAACTAAGACTATCTGCCAAAGCTAATCTCTTTTCATTATTAGCTCTCTCGATTTCTACATCAATCCTCTCAATTAGTTTATTTATCCTATCAATTAGTTTATTTATCCTAAATAAAACATAGCACTTTTCAGAAATTTCTTGAGATTTGCTTAAATAATACGTATCATCACCGTTTTTAGAATCATAGATGTTTGTATAAATGTCTCTAGCTTTTTCATATAATTCTTCTGCTTTTTCGTAATTACCTTTTTGTTTTTCTTCAAAAGCCTCTTTCTCTAACTTCTCAGCATTAGTTCTGCCTTGAGCAATAAAATCTTCTTGTGGTTCTACTAGTGGTTCTACTAGTAGTTTTACTATTTTTGGACGTAGCTCTTCTGCTTTAAAATCCAATACTCCTAACGCTAATCCTACCACTACTCCTATTGGTCCTGTTATAAATAGTCCGTGCTCTATTACTTCCCCTCCTAATATTATTTCTTTCGCTACATAAAATGCAAAATAACCCCACCCTAGTTCTAATATTCTATATACCCCATTTACCACCCTACCTGGAACTGTTTTTAATATTCTGTTTTCTGGCGTTGGTGCTGGTGTTGGCATTAGTAACGCGGACGCGGGCAGCAACGGCGGCACTGCTGTTTCATCTGCTTGGTCTGAAACTCGTAGTTTTATAGTGACACCATCTTCCTCCAACTCTGGATATATTGAGGACTTATCCCATCTGTTCGCGCTCATCGATATATTAGCATTAGAGAAATCCCCTCTTCCTTCTGACTGGCGGTAATGCTGTTCTATACCTGGGGTCACCGCTCCTACTAGGACTGCCAATCCTAGAGGTCCTCCCCCCCCTAGTACTACTGCTCCTAATAGCGCTGCTATCCCTCCCCCCCCCCTCTGCGCTGAACGTGCTGCTGCTGTTACTGCTTCTCTAAATTTCTGTACTGCTTGATTAAATTCTATTGGATGTTCTACATCTACTGCCGGGATTGCTGGTAATTGTCCTTGAACTTCATTCGAGAACTGCCTCTTTAACCGCTCTAACTCTACCGTTAGTCCTTCTTGTCTTGCTCTTTCTTCTTCTGCTACTACTCCCTCTACTTCAGTCGCATCGGGCACTACTTCTTCCACTGCTGCTGTTGTTGGTTTATTCGCTCCTCCTATTCCTACTCTTACTCCTGGTGGTTGTGATAGTGGTATCGCTAATGGTGTCGGGGTTGGTGGTGGTGGGGTCGGAGTCGGAGTCGCTTGTGGTGCTCCTCCTACTTCTTCTCCTTCTGGAGCTGGCGGTGGCGCTCCTGCTCCTGCCACCACTTGCCCTACTACTGGAATACCAACAACTGGGTATTGTTGTTTTATTTTCGTTAACCGTACTAGCACCCTATTGGCTAACACTATATCTATTATTTCCAGATTCACCCCTATTATCGCTTTTATCCGTTTGTTTACCTCTACTAAGTCACTTCCAAAAAAGAATGTCACAGCTCTGCTTACAGTCTTTCTTATTAAACCACTCTTCTGCATCCCCCTTATCTCCTCTTGCAGTATTTCTAACACCCTTCT